>URPB01000016.1:0-28901 GCA_900549575.1 uncultured Collinsella sp.
TGTCTCGTGGGCTCGGAGATGTGTATAAGAGACAGCCTGTACGCCGTGCGCTACCTCAAAAATGATCCCGTTGAGCCGAGCCAGCTGGGCATCGCCATTATCGATGCACTGTCGCAGTTTGCCCCGCGCATCACGAGCCCCGATATGACCAGTGAGCTCGACGGCGACATGACCCGCGTGGAGCGCGGCGAGGACACCGAAGAGCATGTCGTGACGCACTCGCGCGCGCTGCTGGCCGGCGTGCTCGACGAGCTGCTCAAGCACACGCAGGAGCTGGGCGACGCCATCAGCGACGCCGTCACGGCCGATGCGCGCGTGGGAGCTTGCCCCAAGTGCGGCAAGGACCTGGTTATGAAGACGAGCGCCAAGACCCGTGGCAGCTTCATTGGCTGCATGGGCTGGCCCGACTGCGATGTGACCTATCCAGTGCCGAGCGGCGTCAAGGTAAGCCCGCTCGAGGGCGAGGCGGCCGTGTGCCCCGAGTGCGGCGCGCCGCGCATTAAGTGCCAGCCGTTCCGCCAGAAGGCCTTCGAGATTTGCGTGAACCCCACGTGCCCCACCAACTACGAGCCTGACCTTAAGGTGGGCGAGTGCAAGGTGTGCGCCGAGGCCGGACGCCATGGCGACCTGATCGCGCACAAGAGCGAGAAGAGCGGCAAGCGCTTTATCCGCTGCACCAACTACGATGACTGCGGCGTGAGCTATTCTCTGCCGGCGCGCGGTAAGCTCGAGGCGACGGGTGAGACCTGCCCCGAGTGCGGTGCCCCCATCGTGGTGGTCAACACGGCGCGCGGCCCGTGGCGCATCTGCGTGAACATGGACTGCCCGACCAAGGAGAAGAAGCCCGCCCGCGGCCGCAAGACTACGACCAAGGCGAGCACGGCGAAGAAGACGACGGCGGCCAAGAAGACTGCTGCCAAGAAGACGACCGCCAAAAAGACGACGGCCAAGAAGTCGACTACCAAAAAGACCGCTGCCGACAAGTAGCCGCACGGTCGAAACATCACCTAAAACAAAAACGAGCGAGGACCTCAAAATCCTCGCTCGTTTTTATCCGGCAGTTAGGGACGTTCCTTTTCTGCCGGCAGTTTAGGAACGTCCCTAACTGCCGGCTCGGGAACGACAAAGCGCTAGTTCACTTCGACGGGTTTGGCGCCGGGGTAGCGCTTCTCAAAATCTAGGCGGTACTTATTGTCATTGGTGCCCGCCACGTTGTCGCGCGACAGCGGCGCCACGATCTCATTCTTGTGGTCCGCAGGCTTGGCGTATTTCAGGCTGATCTCCCAGGCATCACAGATTGCGTCAATGCGGTGATCCAGGTCGTCGTACAGGGCGATGATGTCCTTCCAGGAGCTGTAGTTCTTGGAGCTCGTCGGGACGTCTAGGTCCTCGACGATGTCGTAATACTGCTCGATGGTGTCCTCCGTGCGCTCGGCGACGTCGGCGAGATTTTGACGGGTGGTTCGATCCTCTTCCAGATAGCTGCCGTTGAAGTTCTGCGCGCAGCCACGGACGTAGTTGTCGAGGTCTTCGAGCAAGTCGTAGTATTCGCTCAGTCGGCGGTAGAGGTTCTGCTCGGAGAGTGTTGCTTCGCCGCCATCCTCGTCGTCATCGTCATCATCGTCGTACAGGCTGTTGGGATCGCCGAGAGGCTTTAGGTCATCGTCGTCGACGTCATGGTGCAGCTTAGCTACCTCGGCAGCCGTCTGCGTAGCGGCGTTGTCGAAAGGCTTGATCACAAAGAAAACGACCAGGGCGATGATGATCGCCACCAGCACAACGATAACGGCGATAAGCGGCCCGGTGCCGCTCTTTTTGGGAGCGGGGGTCTGTGGCGAAGCGGGCGCGTATGCGGGAGCCGGCTGCTGTTGGGGCGAGCCGCTCGCGACGGGTATGCGCTGCGTGGTCTCGACGGCCGCGGGGCTTGCGGCGGGGTCGGGTCGATAGGCGAGGGGGTCGTCCGCCTTGGCTTGCGGCGTATCGAGGGGACCGGTCTGCTCAAAAGCGGGCTGGCTATCGCTCGCGGCTGTTTGCTCAACGGGTGCACCGCACGAGGTGCAGAACTTGGCATTATCTGCAAGAAGCTTGCCGCACGAGGCGCAATACCGAGACATTGCCACTCCTTTCGCCACATTTCAATGCAATACGACGATTATACCCAGCGTCCAAAATTCCCCTTCATAAGTTGCGGTGAAATAGGGACTGTTTGGCGGTCTCAGAGCTTCAATCAGTCCCTATTTCACCGCAACTTCGGGGATGCATCGATGGCTAGGTTGGATTTGGGGCGCACCGAGCACTGGGGTATCATGGCTTGGTTGCTATAACTCGCATTTACGCGCCTTGTAGGAAGGGGCTGCGCCCATGGCTTTTGAGCCCGCTCAACATAGCTTTATCACGCTCGAGGGCGTCGATGGCGCCGGTAAATCTACGCAGGCGCGCCTGCTTGCCCGCGCGCTCGACCTTGCCGGCTATCAGGTTGTGAGCCTGCGCGAGCCGGGCGGTACCGCCATCAGCGAAAAGATCCGTGCTCTGCTGCTCGACCCCGCCAATACGGCGATGGGCGACACCTGCGAGTTGCTGCTTTACGAGGCGGCGCGCGCCCAGTTGGTGCATGAGGTAATAGCTCCCGCCCTCGCGGCCGGCAAGGTGGTCCTGTGCGACCGCTTCTACGATTCCACGACTTGCTACCAGGCGTTTGCCGACGGCCTCGATCGCCAGATGGTGCGCGATGCCAACAACCTGGCCGTTGCGGGGACGCACCCGGCGCTCACGCTCGTCTACCACATCACGCCCGAGCAGGCGGCGCTGCGCATGGCAGCCCGTGGCGCGACGGATCGAATGGAGGCAAAAGGCATGGCATTCCAAGAGCGTGTTTACGAGGGGTTTAGTGCCATTGCCGCCGAGGAGCCAAATCGCGTAAAGCTCATCGATGCCACCGCGCCCGTCGCGGAGGTCTTCGAGAAGACAATCGAGCAGGTTCGCGTGTACGGTCTCGACATTCCGCAAGACGCCGTCGCCGCCGCGCTTGCCAAGGAGGCCGAGTAACATGGCCCCCGCTCAGGCAAGCCTGCTGGCCAAGCTCGACACCCAAGAGCGCGTGCGCGACTTTTTGACCAATGCCGTCGCCAGCGGCCGCGCATCGCACGCCTACCTGTTTTTGGGCGCGCCCGGCGCGGGCAAGCTCGACGCCGCGTGGGCGCTCGCTCAGGCCTTCCTGTGCGAGCAGGATGGCTGCGGCTCATGCGATAGCTGTGTGCGCGTCGCCCGCCATACGCACCCCGACGTGCACTATTACACGCCCGAGAGCGCCACGGGCTACCTCATCGCCCAGACCCGCGAGCTGCTCGACGACGTGCCTCTGGCGCCCATCCGTGCCAAGGCCAAGGTCTACATCATCGACCGTGCCGAGCAGCTGCGCGCCAACACCGCCAACGCACTGCTCAAAACACTCGAGGAGCCGCCCGAGGGCGTTATGTTTATCTTGCTGGGCACCTCGGCAGACGTGATGTTGCCCACCATCGTGAGCCGCTGCCAGTGCGTGCCGTTTCGGCTGGTGTCGCCCGCCGTCGCCGCGCAGGCCGTGAGCCGTGCCACTGGTCAGGATATCGCGCGTTGTCGCATGGCCGTCGCCGTGGCGGGCAGCCCCACGCGCGGCATCGAGTTCCTTAAGAGTGCCGAGCGCCAGGACGCCCGCCGTCAGATGGTCCGTGCCATCGACTCACTCATTGCCGCCGACGAGGCCGACGTGCTCAGCCGCGCCAAGTCGCTCATCGTCGCCGTTAAGGCGCCGCTCGCCGAGGTCAAGTCCACGCAGGAAAAGGTGCTCGAGCAAAACGCCGACTACCTGTCGCGTGGAGCATTGAAGCAGCTTGAGGACCGCAATAAGCGCGAGCTCAACGCGCGCGAGCGTTCGGGTATCATGGAAGCGCTGGCGAGCGCGCGGACGCTCATGCGCGACGTGCTGCTGACGCTTCAGGATGAGGCGGCCGACGTCGTGAACGAGGATGTGCGCGACACGATCGGTCGGCTTGCCGCCGCGACCAATGTTGCGGGTGCCACCCAGGCGCTCGAAGCGGTCGCAACCGCCGAGCGCAACATCGCCAGAAACGTTACTCCCCAGCTGGCCATCGAGGTCATGCTGTTCGATATCAGGAAGGCACTGAAATGCCGTTAGTCGTACCCGTTAAGTTTACCTACGCCTCGCGCGACCTGTGGTTCGACCCGCAGGATTTGGATATCCTCGAGGCCGATTATGCCATCTGCTCCACCGAGCGCGGAACCGAGATCGGCCTGGTCACGGCCGATCCCTTCGAGGTACCGCAGGACGAGATCGGCCAGCCGCTCAAGCCCGTGCTGCGCGTGGCGAGCGACATCGACCTGCAGCTTGCCGATGATCTGGCCATCCAGGGCGACGAGGCCATGGTCGATTTCCGTCGCCTGGTCAAGGAGCTCGACCTCGAGATGAAGCCGGTCGGCGTGGAGTACCTGTTTGGCGGCGAGAAGGCCGTGTTCTACTTTGCGGCCGAGGAACGCGTCGATTTTCGCCAGCTCGTCAAGGATCTGTCCTCGACGCTGCACATTCGCGTCGACATGCGCCAGATCGGCGTGCGCGACGAGACTCGCCTGGTGGGCGGCTATGCCCAGTGTGGCCAGGAGCTCTGTTGCACGCGCTTTGGCGGACAGTTTGAGCCCGTCTCGATCCGCATGGCAAAAGAGCAGGACCTGCCGCTCAATTCCTCCAAGATCAGCGGCGTTTGCGGCCGCCTGATGTGCTGCCTGCGCTACGAGTTCGAGGCCTACAAGGACTTTAAGAGCCGCGCGCCCAAAAAGAAGACGCTTATCGATACGCCGCTCGGCAAGGCGCGTATTCAGGAATATGACACGCCGCGCGAGCAGCTGGTGCTGCGCCTGGAGAACGGCAAGGTCTTTAAGGTCAACCTGGCTGATATGACCTGCTCGGAGGGCTGCAAAAAGAAGGCCGCCGAGCAGGGCTGCAGCTGCCGCCCCGACTGCGTGACGCGCGACGTGCTCGAGCGCATCGAGTCGCCCGAGATGCGCCTGGCGCTCATGGAGCTCGACCGCGAGAACGGCGTCGACGTGGGCGATGGCCTGTCGAGCGCCGACCGTCTTGCTGGCACGTCGATGCCCAAGCGCCGTCGTCGCGATGCCGATTCCGATGCCCGCGCCGGTCAGGGGCAGGGCGAGGGTCGTGGCCGCGGAAAGGGCCGTGGCAATGCCGCAACGCCTGAGGCCGAGGAGGCCGCCGGTGGCCGTCGTCGTCGCAAGCGCGCGGGCTCGGGCGATGTCGGCGAGGCCGCTCCCGCAGGCAAGAATTCCCCCCGCGAGCGCGAAGCTCAGCAGCCTCAACAGCAAAATCGCGGCGGTGGCATGAATCCCACGCGCCGTCGCCGCCGCCATTTGTCGAGCGAGGAGCGCGAGGACGCCTTCCGCGCCGCAGCCGCTCGCGAAGCCGGTGCCGCCCCCAAGGGTGGTTCGGGTTCCGATACGCCTGCCGACAAGGGTAGCAAGCAGCGCAACGATGACGAGCGCGCCCCGCGTCCGCGTCGTCGCCATTCCTCGGGCACGCAGCAAAAGCCCTCGGTGCCCTCCGTTGCCGATCAGGTCTCGGATGGCGAGGTCAAGGTCACGCGTCGTCGCCCCGGAGATGGCGGAGGGGCGGCTGCCAAGGCCGCGCGCGGCGCTGCTCGCGACGAACGCGAGTCGCGCGAAGATCGTGGTGGCGAGGGTTCGGCCGACCAGGGCCAGAAGCGCCGTCGCCGTCGTCGTTCCCGCAAGCCGCGTCAAGATGGTGGCGAGGGTTCGACCCCGTCTTCGTCTGCACCACAACCGCCTACCGGCGAATAGCGCCCGCAAACGGATTTAACCTGCCTGACCCCAAACGCGTCGGGGTACCATAGCACTGAATCAACAACCCTCCCTGCGACCGAACGTAGGGAGGGTTGTGTCGTGAAGAGATATTTGAATGTGTTGGGATGCCTGCAAGGTGCCGGCATCCTGCCGTTTGCGGACGAATTGCTACCGTTTGCCGAGCTGGCGGCGTACGAGGCGCTTGAGGCGTTGTCGCCTACGCGATGCGCCGGCTGCGAGCGCTCCGGCGCGCTTATTTGCCAAGACTGCTTGGCGGCGCTTGCGCTCATCGACCCGCGGCATAGCTGCACTCGATGCGGCGCCCCGTTTGGAGACTTGCTGTGCACCGAGTGCTCGGTCGAGGGTTCGTCCTCGGCGATGGCCGAAGCACTCGACCGGTGCCTGGCATGTGCCGTTTACGCGCATCCGCTGCCGCGGATCATTAAAGCGTACAAAGACGCGGGCGAGCGACGCCTGGCGCCGTATCTGGCAGAGCTGCTATACGACACCGCCTTACATGCCCAGGTCGCGGCGCCCGAACGCTTAGGCGGTGTGTTGTCCGGCGCCGATGCGGTGGTGTTTGTGCCCGCGACTGCGGCGGCGTTTCGGCGACGCGGCTTCGATCATATGGAGGCCATCGCGCGCCCATTTTGCGAGCTGTCGGGTGTTCCGTTGCTCGACGCCCTCGTTAAATACGGCCATGGCGACCAGCGTGAACTCGGCCGTGAAGAACGCCGTGAACGCGTCCGAGGCATGTACGAGACCGTTGAGGACGTGCGGGGCCGCCGCCTGCTGCTTATCGACGACGTTATCACCACGGGTGCGACGATGGCAGCGGCTTCGGCGGAACTCAAGCGCGCCGGTGCCGCGGCCGTTGATGGCCTCGCTATCGCACGTGTTTGGTAGGGGTGGTTTTGTGGCAGTGAAGATTGAGCGGCGCAACGAGCCGACAGGCGAACAGCTAGCGGCTTCCGTAATCCTAACAGGCGCTTCAGCGCTGCGCATGATGCGCGCCGAGCGCCGGCAGATGGGCTATATCAGCTGGAAGGACCTCAATCCCGATGAAGAGCGCCGTGTGCTGCGCACGTCGTCGCCCTCGACCGAGGACATCTATCTTCCCGACTTGGTGCGAATTGGAGCCGCAAGCGGCGAGGTGCAAGAGGATTTGTGCTTGCTGGTGGGATCTGCGGCGCAGCGCCGCCGCATGCCTAGCGTAGGCTGGTCCGTGTGTTCCGGGTTGCCCGCCGGCTCGATTCTAGAGGTGGAACCGGGGGTGTACAGCTTGTCTCCCGAGGCCCTCTGCCTTGCCGTTGCGCGCGAACTTGGCTGTATCCAGGCATTTGCCCTGGCCCAGGAGCTGTGCTCTAAGATTTCACTGAGCGACCGCGGGAAGTATCTGCCTCCCTACACCTCGCCTGTTACGAATAAACTTGCAAAGGACAAGGACCAGCCAGCAGACGTGGGCTACTTTGAAGTCGAGCCGGCGCTGACGCCCGATCGCCTGGCAGATTACCTTGCGGCATGCAAGGGGAATGTGGCCAAACAGCTGCTGCGTCTGTGTCCCTGCCTGTCAGAAAACCTGCTCTCGCCCATGGAGTGCATCATGCTCGCTCTGTTTTCGCTTCCGTTTTCCTATGGCGGATTTGACTGCGGTCCCTTTAAGACCGACTACAAGATCGAGTTCGATGACCGCGCGCAGGCAATCTCGGGGATGCCGCATGCAGTTTGCGATGCGTATCAGGAAGCAGCCCGGTTTGACCTTGAATACAACGGTGAGCTGGGCCATTCCTCCCGGAGGGGACGTATCCATGATGAAAAACGCAACACGGGCTTGATTACTATGGGAATCGAGGTCGCGACGGTCAACAACGAAATGCTCTGCGACATGGAAGCGATGGAAGCGCTCGCATGGCGCATCCACCAGCGTATGCGAAAGCGGTACCGGAATCGTGTCGATGCCCGCAGGAAGAAGCAAGAGGCGTTGCTTAACACGCTGCGGGCGTGTTTTGGGCTTAAGCCGGTCTAATTCACGTCGAAAATAGGGGGTTAATCATATGCCCTGGCCAAAATATGGCAAATATGAGTACTGTCACTAAATCAGTAACAGCAAAATCAAGGAATTTAGGACTCGGAGGCGGCATAAAGTAAGAAGATAATAAACAAATGTGGAATAACTAAGCATCAGGTTAGCGACATTGAGCGCAAAATCTGTCCGAGAGGCCAAAATTGCCTGTTACTAAATTGGTGACAGTACTCATATCTGCCATTTTTTGGCCACGGCACCCTAGGAAGGGTGCCCCGGAGCTCCCCATAGGGGAGCTCCGGGCTTCACAGAGGCACGAATAGCCCACTCCGACCTGCGAAATCTGTACTCGCGATGCGAATGACGCCCCTAACCTTAAACTTTAGCTTGAACTTAGCTATAATGCGCTACGTTCCTACCAGGCTGTGGTTGCGGACGGACGAAATGCCCGTCCTAGTCCAAGACAGACGCGGTCAAAGGGATCCACGTAAGCGACCGCGTGCGCGCGGCGCGATCATGGCGCGTCCTAGATGTAAGCCGCACCGTCCGTTCTACTTTCTTTGGGGCAATACCGCCTCGCGGGCGAGCGGGCCAGTCGTGAAGGTGGCTGCGGCCTCCCGAGCAAACACCCCGGTGCGCAAGTGTGGGGTCAAATACCAGGTCAGCTGGTGGGAACAATCTGATATTTCGTGCAACGCACGGATCGTATACGACACAGAAGGCAGGGTAGTGGACATGGTGAGGGGCAGCTTGATGCACGCGGCTCGGTTAGGTGCTGGGACCGCAGCGGTCATCGCCGTTTTGGGCCTGAGCGGATGCGCGTTCAACCCGCTGTCTACGTTCACGACTCCCACGATCGACCAGATCGAGTACGAGACCGTCACGTCCGCGGTGTCGGATGATGCCCTGGTCACCCCCGGTACCCTGACGGTTGCCCTCGATACCTCCGATGCGCCGCAGGCCATGCAGGGCGCTGACGGCGAGCTCACGGGGTATGCAGTCGACGCTGCCCGCGCCCTCGCAAGCCGCATGGGCCTTAAGGTCGCCTTTGTCGATGCGTCCTCGGCAGGTTCCGCGCTCGGTGACAAAAAGGCTGATATCTTTATCGGCGAGATCAACTCCACGGATGGGGACGTTAGCTCGCTCGGCACCTGCCTGTACGATGCCGCTTCCGTGTTCGGTAAAACCAGCGATGGTGGGTCGCTAAGCGTTTCCACCGATACCCTTAACACGTCTACTCTGGGTGTCCAGATGTCCTCGGCCTCGCAGGAGGCGCTTGCTAAGCAGAGCATCACCGCCAACCAAAAGACCTACTCCAACATCAACGAGTGCTTTGAGGCACTCGAGTCCGGCGAGGTCGACTATGTAATCTGCGACTCCACGGCCGGCGGCTACCTTGCACGCCTGATGAGCGAGGTCTCCTATGCCGGTTCGCTCGAGGCGCCCTCGACGCTTGGTGTTGCGGGCCTCTCGTCCAATGACGAACTGTGCCGTGCCGTGAGCGATGCCCTCGACGGTATTACGGCCGACGGCACGCTCGAGGCGGTCCACTCTGTCTGGTATGGCAGGATGCCCTACGACCTCACCACTAAGACGGTTTCGGGCGCTAACGTGCAGCCGGGCGACTCTGAGTCCAGTGAGACCGCATCCTCCGGCAGCGAGTCCTCCGATTCCAACAATGAGACCGCATCCTCCGAAGACAAATCGTCCAGCCAGGAAGACACTATCACCGACGACGACATTAACAAGCTCAATAGCTAGTTATTGCTAGGGGTGGCGTCTCCTACGCGCTAGGAGGGACGCCTCTTCACGGTTTCAACACGCATCGCCGGGCTCTCCCAACAGGGGAGCCCGGCTTTTTCGTTTCCAAAAAACCAGCAGGTCAAAGACATTTTTTAGGTGCAAAAGCAAAGTCGCCGTCGCTCTTCCATAGCGCACTTTGCCACAGAAAAGTGCGAGACTTCGGTATGCGGTATCAAGCAATCGTTATTCGGGTCTTTAGGAATCCGCGTGATTAAATGCACGGCAATGGGTACATAGCCAGTACAGTAAGTCCCCGAGGCAGATTGGAGCCACGTATGGATATCAAGGTTTCTGGACGCAAGACGACGGTAACCGATGCTCTGCGTGCGCATGTGGATGAGAAGATCGGCGAGGCGCTCAAGGTTTTCGATATCGAGCCCATGACAGTCGACGTCGTGCTTCGTTATGAGAAGAACCCCTCGAACCCCAACCCGGCAATCGTCGAGGTCACGGTTCGTGCCCGCGGCTCTGTGATTCGCGTTGCCGAGCACGGCGCAGATATGTATGCCGCCATCGACCTCTCCGCCGATAAGGTTACCCGCCAGCTGCGCAAGTTCAAGACTAAGGTCGTGGACAACCGCCAGGGTGGTGCCAGCGCCGCGGATGTCGCACCGGTCGAGCGCGTCGAGGATCTGGCCGACCTGCTGCTGCCCGAGGAGGAAGACGACCTGCTCGTCCGCGAGAAGGTTATCGACGTCACTCCGATGACTGAGGAGCAGGCGCTGGTGCAGACCGATCTGCTCGGTCACGACTTCTACGTGTTCGAGAACGCGACGACCGGCCTTATCAATGTGGTGTATCACCGTAAGAATGGTGGATATGGCATCATCAAGCCCCGCATCGAAACACTTGACGAGTAAAATACGTTAACTTGCATGAGTTAACGGCTGGCGGCCATCCCATGCGGGTGGCCGCCTTTTTACGTAAGGAGTCGCTTTGATGGACAAGGCCGCATCCGCCGGTCATTCGGACCGTTGCCGCATCGTCGTCGATACCTGCTGCGACTTTAGCCCCGAGGTCGCCGCGAACCTCGATGTCGATATCCTGGGTTTCCCCTTCATTATCGATGGCGAGGAGCGTACGGACGACATCTGGTCGAGCATGAGCCCTAAGGAGTTCTACGACCGCATGCGCGCCGGTGCCCGCGTGTCCACCTCGGCTGTGTCGCTCGGTCGCTATATCGAGTTCTTTACCGAGTGCGCCAAAGAGGGCACGCCCACGGTCTACCTGTGCTTTACCTCGGCGCTGTCGTCGAGCTACAACTCCGCGTGCCAGGCGGCAGATGCCGTGCGCGCCGAGTATCCCAACTTTGAGCTCTACGTGGTCGACAACGCTCTGCCCTGCGCGACCGGCGCGCTCTTGGCGCTCGAGGCCGTGCGCCAGCGTTCGGCGGGACTGACCGCCAAGCAGCTGGTCGACTGGGTAAACGAGGCTAAGACCTATGTCCACGGTTACTTTACGCTCGAGAGCTTCGACGCACTGGCTGCTGGCGGCCGCATTCCGCCCGCGGCGGCGCAGCTCACGGCAAAACTCGACGTCAAGCCCGAGCTTTCCTACGACCTTGCCGGCTCGCTGTCGCTGATCGGCGTCAACCGCGGCCGCAAGAAGGCGCTCAAGTCCATCCTCAAGTCGTTCCGCGAGAACTATGTGCCCGATCGCACCATGCCCATCGCCATTATGACGGCCGATGCCGAAAAGGACGGCGACTGGCTCGAAGCCGCCATCCGCAAGGAGGAGGGTTGCGCCGACGTCACGATCATTCGCAGCTCCGTCGGTCCTACCATCGGCTCGCACGTGGGCCCCGGCATGGTGGCCTGCGCGTTTTGGGGTAAGAACCGCGCCGACAAGGCGTCGCTTTCCGACCGCATCGCCCGCCGCGTGCGCGGTCAGTAGGCAAGTAACGCGGCCGTAATCGATCCCAACTCACAGCCCAAACGCTGGCACCGAGTATTCAACCTGGTAATAACACCCAACCCAAAAGGAAAGGCTTCATGGCAAACAAGCTCTCTGTCGCATTCATCGGCACCGGAATCATGGGTGCCCCCATCGCCGGCCACATCCTGGATGCCGGCTATCCCGTCACGGTCAACAACCGTACCAAGTCCAAGGCCGTCGCGCTTATCGAGCGCGGTGCCGTTTGGGCCGATACGCCGGCAGATGCCGTGGCGAACGCCGACGTCGTCTTTACCATGGTGGGTTATCCCTCCGAGGTCGAGGAGCTCTACCTGGCGGGCGACGGCCTGCTCGCGTGCACTAAGCCCGGCGCGGTCCTGATCGACCTCACCACAAGCTCGCCCGAGCTGGCGCGCGACATTGCCGAGGCCGCCCAGGTTTCCGGCCGCATGGCGTTTGACTGCCCCGTCACCGGCGGCGAGTCGGGCGCTATCGCCGGTACGCTCACGGCTATCGTGGGCGCTACCGAGAACGACATCGCGCCGGTCCGCGACATCCTTGCCACCTTTGCGGCCAACATCTGCTGCTTCGACGGCGCCGGCAAGGGCCAGGCTGCCAAGCTCGCCAACCAGGTGTCGCTGGGCGCCTGCATGGTCGGCATGGCAGACGCCATGGCATTTGCCGAGCTGAGCGGCCTTGACCTGGAGAAGACCCGCCAGATGATCCTGGGCGGTACCGGCAAGTCCGGCGCCATGGAGAGCCTGGCTCCCAAGGCGCTTGACGGCGACTACAAGCCCGGCTTTATGGTCGAGCACTTCATTAAGGACCTGCGCTTGGCGCTCGCTTACGCCGATGACCGCGAGCTCGCGCTGCCCGGTGCCGACGTCGCTTTTACGCTCTACGACATGCTCGACGCCATCGGTGGCGCCAAGCTGGGCACCCAGGCCATCACGGTTCTCTACAAGGAGGAGGCCGACGCCATCGCCGCCGGTCTGGACTGGTCGCAGTATCGCCCCGAGGAGCATGGCGCTCACGAGGAAGGTTGCGGTTGCGGCGAGCACGGCGAGGACCATGAGTGCGGCTGTGGCCATCACCATGGCGAGGACCACGAGTGCTGCGGCGGCCACGGCCATGACGACGGCCACGAGTGCTGCTGCGGCCACCATCACGGGGAGTAGCGCCCATGAGCTGGACGTTCGTGGTGCTTGCGCTGGTACTCTTTCTCTTTGCGATCTACATCGGCTTTCTGTGCGGCCAGTGGGCGTGCGAAAAGCGTGTCATCACCAAGCGCGACTACTGGATTGCCAACTTTGCAGGAGCGGCGGCGGTCGTCCTACTGACCTGGGTGTTCTCGCTGTTCCCGCTGGTGCAGTTTGCGCCGATCGGCTGGCTCGGCGGCTTTATCGCCGGCCTTAAGATGAGCTTTGGCGAGTCCGTCGGTCCATGGCGCAAGCACGACGAGGTTTTTAACGTCAACAAGGCTCATCGCGCCGCCGCCGACGCGGGCGACGCCGAGGAGCGCCGCCGTGCACGTCGCAATGGCGCGGCCGACCGGCAGCTCATCTCGGTCACCGATGACAGCAAGGGTGCTGGCAAGCACGCCAAGAAATAAAAAGAAGAGGTAACTATGGCAGAAAACAAAGACGAACAGCTCACCGACGAGGAGCTGGCACAGCTCCAGCTGGCAGAGGAGAACGAGAACGCCGTCGACCGTCTGGTCCAGGAGCTCGGCTGCCCCACGCGCCGCATCCGCCAGTTTGCCGCCCGCGTGCTGCACCTGCTTGCCGAGCGCGATCCGCAGCGCGTCGTGCCCTGCGTGCCCGCGTTGATCGAGGCGCTCGACCGCCCCGAGGCGCAGACCCGCTGGGAGGCCCTCGATGCCCTGACGGCGCTCGCCACCACCTGCCCCGAGCAGCTGGGCGATGCCTTTGAGGGCGCCGAGACCGCACTGTTCGACGAGATCTCCTCCACGCTGCGCTATGCCGCCTTCCGCCTGCTGTGCGTGTGGGGTGCCACGAGCGTCGAGCGTTCGCGCGAGGCTTGGCCCATCCTGGACGAGGCCATCCAGTGCTACCACGGCGACCTTGAGTATCGCGACATGCTCGGTTGCCTGTACGAGTTTTGCCAGGGCGAGATCGACGCCGAGGTTGCCGAGAAGCTTGCGCTGCGCCTTAAGTTCGATGCCGAGAACGGTAAGGGCAGCTATCTTAAGGCCCGTTCGAGCGAGATTTGCGAAATGCTTGTTAAACGTTTTGGCCTGGATCTCTCCAAAAAGAAGAAGCGTGCTAGCGTAAAAAAATCTGACGACGCCGAAGACGAGGAGTAACAGATTATGGCGCACGATGTAGTCCTGATTCCCGGTGACGGTATCGGTCCCGAGATTACGCAGGCCATGCGCCGCGTGGTCGAGGCCACCGGTGTCCAGATCAACTGGAACGTCCAGGAGGCCGGTGCCGGCGTCATGGACGAGTTTGGCACGCCGCTGCCCCAGCACGTGCTCGATGCGGTCGCCGAGACCAAGGTTGCCATCAAGGGCCCCATCACCACGCCGGTCGGCACGGGTTTCCGCAGCGTTAACGTGGCCCTGCGCAAGCACTTCGACCTGTACGCCTGCGTGCGCCCCTGCCTGTCGCAGCCGGGCGACGGCTCGCGCTTCCGCGACGTCGACCTGGTCATCGTGCGTGAGAACACCGAGGACCTCTACGCCGGGATCGAGTTCGATGAGGGCGCTGCCGAGGTCGAGGAGCTCTCACAGCTTGTCGAGCGCTCGGGTCAGAAGACCTTCGCCGCCGATTCCGCCATCTCAATTAAGCCCATCTCCATCGCCAAGAGCCGCCGCATTGTGGAGTACGCCTTTGAGTACGCCCGCCGCTGCGGCCGTAAAAAGGTGACGGCCGTGCACAAGGCCAACATTATGAAGGCGACCGATGGCCTGTTCCTGCGCGTTGCGCGCGAGGTGGCCGCCAACTATCCCGATATTGAGTTCAACGACAAGATCGTCGACGCCACCTGCATGGGCCTGGTCCAGAACCCCAACGACTTCGATGTCCTGGTGCTGCCCAACCTGTACGGCGATATCGTCAGCGACCTGTGCGCCGGCCTGGTAGGTGGCCTGGGTATGGCCCCCGGCTCCAACATCGGTGCCGACTGCGCCATCTTCGAGGCAACGCATGGCTCCGCGCCCGATATCGCTGGCCAGGATATCGCCAACCCCACGGCCGAGATTCTGTCTGCGGCTATGATGCTCGATCATCTGGGCGAGAACGATGCGGCCAATCGTATCCGCGCCGCCGTGTCCGCCACGCTCGACGAGGGTAAGCAGGTTACCGGCGACGTGCGTCGTGCCCAGACCGGCTCCGTCGAGGGCGCCGTGGGCACGCAGGCCTTTGCCGATGCCGTTATCGCGCACCTGGCCTAAGACATGCAGGCTGCAAACGCCTAAATAGTACTTAAGTGTTTGCGTATAACCTAAGAATCAATACGCCCGGCACTCTGTCGGGCGTATTCTATTGAAGACTATGTTTCCTAACAAGGAGTAACTGATATGGGTCTGATTCAAAAGAAGGACGAGAAGGACGAGATCGACGGCATCCAGATCATCGAGCGCGGCGAAGGCCCCGACGGTGACGAGGACGAGAAGATCGATCTGGTCGCCGGTACGTCTGCCGAGCACATTGCCGCCGGCACGACGGCCGAGGAGGAGGACGCCCGACTGGAGGCTCAGATTGCCGCGGATGCCGCTGACGAGAATCTGATGCCCGAGGCCCAGGATGAGGACGACGATATTCTGGGTTCCGATGAAGACGACCATGCATCCAGGCACAAGAAGACGATGATTGCCGCCTTTGTGGTTGCCGTCGTGATCGCCGCCGTGGTCGGCTTCTTTATTGGCAATGGCGGCTTTGGCGGCAAGGGTGTCGGCTCGTCGACCCTGACCGAGGACCAGCTCGATTCGACCGTGGCAAGCTATAGCTACAACGGCAAGAAGAGCGACATCACCGCGCGCGAGGCCATCGAGAGCCAGTACAGCCTCGACACCGTCAAGGATAGCGATGGCAACTACACCGCTCCTTCTGCCGACGTCATCCTGTCCTACGTGCGCAACAAGATCCTGCTCGACGCTGCCGAGGACGAGGGCATTACCGTCTCCTCTAAGGAGATGAAGCAGTACGCCGAGGAATCCATCGGCACTTCGGACTACAAGACCATGGCCACGCAGTATGGCGTGTCCAAGGACCAGGCCAAGCAGATCGTCCGCCAGTCCGCGACGCTGCAGAAGCTCTACAAGAAGAAGGTGGGCGATAGCTCCGCAAGCATGCCGACCGCCCCGACCGAGCCTGCTGACGGCAACGAGGAGACCGCGAGCAAGGACTACGCCGATTACATCATCAAACTTGCCGGCGACGAGTGGGATAGCGAAAAGGGCACCTGGAAGGACGCCGATAGCACCTACGCTAAGGCCTTCGCTGACGATGCCTTTACGGCTGATAGCGCTACCTACAAGCAGGCCATGACCGCCTATTACACCGCCTACCAGCAGTACTCTTCGCAGGCTTCGAGCGCCAGCTCCAAGTGGACCGAGTATGCTAACGGCCTGTATGCCAAGGCCAACATCAGCATCTATGGTCTGTTTGCATAAAGATCTGTCTGAGCCGCCGAGCGCGTAACCGAAATATCTGAATAAGCCCGCTAGAACGGATGTTGTTCTAGCGGGCTATTTGCGTTTAGGCGCTGGTGGCTAAATTATGCCTATCAATCTTTACGTCCAAAAAGGTTATCGGCTTCATCGTCAGGCATATATTCCAGTACATCGCCCGGTTGGCAGTCGAGTGCCCGACATATCGCGTCAAGAGTTGAAAAACGTATGGCAGAAACCTTGCCCGTCTTAATGCGTGACATATTGACCTGGGAGATGCCCACGCGTTCCGCAAGCTCTTTGGATGAGATCTTGCGTTCGGCGAGCATGCGGTCAAGCCGCAGAATAATCATGGATTCCTCCTAGAGCAACTCGTCATCTTGTTTTTGCAGGATATACCCGTAGCGGAAGATGCTGGCAATCAGGCAAATAATCAGGCCTGCAAAGAGCATGGAGGGCTCGAATAACTGGCCGGCGAACGCATCCGTAAAGCTGCCGCCAAATCCTAAGAGTATCATTTCCGTGATTACGGCACCAAGAAGCCTCACGGCAACGCCGCCGATAAGGAATAAATGTCCTACTCGACGAAGTGTCTGGTTACATTCAAGGTCAAAGGGCCTGCCTTCCTTTTCAATGTTGAAGAAAAGCCTGCGCACGCTTATCGCGATGGTAAGCGCGAGGCATGTTATCAAGAGGCTCCCTATGGCAGTGTGGCCATCGTGTGCGACGAGCATAAGTGGGGCCTGCGCATCGGTACCGACAATAGCCAGGCACGGCCCTTCGCCGGCTTGAAGTTCTACGGATTGGAGGCACGACCCTTGGGAGAGGCCGGGCAATATAAGTAGAAGGTCAATCGCAATGACTGCGAGGAGTCCCAGAGCGAGCGCTGTGGTAATGCAGATTGTGGCCCATTTGCAGATGCGAGCGAGCTTCCTCAGTTTGGCTATCGTCTGTTCGCGGCTGATGGTTTCATTCGATATAGATGCGTTTCGGTGGACCATAACCTCTCCAATCGGCGTTTTGGATGATACTTGTATCATATCAAAATTAACGATAAACGATAAATAATTACGTATACTGAGTAAGTAATGATTGAAAACGATTAGCGTGAGCTATTAGCTCATTTTGGATGCCGGAGTTTGGCGTTCGGGGGATGAGGACAAATGCCAAAAACTTCCCGTGATCGCGCAAGCGCTCCATCGCGCTTCCCTAATTCATCTGGGAAAACAACTGCAAACGATTGCAAGTAACCGGTGAACGGTCGAAAACTACCGTTCACCGATAATCTCAAAACTGGTTCTAACTGGTATTAAGTCAAAAAGACCAATTCACATATCTTCACAATGACCTGCAATTTTTCTTCACGCTATTTTTAGCCGCCCTGCGTTGTTTAGACACAGGAAAAGATCCGATCTTTTGCCAAAGCATTTCGAAACGGTTTCAAAACCGCAGGTAGAAGTGTTAACGACCGGTAAACGGTCGATTTATCACCGTGAGCGGTGCAAAAACGTTTTACCGTATGAATCAAGGAAAGCGACCTCTTCTGGGGTGATATAGTGACAACAACACATCACGTGGTTACTACCAGTTTAGAAACCACTGGTCTTCAAAGAACGCTTTCCAAGAAGCTTTAAGGGCGAGCGCCCGCTGGCTTCCGAAAATCATCGGACTCAGATTGTACACACCTTCGGAAGGGAAATTTGAATGGTTGGCTTTATTCTTACCGGTCATGGACAGTTCGCACCCGGCCTTGCAAGCGCTATCGCGATGGTTGCCGGCGACCAGCCTGCTTTTACCGTCGTTCCTTTTGAGGGCGACCAGGCCGCATCCTACGGTGAGGATCTCCGCGCCGCTATTACCGCCATGCGCGAGGAGTGCGATGGCGTGCTCGTCTTTACCGACCTGCTTGGCGGCACCCCGTTCAACCAGTCGATGATGATTGCCCAGGATGTCGACAACGTCGAGGTTCTGACTGGCACCAACCTTCCCATGGTTATTGAGCTTCTGTTCCTCCGAGGCAATGCCACGCTCGCCGAGCTTGGCGAGCAGGCCGTGACCGTTGGACAGACGGGCGTCACCGCCCAGACGGTCGCATCCGTTGCCGGCTCCGAGGAAGAGGATATCTTCGGCGACGAGGACGGCATCTAATGGCCGATTTCGGAGCCAACGTCCTGAGCTCCTCGGTCGCCCTTTTAGGCCTGCTTGTCATCATGGGCTTGATTTACACCATCTGGTCGCAAATCAACATGAAGAAGAAGCAGAAGTACTTCAAGGAGCTGCACACCGAGCTCAAGCCGGGTCAAGAGGTTCTTTTCGCCGGCGGTATCTACGGAACCGTCAAAGGCATCGAAGGCGAGAAGGTCCAGATCAAAGTCCGATCCGGAGCCGTCGTAGATGTTTCGCGTTACGCGATTCAGGAGATCAAGTAACTGTCGTCAGCAAATAACGAAAGGAAGCTGATCAACATGGCAGAACCCAACATTCTTCTTACCCGCATCGATAACCGACTGGTTCATGGTCAGGTTGCCACCCAGTGGAACTCCACCCTGGGCTCCAACCTCATCCTCGTCGCCAACGACGACGTGGCGTCCAACACCATGCGCCAGAACCTCATGAAGATGGCCGCTCCCGCCGGCGTCGCTACGCGTTTCTTCTCTCTGCAGAAGACCATCGACGTCATTGGCAAGGCGAGCCCGCGCCAGAAGATCTTCATCGTGGCCGAAACACCGGAAGACGTGCTTACGCTCGTCAAGGGCGGTGTGCCTATAAAGAAGGTAAACATCGGCAACATGCACATGTCGGAAGGAAAGCGCCAAGTCGCCACCTCCGTCGCAGTTAACGACGAGGATGTCGCTGCGTTTAAAGAGCTGCAGGAATTGGGGGTGGAGTTGGAGATCAGGCGCGTTCCGAGCACGCCTGTTGAGGACACGAGCAAGCTCTTCTCGTAATCCTCGTGATCCACGTTGTCAGGAGTGAAACCCTGACGTTCTGTACGTGAAATCCAAAGTGCGTACATACATTTTGAAAGGAGGAGCAAGATGGAATACTCGATCATCCAGATCGCTCTGGTCTTCGTCGTCACGTTCATCGCGGCAATCGACCAGTTTGACTTCCTCGAGTCTCTCTATCAGCCCATCGTCACCGGCGCCGTCATCGGTCTTATCCTTGGCGACCTTAACACCGGTCTTCTCGTGGGTGGTACCTATCAGCTCATGACGATCGGCAACATGCCGATCGGAGGCGCTCAGCCGCCTAACGCCGTCATCGGCGGCATCATGGCAGCCATTCTCGCTATCGCTACGGGTCTCGAGCCCAACGCGGCAGTCGGCCTTGCCATTCCGTTCGCTCTGCTTGGTCAGCTCGGCGTTACCCTGGTCTTCACGCTTATGTCCCCGCTTATGTCCACGGCCGATAACATGGCTCATAACGCGGACACCAAGGGCATCGAGCGCCTGAACTACTTCGCCATGGCTCTGCTCGGCCTGATCTTCGCTGTCGTCGTCACCCTGTTCTTCATCGCTGGCGCTACCATTGGTCAGACCATCGCTTCCGCCATCCCGACTTGGCTGCAGACCGGTCTGTCCGCTGCAGGCGGCATGATGCGCTTCGTCGGCTTCGCCGTCCTGCTCAAGGTTATGATGAACCGCGATATGTGGGGCTTCTTCCTCATGGGCTTTGGCCTCGCGCTCATCACCGTTGCCAACGATTCGCTGGCAACCCCTGCTCTGCTCATCCTCGCTCTCATCGGCTTCGGCATCGCTTTCTGGGACTTCCAGCAGCAGACCGAGCTGAAGGGTGCAGCTGTTTCTGACGGAGGTGACTTCGAAGATGGCATCTAATGAGTATGTGATCCCGGAGCACTACGAGGATCTCACTCCTGCTCCGCAGCTCGACCAGAAGACCCTCAACAAGATGGCTTGGCGCTCCTGCTTCCTGCAGGCCTCGTTCAACTACGAGCGTATGCAGGCCGCTGGCTGGCTCTACTCCATCATCCCCGGTCTGGAGAAGATCCACACCAACAAGAACGACCTCGCGGCTTCCATGAGCCATAACCTGGAGTTCTTCAACACCCACCCGTTCCTCGTCACCTTTGTTATGGGCATCGTGCTTTCGCTCGAGCAGAACAAGGTTGACATCCCCACGATCCGCGCCGTCCGCGTCGCCGCAATGGGCCCGCTCGGTGGTATCGGTGACGCCCTGTTCTGGCTGACGCTCGTGCCTATCACGGCCGGCATCACCTCCAACATGGCCATCAACGGCAACGCCGCTGCGCCGATCATCTTCCTGGTGATCTTCAACGCCGTTCAGTTCGCTCTGCGCTTCTGGCTCATGAACTGGTCCTACAAGCTTGGCACCAGCGCTATTGACGCTCTGACCGCCAACATGCAGGCCTTCACGCGTGCCGCTTCCATCATGGGCGTCTTCGTCGTCGGTTGCCTGGTCGTCACCATGGGTGGCACCCAGATCAACCTCCAGATCCCCAACGGCACCACCCGCGGCCTCTCTGCTACTACCGTGATTGTCTCCGAGAAGGAGGCCGAGAACTTCACCGGTATGGAGGGTATCGATACCGAGACCGCTGAGGCCGGTACCATCGCCATGACCGATAAGGACGGCAACGCCCTTACCGCTTCCGATGCCGACGGCAACGCTGTCGAGTGCGGCGTCACCGATCTGGGCAACGGCATGGAGTCCGTGACCTACGGCACCGTTACCGAGGATCCGGTCAACTTCTCTGTTGCCGACACCCTCAACACCATCGTCCCGAAGCTCGTCCCGCTTATGCTTACGCTGCTGCTTTACTACATGTTCGCTAAGCACAGCTGGACCCCGACCAAGGGCATTCTCCTGCTCTTCGTCCTTGGCATCCTGGGCGCTGGCCCGCTTGGTCTCTGGCCGAGCATCTGGTAAGGCTCTAGCTTGAGGGGTGTGTCCCTACGCGGCTCACACCCCGACCCCTTAAGCCATGTGTATGTTAAAAGCCGCGCGCTCTTTCGAGCACGCGGCTTTTGTTTTCTTGATGATTCGGTGTTGCAGACTGATAATGCTTAACACCCTAGGTAGTTAGCCGAATTCGAGCAAAAGGGAGGATAGGATGGCGATCGGAGCGCGTAAGCAACCGCTGTACGATCAGCTGGTCGATATTCTGAACGAAAAGATCGACCATGAATATCGCGCCGGTGACATGATTCCTTCCGAGCGCGAACTTTCGGAGCGCTATGGTCTCTCGCGCACTACGGTACGCCTGGCTCTGCAGGAACTGGAGCGTTTAGGACTGGTGGTTCGGCAGCACGGTCGCGGTACCTTTGTGACCGACCGTTCGGCAAAAGCAACCAATCTTATGCAGTCCTACAGCTTTACCGAGCAGATGCGCGCGATGGGTCGCGACCCCGAGACCACGATTCTCGAGTTTTGCGAGATGGAGGCCGATAAGAATCTGGCCGAGCATATGGGATTGCGTATCGGTGATCGCATTTTTAAGCTTAAGCGCCTTCGTTCTGCCGATAACATGCCCATGATGGTCGAACGCAGCTATCTACCGGTTCGTCAATTTCTGTCCCTAAAGCGACCACTGCTGGAGCGTAAGCCGCTTTACGATGTGATTGAGCAAGACTTTCAGCAAAAGATTCGCGTGGCCGAAGAGGAGTTCTATGCGAGCATAGCCCGTCCCACCGACGCCCACCTTTTGGGAATTGTCGAGGGCTCGCCTGTGCTCGATTTGGTCAGGACTACGTATAACGAGTCAAACGAGGTTGTGGAGTATACACTCTCGGTTGCTCGTGCCGATCAGTTTAAATACAAGGTTTACCACCAGCGTAGCAACTAGTGTCCGCATCGTTTCCATATGATGATTCTTTGCATTTAACTGGTTACTACCAGATAACCAACCGAAGTGTATAATTGCACGTCAGAGGATTACTTCTAGAGAGAGGTATTAGAAATGTTCGAGAAGAGTGTCGAGGAGCTCACCGAGCTCGGCGCCCAGATCACCACGGCCGAGATTGCTCAGCAGCCCGAGCTTTGGCGTGATACGCTCAACATCTATCGCGAGAACAAGGAGGCCATCGAGGCCTTCCTGGCCGAGGCTCGCGCTATGGGCGAGGGCCGTCTGTCCGTTGTCTTCACCGGTGCCGGTACGTCCGACTACGTTGGCGATACCTGCGCCCCGTACCTGCGTCACGCTGGCAACACTGATCTCTACGACTTTAAGCCCATCGCCACGACCGACATCGTGAGCGCTCCGCGCGACTTCCTGCGCGCCGAGGATCCCACGCTCGTGGTTTCCTTTGCCCGCTCTGGCAACAGCCCCGAGAGCCTTGCCGCCGTTGCCGTTGCCAAGGAGCTCGTCCACAACGTCAAGTTCCTCAACATCACCTGCGCTCCCGAGGGCAAGCTCGCCGTCGAGTCTGCCGATGATCCCAATGCGCTGACGCTGCTCATTCCGCGCGCCAACGACAAGGGCTTCGCCATGACCGGTTCTTATTCCTGCATGACCCTGCTCTCCACCCTTATTTTCGACACTGCCTCTGACGAGCAGAAGGCCGAGTGGGTCGAGACCATCGCCAAGATGGGCGAGGAGGTTATCGCTCGCGAGTCCGAGGTCGCCGATTACCTCGCTGGCGACTTCAACCGCGTGACCTACCTGGGCTCCGGCTCCTTTGGCGGCCTTGCTCAGGAGAGCCAGCTTAAGATTCTCGAGCTTGCTCACGGCCTGGTTGCCACTTCTTACGACACTTCCATGGGCTATCGTCACGGACCCAAGTCCTTCGTCGACGATAAGACGCTCGTCTTCGTGTTCGTCAACAACGACGCCTACACCCGTCAGTACGACATCGACATCCTCAACGAGATCGGTGGCGACAAGATCGCTCAGCACACCGTCGCCGTTCAGCAGGAAGGTGCCACCGTCTATGAGGGTGAGTCCTTCACCTTTAAGGGCTACGAGGCACTTCCCGAGGGCTACCTTGCTCTGCCGTTCGTGATGTTTGCCCAGGCTATCAGCCTGCTCAACTCCGTGCGCGTGGGCAACACGCCCGATACGCCGAGCCCCACCGGCACGGTCAACCGCGTGGTTAAGGGCGTGACGATTCACCCCTTCACCGCTTAATCGCGTCCCCCTGTAAGGGCGCCCGTCCGCTCATAACGGCGGGCGGGCGCTTTTTGTTTTACGTGTGCTGGGTATAAGCATCACCACAGTCAACTGCTTTAGAAGTAAGGAGTGCATATGAGCACGTACGCAATTAAGGCTGACAAGTTCTTCTTGCCGGCAGGCCCGCAACTGGGCGGCTATCTTATGGTCGAGGATGGCGTCTTTGGCGCCTGGCAGGCCGACGAGCCCTCTTGCGAGATTAAGGACTACACGGGATCGTGGATCGCGCCGGGTATGGTCGATACTCACATCCATGGCTTCTACAACCACTCAACTACCGATAACGATCCCGAGGGCATCGATATCAGCTCGACCGAGCTCGCCCGTCGCGGTACCACCAGCTGGCTGCCCACGACGTTCACTGATGGCGTCGAGCAGATCAAGGACGCCTGCGCCGCTATCGCCCAGGCGGACGAGGGTCGCGGCCCCGACTTCTGCGGTGCTCGCATTCAGGGCATCTACCTGGAGGGCCCTTTCTTTACCATGAAGCATGTGGGCGCGCAGAACCCCGCTTACCTGATCGATCCCTCCGAGGAGGTCTTCGACCAGTGGCAGGAGGCTGCGGGTGGTCGCATCGTTAAGAGCGCCATGGCGGCCGAGCGCGACGGTGCCGCTGCTTATGCGGCTGCTCTGAACGCCAAGGGCGTCGTGACCAGCATCGGTCACTCCGACGCCACCTACGATGAGTGCATCGCCGCCATCAACGCCGGTGCCAGCTGCTTTACGCATACCTATAACGGCCAGCGCGGGCTGCATCACCGTGAGCCCGGTGTCGTGGGTGCTGCCATGTCCACGCCCGAGACCTACGCCGAGATCATCTGTGATGGCAAACACGTAAACCCCGCTGCCATCAAGGCGCTGCTGCAGGCAAAGGGCTGGCAGCATACGGTGCTCATCACCGACTGCCTTGGCTGCGGCGGCATGCCCGAGGGCAGCTACACCAGTGGCGGCATGGACGTCATCATGAAGGACAACCTGTGCTGGCTCGCCGACGGCAAGAGCATTGCCGGCTCGGTGCTCACGCTTGCCCAGGGCGTCAAGAATATCGTCGACTGGGGCATCGCCAGCGCCGATATCGCCATTCGCATGGCAACCGAGGTGCCGGCACGCTCCGCGCACATCGAGGATAAGTGCGGCAGCATCATGCCGGGTCGCGACGCCGACTTTGTCGTGTTCGACCATGAGCTCACCCTCGTCGAGACGTATGTTGGCGGCCAGAGCGTCGGCAACGCCTTTACCGAGTAACGATAGAAAAAGACGGCGGGCCCGAATCTGCTCGGACCCGCCGTATGGGTTAAACGCTCAAAAGCACCTTCACAGTTACAGCTTGTTAGCGATCTTCTTTGCCGTGCGCTTGACGCCGGCCACAAGACCTCCCGCAGGATGCTCCTTTTCGTAGGCTAGACGCTTCTCACGCTTGGCGTACTCTTCGACGATGATGTCGCCATACTCGTCTTCGATCTTGTCGAAGAAGTCGACGGCGCCCTTAATTTCCTCGGCGGTCGGGTGTCCCTTTTGGACACCGCCGGCGAGCTTGAACGGCCCCCACGTATCAAAGCCGGGGCAGCCGTAGACACCCATAAAGATGGCCTGCCTCATGCGGCAGATGCCATCGATATCCTTGCCGTACCACTTGTTTTTGCCACCGTAGGTCATAAGGCCAAACACCTTGTCCTGCGGCTGCAGCACGTTCGTGAGCACGCGTGCCATGTCCTTGTCGATCTCGGAGTAATAGATTCCCGTGGCGACACCGATCAGATGATATTCGTGCAGGTTGGGATACTCGTTTTTGCCAAGCGCCTTGACGTCGAGGGTATCGATCTCGGGGTGTGCCTCGACGATGGCGTCCACGAGCTTTTTCGTATTGCCGTGATGGCGCGAGGCGTAGAGGATGATGGTTCGCATAAGAAGGCCTTTCAGCTGTAATTGCATCAATGTCTGTATGGTACCCCGTTACATGGCTGGGATACCGGACGCGTCGATGAACGTGCGGGTTTGTCCTTTGGTCAGGGCCGAGACGGGTTCTTGCGAGCAAAAAAGCAGTTGTTCGAAAGGATGGGCAATGGAATACGCTCTCTCCAACGATTCGATTTCTATTAAGGTGTCCACGGCTGGCGGTTCGTTTACCTCGATTGAGGCCGGAGGTCGCGAGTATCTGTGGCAGGGCGATCCCGCCGTGTGGTCTGGCCAGGCACCGATTTGCTTCCCGATTTGCGGAGGCTTGCGCGACAACAGCGCCATGACGTTTGCCGGGCATCATGTAAAGCTCGCTCGCCACGGGTTTGCGCGCAAACAGGAGTGGAAGCTGCTGAGCCAAGGCGAGAACGAGCTGGCGATGTGCCTGGCTTCGGAGGATAACGCCGCGCTGCTGAGCGATTATCCGTACCCGTTTAAGCTTGTCGCTCGTTATACGCTCGAGGATACCGCCGTGCGCGTCTCCTATGAGGTGACCAACGAGGGGACCGAGGACATGCCGTTCTTTATCGGCGGTCATCCCGGCTTTAGGTGTCCGCTCGATGAGGGCGAGGCCTATACGGACTACGAGTTGCGCTTTGAGAAAGACGAGGCTGCGGAGCTCTGCACCGCCGTTCCCTCGACTGGCTTGATTGACGTGGCAAACCGCTCCAAGAACCCCATGGTGGGAAAGACGCTGCCCCTGTCGCACGAGCTCTTCGATTTTGCGGAGACCATCTTTGACGTGCTCGAGAGCCGTCAGGTTACGCTTTCTAAGAAGGGGGAGGACAAGGGCGTCCGCCTGAGCTTTGAGGGCTTCCCGTATCTCATTGTGTGGAGTAAGCCCGAGGGCGATTTTGTTGCAGTTGAACCCTGGGGCGGCCTCTCGACCTGCTCCGATGAGGACGACGTACTTGAGCATAAGCGCGGCTGCCTTGTCGCCAAGCCCAAGGAGACCATCGTACGCTCGTTCACGATTGAGATTCTGTAATTCCGTTTTGTCGACTCGTATCGCGAGGCACAAGGAGCCTGCGAGATAAGGAGCTAAAAATGATCCTCACCGTTACGATGAACCCGTCTGTCGATACGCGCTATCAGCTCGATGAGCTCATTATCGACGACGTCAACCGCGTGACGCCCGAAAAGACCGCCGGCGGCAAGGGCCTCAACGTGGCCCGTGTGCTGGGTCAGCTGGGCGACGACGTTGTGGCAACCGGTCTACTCGGCGGCCACATGGGCGCCTACATGGCTGAGCTCATGGACGCCAACGGTATTAACAACGACTTTGTGCCCATCAAGGGCGAGACTCGAATTTGCCTCAACATTCTCCACGCCGGCAACCAGACCGAGCTGCTCGAGAGCGGCCCGACAATTGCCCCCGAGGAGCTCGATGCCTTTACCGCCAAATTTACTGAGCTTGCGGGCAAGGCCGACGTTGTCACCATTTCGGGTTCTCTGCCCCGCGGTGTCGAGGCAGACTACTATGCCAAGATCACGGGCATTGCCGAGAACGCCGGCGCCAAGGTGCTGCTCGATACCTCGGGCGCTTCGCTCGAGGCCGCCCTTAAGTCCGAAATTAAGCCCGAGCTGGTCAAGCCTAACCTGACCGAGATCAACGGCCTTCTGGGCACGAGCTTTACCACCGACGATGTGGACGAGCTCCGTGCCGCGCTCGCCTCTGACGCCCGTTTCTCCGATATCCCCTGGGTCGTCGTGTCCATGGGCGCTGCCGGCTCCGTTGGCTTCCACAATGGCCGTGCGTTCCGCGCAAAGACGCCCGATATCCCTGCCGTTAACGCCACGGGCTCTGGTGACTCCACTATCGCAGGCTTCGCACATGCCATCGCTGCTGGCGCAGACGACGAGACGGTGCTGCGTACCGCCAACACCTGCGGCAAGCTCAACGCCATGGATCCCATGACCGGCCATCTGGTCATGGACCGTTGGGACGAGGTCTACAACGGCGTTGTCGTGACTGAGCTGTAAGAGTTTGGGCGACGGCTCCGGCATCGCTTGCTAGCTCATGTTGACGACAAGTGCGGTAGCATTATGCCGGGGCGCGACGCCGACTTTGTCGTGTTCAATCCCGACCTTACCCTGGTCGAGACGTATGTGGGTGGCAACAGCGTCGGTAACGCGTTTATCGAGTAGCCGCCAAAGGAACGATCCGAGAGGGGATTTAGATGATTTACGGTGCACTGGGCGATATCGAGGAGTACCGCGGAATGCTCAAGGGCCTCGACGTGCTGATTGATTGGCTCGAGGAGAACGATCCGGCGGAGCTCGAGGTCGGCAGCCATCCGATTCTGGGCGACAAGGTCTTTGCGAACGTCATGGCTCCTACGACGCGTCCCGAGGCCGAGGCTCACTATGAGACGCATCAGCGCTATCACGACCTGCAGATCGACATTGAGGGTCGCGAGGCCTTTAAGGTTGCCACGGGCAGCCTGACGCTGGTCCAGGAGTTTGACGAGAAGGACGACTACGATCTGGTCGATTCCGACGCCTCGATTGCCGGCGATCTTGCTGACGATAAGTTTGCGCTGTTCGTTGCCGGCGAGCCTCACATGCCCACGCTCGAGTTCCCGGGCGATGGCGCGCAGCCGGTCAAGAAGATCTGCTTTAAGCTGCTTGCAGACGCCTACTGGGAGGAGTAGCGAACTGCTCGGCTGAGCTGTTCGTGTTGCGAGCGTTATCCCTTGGAGGAGCGCGCTTGAGCCCCGCTGATCGCGGTTCCTTTGGGGATTGCGGTTGGCGGGGCTTTTTGTTGTTTGAGCTGGATTCATTGGAGCGGCCAAATTAGGCTGAACGACGCAGTTATTGAGACACGATTGATGCTAAATGGATTGAAGAATAATTAAAATAGCTGTGGATACGAGAAATAGCTAATTGATGGGAGCTCTTTATGGGACTCAGCACAACCGCCTTAATTCCTAGGCGCGCTTTCTTGGCGTTGGGGCTCGCAGCTGGTTCTGCTTGCCTTACCGCTTGCTCCGGGAAGGGGAGCTATGATGATGGTTACGCTGCGGGCTATGCTGCTGCTCAGGCAGACGCTGCCGGAAAAGAAAAAGATGGCAGCGGCGGGAGCGGCGATATCCCAGTCTCGGGTATCGAGTACACCATCACGGGGGCGCAAAGCGGAGTAGAGCAGCTTGATCACAGTAAGTCGCTTTTGATTTTGAATGTAACTGCTAAAAATGTGTCGGACGATTTGCAGGATGCACATTTTGCAGGTAATGAAATTCTAGCATTCCAAGATGGAAAGGGGCTTAATTCGGGCGTGCTTGTGGAAGGCCTTGATCTTCCTGAATCGCGCCAAATACAACCAGGTGCCGTGCTTGAGGGTTGGTTTGCTTACGAGCTGATTGACGAAACGACGCCGGTTGAATGCGAAGCTGGTGGCCAAACTTCATCCTCTGGTGATGAGAATGCTATCTATGGTCTGACCAATCCGCAAACAATTGATTTGAGCACCCTTTAATCCCTGCTCATAGTATAAAAGCTGTTGTGGTTCTCTCAGGGGGGTGTTCCTATAGTTTTGTCAACTGGGCAATGCTGTTTTCGAGATTGAATCG
>URPB01000017.1:0-27953 GCA_900549575.1 uncultured Collinsella sp.
GTTCATCGCGAGTTCCGCACGCAAAGAAGGCCACTTAATGTGGCCTTCGTCTTGCGCAGGACTGTCCGAGCAGGGAACCTTATATGCCTCCGCCTGGACAGACGTTTCAGTTGTGGCTCAGCAGCTAGCAGCTACTTGATCTTGGTCGTACCCGGTGCCAGGTTGGGGTCGGTCTCGTTGGCCTCGGTCTGGAAGTGCTCGGTGTACACGTTCTTGCCGTCGCGGAACATCTCGTAGTACTGCATCTTGGCGTAATCCTCGCGCGCCTTGGTTGCGGCTGCGGCAGCGGCGTCGTCACCGGTGACGTTGGAGGAGAGCGCCCAGCGCAGGCTGGCGTCCTCGTAGCCCACCGAGTTGATGGCGGGCAGCGACTTACGCAGCGTCATGTGCGCTTTCTGGTAGTCGGAGAGGGGTGCGCCGATTAGCTGCATCAGCTGGGTGGACAGGTAGTTGGTGGACAGGTCGTCGGTCTCGCTCGTCTGGTCGCAGCCGGCAACGTCGTAGTTGGCCCAGATGATGTAGTCGGTCTGCCACAGGCGCTCCTGATGCGTAGCATCGTCTTCGCCGGTAAACCACTTGTCATTGAACTTGGACGGGAAGAACGGCTGGTGGTCGCCCCAGAACACCACGACCACCTTACGGTCGAGCTTGCTCAGGGCGTTGAGGAAGTAGCGCAGCGCCTGGTCGGACTGCTCGATGCACGAGACATACTCGTCGACATCGGAGAGCGTGCCGTCCTCGACGGTCTTGGCGTCCAGATCGGTCGTGTCGATATTCAGGTGCATCTGCTTGTCGACCGGCAGCAGGCCCGTATCGTAGCCCGAGTGGTTCTGCATGGTCACGTCGAAGATAAACTGTGGATCGGCGTTCTGGTCGAGCAGCTCGAGAATCTTGTCGTAGGTAGCCTGGTCGGTCACCATGCCGCGCAGGGTGTCGGCTCCCTGGAAGTCGTTGATGGACAGGAACTGATCAAAGCCAAAGTCCTTGTAGACGTTCTCGCGGTTCCAGTTGGTCGCGTGGTTGGGGTGCATGGCCGTGGTGGAATATCCGAGCGACTTGAACTGCTCTGCCAGGTTCCCGGTCGTCTCCATATTGTAGATGGTGTAGGGGTACACGCCCGAGCCCAGGTTGGCCATGGAGTTGCCGGTCATAAACTCAAACTCGGTATTGGCGGTACCGCCGCCGTAGGCGCTCACATAGAGCTTGCCGCGGCTAAGGCAGTTGGACAGGTTCTTAAAGTACTGCGGGCCCTCGTAGCCGGCGCGCATGTTCTGGTAGATGGATAGGTCCGAGAAGGTCTCATTCATGATGGCGATGACCGTGGGCTTCTCGCTGTCGAACTGCTCCTTTGCGGCGGCGCGCTCGTCGCTCTTGGCCGCGTCGGACTTGTCGTAGGCCTTGGCGTACTTTTTGAGCGTGGCCTTGGCATCGTCGACGGAGTAGTCGGCGGGTTTGGGCGGCTTGATGGACTGTGCCGCACTAATAAAGGCAGGTAGGTAACCCTCGCGCCAGTAGCTCTCGAGCGGGCGCCAAGTGTAGACGGTGATGCCGAGGGTGTTGTAGTAGTCGATGAGCGTGACATGCGCGGTCACGCCGCCCAGGCACAGTACGGCGACGAGCAGGTTGGTGAGCAGGATGCGTTTGGCGTTGGCGGCGCCCTTCTGGCGATGCGGCGCGACCAGGCCGGCGTACTCGCACAGCAGCATGGCGATGGCGGTAAAGCCCATGGACAGCACACAGAATAGCGAGATCGAGAAGGTGTAGCCGTTGCCGGCGACCGCGGCGGCGGTGGAGATGGCCGAAAGGTCGCCCGGCTGGATGGGCATGGATTTAAACGTGATAACGAAGAACTCGGCAATGCCCAGGACAAAGAGGGCAAAGGCCAGGACCGCGGGAGCTGCGCCGTGGCGCTGGAACAGGAAGAACAGGCCGACCATGAGCGTGGTGATGATGGCCCACTCGAGCAGGATGCACAGGGGGTAGACCCAGGTAAAGTCGTGGTTGGACGAGACTTCCATTCCCAGCAGCGCAAAGACGCCGGCGAGCAGCAGGCACAAGACAGCGGCGACGAGCGGTTTGCCCACAAAGGCGCCGCGCAGGCGGGCGAGCTTGCCGGTGGGGGCGGGGGCGTCGGGCGCGGCGAACGCAAAGACGCGCGGGGCGATGCGGTCGCGTGCGATGCTGGCCCAAGCGCAGCCGGTGAGGATGGCGTTGGTCAGGATGAGCATCACAAAGGCGAGCGGCTCGTTTTGAGCGACGAGGCCCACGGCGCCCCAAATAGTCAAAAAGACCTGGAACAGGCCGAAGACGACGCTCCACCCAAGAGCGCTTTTGGCAACGGTGCCCGACTGAGCGCGAATGGCCTTGGCCTCGCGCAAGACAAGGTAGACGGTCGCCGCAAGACCGACGAGCGAGATGGCGGCAGCGAACATGCTGAGACTCCTCACAAACTAAAACGTACGAAAACGGGGGTTTACCCGATTGTTACCAAGATATGCGCTGCAATTGGTGGCTGCGCACAACAACCAGCCATATTAACGCGCACGTGTGGCGGTGTGGCGCAATGTAGTGGCGACCTGCGCGATAATGGACGGGAATTACACGGAAACGTAAAGGCTTCTTAAAGAATTAGCGAGGATGAGGCGATGGACGAGCAGGTTTGCACCAAGGCTGTGGATACGTGTGGCTATCCGGTCGAGACGACGGGCAATGCGGTGCTGGACACGTTGGAGCACCGTTCCTCCACGCGTGCCTTCGCGCGTGATGACGACGACCGTCCCGTAGCAGTGACCGACGAGCAGCGGGCGGCAATTTTGCATGCGGCGAGCCGTGCGCCGTCGGCGGGCGCCATGATGATGTATTCCATCGTGAGCATTCGCGAGCAGGCTACGCTGGACCGTCTGGCTGACCTGTGCGACCACCAGCCCATGATCGCCAAGGCGCCCTGGGCACTTATATTTGTGGTCGACTATGCCAAGTGGATCGATCTGTTTGAGCACGTGGGCTGCTTTGAGCCCGAGTTTGTAGAGCGTACGGGCAAGGCGCCCCGCCGCGCGCCGGGTCTGGGCGACTTTGCCATCGCGGCGCAGGATGCCGTGATCGCCGCGCAAAACGCCGTGGTTGCCGCCGAGGCCCTGGGGCTGGGGAGCTGCTATATCGGTGATATCGTCGAGAACGCTGAGGAAGTTGCCGCGCTGCTCGATCTGCCGCCCTATACCATGCCGCTGTCGATGCTCATCATCGGCACGCCCCGTAAGGAGCGCCCGGCAATCGCGCACCCCGTGGTGAACCTGGTGCACGAGGAGCGCTACTGCCGTGCGGATGCCGCGACTATGGATGCGCAGGTGGCCGAGATGGATGCGATGTTTCGCCCGCACGCCCGCGAGGTGGGGGAGCGCGTCGTGGATATCTACACCCGCAAGCACACGAGCCCCTTTATGGCTGAGATGAGCCGCTCCATGGAGTGGTGGTTCAAAAACTGGCTCGGAAAATGACGAATGTGACAAGGGGATAGTCCCTTTGCCGCATTCCATATCGCCGCGGTAGCCTAAAGACTGTATAAATCTTTATCTAGCTGGGAAAACAGTGCATTAAAACATGGGCCGATTACCTATAATCCCTTCGAACATTAAAGTTGGGAGGAAACCGGCTTATGGAACAAAAGGCCAAGGAGGCAGCCTCGCACGCTGCGATTCCTGTGAGCATCTCGGCGATGCTCGTCACGCTAGGCGTGGTGTACGGCGATATCGGCACCAGCCCCATGTATGTAACCAAGGCGCTCGTTGCCGGCAACGGCGGCATCGGAAGCGTCACGGAGGAGTTCGTGCTCGGCGCGCTCTCCCTTGTCGTGTGGACGGTCACGTTGCTGACCACCATCAAGTATGTGCTCATCTCGCTGCGCGCCGATAACCATGGTGAGGGCGGCATCTTTGCCCTGTACAGCCTGGTCAAGCGCTGCGGCAAGTGGCTTATCATCCCCGCCATGCTGGGTGGCGCCGCGCTGCTCGCCGACGGCATCCTGACGCCGGCCGTTACCGTTACCACGGCCATCGAGGGCCTGCGCACCATCCCGGCGGTCCATGCCGTGCTGGGCGATGACCAGGGTCGCGTCGTCGCCATTACGCTCGCCATCATCATCGTGCTCTTCTTGGTGCAGCGCATCGGTACGGCCAAGATCGGTCACGCCTTTGGCCCCATCATGACGCTGTGGTTCCTGTTCTTGGGCGGTACGGGTCTGTTCTTTGTCCTCCAGCACCCCGCCGTGCTGCTGTGCCTCAACCCGGTGCGCGGCATCGCCTTTTTGCTGAGCCCCAACAACCATGCGGGCATCATGATTCTGGGCAGCTGCTTCCTCGCCACCACCGGTGCCGAGGCGCTCTACTCCGACATGGGCCACGTCGGCCGCGGCAACATCTACGCTACCTGGCCGTTCGTTAAGTGCTGCCTGCTGCTTTCCTATATGGGCCAGGGCGCTTGGCTTATGAACAACGCTGCCAACCCCGAGCTCATGGGCATTGCCGACCTCAACCCGTTCTACCAGATGCTCGCCCCGGGCCTGCGTCCGTTTGCCGTCGGCCTTTCCACCGTCGCGGCCATCATTGCCTCGCAGGCGCTCATTACCGGCGCGTTTTCGCTGGTGTCCGAGGCCAGCCGTCTGGACCTCATGCCGCACATGCAGGTCTTCTACCCTGCCGAGACCAAAGGCCAGCTCTACATCCCCATGGTCAACAACGTCATGCTCGTGGGCTGCGTCATCGTGGTGCTGCTGTTCCAGAACTCGGCGCATATGGAAGCCGCCTACGGCCTTGCCATTACGCTGACCATGATGTGCACCACGCTGCTGCTCTTCTTCTACCTGCACGAGGAGCGCAAGCTCAAGGTCGCGCCGTGGATCTTCGCGGCCTTCTTCCTTTTGCTCGAAGGCTTCTTCTTCGTGAGCTCGCTCACCAAGTTCTTCCACGGCGGCTATTTCACCATCCTCATGGCCGCGCTCATCATGGGCATTATGGTGTGCTGGTACAACGGTACGGCTGTTGAGCAGCGCCAGTTTACGCTGCTGCCGCTGCGCAGCTACCTGCCGCAGCTCAAGCGCCTGCGCGATGACGATCGCTACGAGCGCCTGAGCGACAACATCGTGTACCTGACCAAGGACACCCATACCGACTACATCGACCGCGACATCGTCTATTCGATTCTGGACAAGCATCCCAAGCGCGCCCGCGCCTGGTGGTTTGTGAATGTCGAGACCATGGACGAACCGCACACCTTTGCCTATTCGGTCGAGACGTTCGGCACCGACTACGTGTTCCGCGTGCATCTGTACCTGGGCTACAAGATCAACCAGCGCGTCAATGCCTATCTGCGTCAGGTCGTTCAGGACCTGGCTGCCACCGGCGAGCTGCCGCCGCAGACGCATGACTACTCGGTCTACAAGGATCCGGGTAACATCGGTACGTTCAAGTTCGTCCTGATCCGTAAGCTTCTGGCGCCCGAAAGCGATGTGGAGCCGAGCGAGCGTACGGCCATCACGCTCAAGTACATCATTCGTCGCGCCGCCGGCACGCCTGCACGCTGGTACGGCCTGGAGAACTCCAACGTGAGCTTTGAGTACGTGCCGCTGTTCACCAAGTTCAAGGCCGTGAACAAGATGCAGCGCCTGGCTCCCAACGAGCGCCCGTAGTCGACACTTGAGGTTTGGCTGCGAACGGGCAGGCTTGCAATGACAGTGATTGAGTCCTGGGAGGAAACCATGGATGCAAAGGTGCTTGACGGTTGCGATTTTGCGACCGAGCTGGTGCGTGAGGCGCGCGTCGATGCCGCCGAAGATCGGTTTTTGACGAACCGTGCCAACATGGATATGGCCGATCGCGTAATTTCGATCGTGGCACTGGTATTTGGAGCGGTGTGCGTGTGTGCTCTGCTCGCGCACGTGCTGTTTGTCTAGCGACCGCCGGTTGCAAAGGCTATACACTTGGAACCACCACAAGGGAAACCACCACAAAGGTGCCTGTCCCTTTGTGGTGGTTTTTGTTTTTGAGAGAGGGGCGGGGCGCTGATGGACGTCCGTACGGACGGCGATATTGCCGATAGCTTTTGGTGGCGGCGCACAACGCTGACGCGCCGCACTCCTCTGTATGACGCCTGCGTATCGGTGGGGCTGCTGGTCGCGGCGACGATTGTGGGCGCGCTGCTCGACCATCCGGGTCTCGCGCCGAGCATCATGATCGTCTATGTGTTCGCCGTTCAGCTGTGCGCATTCTTTACCTGGAGTCGCCTGTATTGCTTGCTGAGCTCGGCTGCCGCCGTGGCGCTCTACAACTTCTTGTTTGTCGACCCGCGCTACTCGCTGTCGCTTATCGACCGCGTCTATCCCGGCATGTTCTTCATCATGTTCGTGGTCTCGCTTGTGTCGAGCTCGATTGCGTTGGCCCTGCGCCGCGCCCTGGCACAGGCTGCCGCCAGCGACCGCCGCACGCATATGGTGCTCGAGACCAACCGTATGCTGCAGCGGTGTGCCGATCAGCAGCAGATCGTTCACGCCATGGCCACGCAGCTGGCGCGTCTTTCGGGCTGCCCGGTCGTGTGGTACAGCGCCGACGCCGAGGGCGATGACCTGCTGCCGCGCGCGACATACACGGCCGTGGGCGATGCCGCGCCGGTGCATGAACTGGCGCCGCAGATGCCGCCGCGGCTCTCGGCGTCCGCCTATGTGGGAACGCCGCTCGATGCAACCTATGGCGGCTCGGCGTTTTATGGCATCTACCTGACGGTTCGCACGGGCGACGGCTTCGTCCGCTCGGGCGACCCCGCCTCGGTGGTGGGCGTGCTGGCTATCGTTGCCGAGCCCGACGTGCTGACGCATGAGGAGCGGACACTTGCCGATGCCATCGTGAGCGAAGGCGAGCTGGCGCTCGACCGCGCCCGCGCCATGGAGGCCCGCGAGGAAGCGGCGGTGCTCGCCAAAAACGAACAGCTGCGCGCCAACCTGCTGCGCTCCATCTCGCATGATCTGCGCACACCGCTTACCAGTATTTCGGGTAATGCCGACGTGCTGCTCGATCAGGGCTCGACCGGCACCGCGGTGCTCGATGCCCAGACGCGCCGCGGCCTGCTTCTATCCATTCGCTCGGATGCGCTGTGGCTCAACGCCACCGTCGAGAACCTGCTTGCCATCACCAAGCTCGAGGGCGGCGGCATGCATCTGTCGACTACGCTCGAGCTCATGGACGATATCGTCGAGGAGGCGCTGCGCCACGTAAGTCCGGCCGTGCGCGAGCACGACCTTAAGGTGGTGGCGTGCGATGAACCGGCGCTCGTTAACGTCGACGCGCGTCTGATGGTACAGCTCGTGGTGAACCTGGTGAACAATGCCATCACCTATACGCCCGCAGGCTCGCATATCGTGATTTCGATTGGCGTCGACGATGGGCACGTGGCGTGCTCGGTGGCCGATGACGGGCCGGGCATTGCGCCCGAGGACCGTGAGCGCATCTTTGAGTCGTTCTACACTGCCAACCATGGCCTGGCCGACAGCCACCGCAGCGTGGGCCTGGGGCTTTCGCTCTGCCGCTCCATTGCGCTGGCACATGGCGGTAGCATAGAGGTTGCCGCGGCGGACCCGCACGGCTCGGTCTTTACGATTGAGCTTCCCGTCGCCGATGTTTCGTTTGATAAGGAGTAGCGCCGTGCCGAACTCTGCCGTAAAACCGCTCATCTTGGTTGTCGAGGACGATCCCGCCGTTCGCAACCTCATCGTTGCCGCGCTCGAGGCGCACGGCTTGCGCCATATGGCTGTGGAGACCGCCCATGCCGCCATCGCCGCCGCCTCATCGCAGGCGCCGAGCATTGTGCTGCTCGATCTGGGCCTGCCCGATATGGACGGCGTCAAGGTGGTGGAGTCGGTGCGCGCATGGTCGGGCATGCCGATTATCGTGGTCTCGGCGCGCAGCGAGGATGCGGACAAAATCCGCGCGCTCGATGCCGGTGCCGACGACTATCTGACCAAGCCGTTTTCGGTCGAGGAACTGCTCGCGCGCATTCGCACGACGCTCAGGCGCCTTTCGTATGCGCAGACGGGCGGCGTTGTCTCCGAGGGCTCGTTCGATACCGGTGAGCTGCATATCGATTTTGATGCCGGCATCGCCACGATGGATGGCGAGGAACTGCATCTGACGCCGATCGAGTATAAGCTCCTGTGCCTGCTGGCGCACAACGCCGACAAGGTGCTCACGCACCAGTTTATCCTGCACGAGATTTGGGGCACGGCGACCAAGAGCGACCTGGCGAGCCTGCGCGTCTTTATGGGCACGCTGCGCAAAAAGATCGAGTCCGACCCCGCGCATCCGCGCTATATCCAGACGCACGTGGGCATCGGCTACCGATTGGTCACCCAAGGCTAGATAGCCAACCACCATCCCAATATGAGTTGCGGTGAAATACGGTCTAAATCTGCCTAATTCCAGGCAAAACAGTCCGTATTCCACTGCAACTTTGTTATCTGCCCTTGGGCTTGCTGGCGTAGAACTTCTTCTTTTTGGGCTTGCCGGCAGGGGAGGGCTTGCCGGCAAAGTTGGACTTGCCGTTGCCGGCCTGCGCGTGCGCGGGTACTGCCGCACGGGGCTTGCGGGCCTCGGGGTTGCGCAGTTCCTCGACGCGCTCGGCAATTTCCTCGGCGCTAAAGCCGACCTCGGCCATGGCGTCCTCGATGGGCAGGCGGCGCACGATGTAGCAGTGGTGCACCTTCTGGTTGCGCGCGAAGTCCTCGGGGATGGTCTGCGCCGTAATGTCCTCCAGCACCACGCCCGCGCGGGCGAGCTTGCGCGTTTCGGGGCGGAAGCCGCGCAGGTTGCAGCTAAAGATGGCATGGCCGCCCTGCGCGAGCAGGCGCGATACGCCGGCCAAAAGCTCAACATGGTCGCGCTGGACATCCCAGGTGCGGCGGCCCATCTTGGACGAATTCGAGAACGTGGGCGGGTCGACAAAGATCAGGTCCCAGCGGTTGCGCGTCTGGCGCTGGTCGCGAATCCAAGCGAGTACGTCGTCGCGCACAAAATGATGCTGAGGCCCCACAAAGCCGTTCTGGCGCATGTTGCGCTCGGCCCAGTCCAGATAGGTGTTGGAGAGGTCGACCGTCACGGTCTCCTCGACTCCGCCATCGGCTGCGTAGCAGGTGGCAGTGCCGGTGTAGGCAAACAGGTTGAGGAAGCGGCGCGCCTGCTTGGCGTGCTCGCGCACCAGGTTGCGGGTGACGCGGTGGTCCAAGAAGATGCCGACGTCCAGGTAGTCGTCAAAGTTGACGGCAAAGGTGAGGCCGCCCTCTTCGATGAGCGGCAGGCGACGACGCGCGATGTTGGCGCGTTCGCCCGATCCGCCCTTGCCGGCGCCCTGCTTGCCGTACTGCGAGCCGCCGCGCGAGCGCATGCGGGCCTTGGCGTGCACGTGCTCGGCCGGAACATCCAAGATACGCGGCGCGATGGCCAGAATATCGAGCATACGGGCCTGGGCCAGTGCGGGGTCGATGGTCTTGGGCGCGGCGTATTCGGCAATGACGAGCCAGCGGCCCGGCGTCTGCGGGCAACCCTCGTACAGATCGATGGCGGCAGAGTAATCGGGCAGGTCGGCATCGTAGACGCGGTAGCAGCTCACGCCCTCGCGCTTTGCCCACTTGCGACGCAGGCGGGCGTTCTTGCGCAGGCGGTTGGCGAACTGCTCGGACTCGGGGATGAGCACGGGCAGCGGCTTGCCGTCACCCAGGTCGAGCGTGGCGGTAGGTTCGGGCATGAGGGCGTCGGCGGCTTCGTCGCTGATGAGGTTGTCGGCGTTCGCGGTCTCGCCCTCGGCATCTGCGCTGGTCGCAGCTTCAAATGCTGCGGCGGCGTGGTCGAGCGAGGGCCAAACCTCAATAGTTGCCTCTTCATTATTGGGCATGACGGCGATGGAGCGCTCGGGCTCGGCGTGGAGCGCGCGGGCCAGCAAGCCGTCGCGGGTGAGAGCGGCGACCGGCGCCGCGGCAAGCTCGGGCGCGCGGCGCAGCTCACCGATGAGCGTCATTGCGTCGTGCATGAGCGGAAGCGGTGTCTCGGTCGTATCCGCGACTACGGCGGCACCGGCAACGGCACCTGCGTGGTCCAGCACGGTGGCGGACTTGGCGGCACAAAAATCGACAAAGCGCTTGTAGCCGGCACACTTAACCATGCGCTCGGCGGTCTTGCGTGCGGCGGGGTCGATGTCTGCGGCCACGATGCGCGCCTGGCGCTCGCGCGCTGCCGCCTCGCGCTCGCGCGCCTCGGCAAGCAGCTGCTCCCACAGGGCGGCGTCGTGCAGCTGCCAGCCCCCAAAGCCCCAGCGCTCGCGTGCGGCGCCCGGGGCGCGATCGGTCAGAATGTTCACTGCTTCCAGCAGCAGACCGCCGCCGGCGCACGAGGCATCGATCAGCGTGGGAAGGGCTTCGTTCTCGTAATCGTCGACCGTCAACTCGCGCTCGCACAGTGCGGTCCAGCCGACCTGCGCCAGCACCAGGGCGGCGTAGTCGGGGCGCAGCACGTGCGCGCCCTCGCCGGCGCGGGTCGCTGCGGGTGGCAGGCGTTTGAACAGCGGGTCGCCCGAAAGGTCCAGGCTTATGCTCGCGCGGCGCTGACGCAACGAAAGCAGCAGGTGAACATCGGGATCGGTGGCATCGACATCGGCGCGACGGCCCGTGGTCTCGGCCAGGCGATCGCACAATGCGTCCTTGGCGCGCAGGGCAGAGAAGCGCGTGTTGCGCAGCTGCTCGGTCACACCACGGGCAGTGATGGCAATGGTGGCGCCGGGGCGGACGATGTTTTCCCAGGCAATGTCGTAAACGGCATCGTACAGCTCGTCGGCATCCTGTGCCTCAAAGCGCCCGAGCACCACAAACACGCGGCTGGCCAGGCGCGACCACAGGCAGGCACGGTAGCCTTGCTCGAGCTCGCCCTCAAACGTGGCGCGGCCCTTGAGGCGGCGGACATGCGAAAGCCCGAGCCGTTTAAGCTCGTCGGCGAGTGCGGACTCAAAGCCCTCGGGGCAGCTTGCATAAAATTCCATGGGTGACCTCTCTGGTTGTGTCGCTCCATTATATGATGGAAGCTTCGTTTGCCATCGCCCTCGAAAGGAACCCATATGATTGATGCGTGCCCCGATTCCGCTGTACTGTTTTTTGACGTGGACGGCACGCTGACGTCGTTCGATCCCGACAGCATGACCGATAAGGACTTTTCGGCGGTGCGCCCCTCGCAGACGGTCATTGAGGCGTTTCATCGCCTGCACGATGCGGGGCACAAGGCGTTTATCTGCACAGGACGCCCCTTGTGGCTGATTGCCGATGGTCTGCGTGAGCTCGAACCTGCGGGTATCGTGGCCATGGCGGGGGCGACGCTCGAGGTTGAGGGCCGTGTGGTGCACGAGGATTGCTTTGAAGAGGACATTGTCGAGGAGCTTGCGCGTCGCGTTGTGGACGCCGGCATTGAGGTCTTTTTTGAGGCCAACGCTGCGACTTTTGCACTGGAGCCCGCGGGTGTTGAACGGTCGTCTCTGATCGGCACGCATGTGGTGCATAGCGCCGAGGAAATGCGCATCGACGGCCGCCTGCGTGTGGGCAAGGTGTGCCTTAACGAGCCCGGCTTGGCTCGCGTGGCCAATGACGACGGCTTTATCGAACGCAACTTTGAGCTGTGCAACACCGGCGGCCAGAATCGCGAGCTGAGTCCCAAGGGCATTGACAAGGGCGTGGGCGTGGCGCGAGCGCTTGAGTATCTGGGGCGCGCCGGCAACGCGCGCACCTTTGGCTTTGGCGATTCGGGCAACGACCTGGGCATGCTTGCCGCCGTCGAGACGGCTGTTGCCATGGGCAACGCCATGCCCGAGGTCAAGGCAGTCGCCGACTACGTGACCGACGACGTCGCACGCGACGGTACCGTCACCGCCATGCGCCACTTTGGGTTGATTTAATAAATGGCCGGGTCGCCCGCAGTGGGGGCGACCCGGCCATTTGAGCTATTTTGCAATATAGAGCTTGGGATGACTGCGACTGTTCTCGATTGCCGCCGCCATGATGCCCTCGTCATCTCCGTCTACAATAATGCCATCGAGGTCATCGATCTGTGCTGACTGATAAAAACTGGTCTTGTTGAACTTTCCCTGGTCAACCATCATGTAACCCTGGTTTGAGTTGGTCAGGTACATATGCTTGATCATGGCCGAGAAGTCGTGCTCGACGGTAAAACCGTGGTCGGGGTGGAATCCGTCGGCACTGACAAACGCCTTGTCGGCATGTAGTTTGCTCATGCAGTCGAGCGTTAGTGCGCCCGCGAGATAGAGGTGACCCTTGCGCACGGAGCCGCCCAGCAGCACTACCGAAGCATTGGGGAGATTGAAGCTGGCGTAGTTCGCGATTGCAAGATCGCCGGTGATAATGGTGATCTCACGCTTGTCCATGAGGGCCTTAGCGAAGTAAAAGCCTGTGGTGCCGATATCAATTACCAGAACATCGCCATCATCAACAAGAGTTGCTGCGGTTGCGGCGATGGCCTCCTTGGCCTCGACTTGGACATTGATGCGCTCCTCGGGATACGAGATTGCGTTGGAGCGAGAAAGCGATACCGCTCCGCCGCGTACGCGACGCAGCTTGCCTTCGGATTCCAACGAGATGAGGTCGTGTCGTGCGGTGACTTCCGAAACCGAAAAACGGCGAACAATGTCGGATACCGAGATATTTGGCTTTTCGGCCAGCCAATTCATGATAAATCGCTGACGCTCGGCCGGTGAAAGGTCTGAGGTAGATGCCATATGCCGCTCCTTTTGAACAAAAGGCAGAAGATGCGCCTTTCGTAATCGAAATATAACGTATCGATATGAAAAGAACAAGGCAAAATCGAATGAATCAAATGAACGGAATGGCATGTCACAAATGCATGCGTAGTAGATAGTCCGCACGTAGACGGGCTATAAAGAGTCTCATTCTGAAGGTGCCGCCCAAAAGAAGTACGTTCACACCCGATATTCGACCGTTCACGGAAAGTTGACAATTGAGCTTTCGATATCTTTTGAAATGGTTTATAAAAGAAAACCGAAAAGCTTTTGAAACAAAGAAAAAGGCTTTCGATAGCAATAGTGCTAGATGAGAAAGGACCGAACATGGCGATTAAGGTGTTTGCCGACGGCGCTAACCTCGAAGGCATGCTTGACATGCATGACAATGGCAACGTTCAGGGCTTCACGACCAATCCTTCCCTTATGAAGGCCGGTGGCGTGACTGACTACCGCGCTTTTGCCAAGACGGTTCTTGAGCACATTACTGATGTGTCGGTTTCTTTTGAGGTATTCGCTGACGACGAGGCTGGTATGGAAGCCGAGGCTCGCGAGATCGCAACCTGGGCAGACAACGTCTACGTTAAGATCCCGGCGCTCAACACCAAGGGCGAGTCCACTGCAGCGCTGGTCAAGCGTCTTTCCGCCGATGGCATCAAGGTGAATGTCACCACGATCTTCACGCCCGAGCAGGTCGACGAGTTTGTCGATGCCGTCTCTGCCGAGACTCCCTCTATTCTGTCCATCTTTGCCGGTCGCATTGCCGATACCGGCGTCGATCCGCTGCCCCTCATGGCGGAGTTCGTAAAGAAGGCTGCCGTTAAGCCTGCTGCCGAGGTTCTCTGGGCGTCTACGCGCGAGGTCCTCAATATCGTCCAGGCGGAGTCCGTTGGATGCCAGATCATTACGGTCCCCAATGCCCTTCTTGCCAAGCGCAAGAATTTCGGGAAAGATTTGCTTGAGTACTCGCTTGATACGGTCAAGGGCTTTGCCCGCGACATTCAGGCGCTTGGTTTTCATATCCTGCCCGAGGAGTAGGGGACGAGCATGCTGACCGATCTTCTTAAGCCCGAGCTTGTTGCCTGCCACGTCAAGGCCTCCGATTGGGAGGAAGCAATCAGGGCATGCGGTAAGTTGCTCGTTGATGCCGACAAATGCGATCAGAGCTATGTCGACGCCATGATTTCATCGGTTCACAAATTTGGCCCCTATATGGTCTTGGAAGAGGGCATCGCCATGCCCCACGCTCAGGCAGATGGCAATGTGAGTGAAGCGGGAATCTGTATCGTCACGCTTGACCCAGCCGTTGCGTTTGGACACGAGGATTTCGATCCGGTTCACGTGCTCGTGGGTATTTGCGCGCCCGACCCCAAGGCTCATCTTGGCTGCTTGGCGGAGCTTTCGCAGATGTTCGAGGACGAGGACTGCGTTGCCAAGCTCAGCGCATGCGATACGCCCGAGCAGGTTTTGGAGACCATGCGTTCATTCTTTTAGGCCTTAATGGCACGGCGATGCGTCGCCGCTTTTGGATAGACGGAAAACCGTCACGTGTAGGAGAGGAAGGTTGCCATGCATATCATCACCGTATGCGGAAACGGCATCGGGTCTAGCCTGATGCTCGCTGGCAAAGTCGAGGAGCTTTGCGAGGAGGAGGGCATCAAGGCCGACGTTGAGTCTATGGACCTGAACGGTGCTTCTTCCGCAAATCCGGATCTGTTCATCACCGTTAAGGAGCTCGCCCCCGAGCTCCACGGCAACGTTGTGATCGTTCGCAGCTATGTGAACAAGAAGAAGATCCGCGAAGACGCCCTCGAGGCAATCAAGGCGGCTGCCGCTAACGCCTAAAGCGGCACAAAAAAGGGCGGTTCCCTGTGGAAGAGGGAAACGCGCCCACGTTAGAGAGAAAGGAAGCGCAGATGCAAGCCATCCTTCCCATACTTGAGTTTATCCAATCGATTCTGACCAAGCCAGCGTGGATCATGGGTCTGTTTGCCTTTGTGGGCCTTGTTGCGCTCAAGCGCCCTGCCCACAAGGTGATGACGGGAACCCTGAAGCCCATTCTTGGTTACATCATGCTGTCTGCCGGCGCTGCTGTTGTCCAGGAGAACCTTGCTCCGCTGGGCACCTTCATCGAGACCGGCTTCCACATCACCGGCGTCGTGCCCAACAACGAGGTCGTCGTTTCGATGGCTCAGAGCGTCCTCGGCGTTCAGACCATGATGATCCTGATTCTCGGCTACGTCGTGAACATTATCATTGCCCGCTTTACCAAGTTTAAGTACATCTTCCTGACGGGCCATCACAGCATGTTTATGGCTTGCCTGCTGTCTGCCGTTCTGCAGGCATCTGGCTTCCAGGATGTCCAGCTTGTCATCGTGGGCGGCATGTTCCTGGGCCTCGTGAGCGCTATGCTTCCCGCCGTTGGTCAGCGTTTCACCGAGAAGGTTACCGATGGCGATGAAATCGCCATGGGCCACTTCGGTTCACTCGCCTATTACATCTCCGCTGCAGTCGGTACGCTTTTTGCTAAGGACGCCGAGGAAAACAGCACCGAGAAGATCGAGGTTCCCGAGAAGTTCTCCTTCCTGCGCGACACCACCATCTCCACGGCTCTTACCATGGCCTTCTTCTACCTGGTTACCGCATTTGCCGCTTATGTTGCGGATCCCGCGGTTGTTACCGAGACCGCTGGCGGCGACAACGTGATTGTCTATGCCTTGACTTGTGCTCTGTCCTTCGCCGTCGGTGTCACCATCGTCTATAACGGCGTTCGCATGATCCTCGCCGACCTGGTCCCGGCTTTCCAGGGCATCTCCAACAAGCTGATCCCCGGCGCCATCCCCGCCGTCGACTGTGCCGTCTTCTTCCCCTATGCTCCTACCGCCGTCATCCTCGGCTTTGTCGCTTCCTTTATCGGTGGCGTGGTCGGTATGTTCATCGTGGGCGCTACCCTGGGCATCTTCATCATCCCGGGCATGGTTCCCCACTTCTTCTGCGGTGCTACCGCAGGCATCTACGGCAATGCTACCGGCGGTCGCAAGGGCGCAGCTCTTGGCGCTTTCGTCAACGGCCTGCTCATCACCTTTGCCCCGGCCCTGCTCCTGCCCGTTCTTGACGTCTTTGGCTTCAAGAACACTACGTTCGGCGACTTCGATTTCTCCGTCATTGGTATTACGCTTGGCCGCGCTGCCGAGGCCTTCGGTACCACCGGTGTCTACGCGATTCTTGCTGTCCTTCTGATCGTCGCCTTCGTTCCCAACTTCATCCACACCAAGGGTGCTGTGATTAACCACGTTGAGGAAGAGTAACCCAGGCATACGTTAAGCCCTAATCGGGCGGAGCTCCGATAACCGGCTCCTACACGGAAGCGGTGACGTCTCAAATGAGGCGTCACCGCTTTTTGTTTTGGAGTGGTTGTGAAAACGCACCGGTGAAGCGCTGTCTCTGCGCCGCGAACGGAATCAACCGCGATGATCAGCAAAAACGTTTTGCCGCTGGGGTGTCGATATAAAAATGGTAAAACTGCAAAACCGTTCGCCGAGAAGATAAAAAACCGCAGTTCACGCCTTGATAAACGTAGGTAAAGTGTTTAGCAGTTTAACGCCCGTGTGCAAGCGAAAGGAATCAGGCAGATGGCAATCAAGGTGTTCGCTGACGGTGCAAACCTCGAGGGCATGCTCGACATGTACGAGAACGGCAACGTTCAGGGTTTCACGACCAACCCGTCCCTTATGAAAAAGGGCGGCGTGACGGATTACCGCGCCTTTGCCAAGGAGGTCCTGGCCCATATCACCGATGTGTCCGTGTCGTTTGAGGTCTTTGCCGACGACGTCGAGACCATGGAGATCGAGGCCCGCGAGATCGCTACCTGGGCCGAGAACGTCTATGTCAAGATTCCGTGCGTGACCACCAAGGGCGAGTCCACGGCCGAGTTGGTGCGCAAGCTTTCCGCCGACGGCATTAAGGTCAACGTCACCACCATCTTTACGCCTGCGCAGGTCGACGAGATGGTCGACGCTGTCGACGCCGAGACGCCGTCCATCATCTCGCTCTTTGCCGGCCGTATCGCCGACACGGGTGTCGATCCCATTCCGTTTATGACGGAGTCGGTCAAGAAGGCCGCCGCCAAGCCCAACTGCGAGGTCCTGTGGGCGTCCACGCGCGAGCTTATCAACATTTACCAGGCGCAGGCCTGCGGCTGTCAGATCATCACGGTGCCCAACAGCATCCTGGCCAAGCGCAAGAACATCGGTCGCGACCCGTACGAGGTCTCGCTCGACACCGTGCGCGGCTTTGCCAAGGATATCGCCGCTTTGGGCTTCCATATTCTGCCGTAACGCGAACACTGACTACGCCGCGGGCTGCTCGCCCCGGCCTTTCCTTTCCCTATCGCTCACGCGCTTCGCGAGGGTCGCGCTAGGCAAAGGAAAGGCCGGGGCTGCCGACACGAGCTTGCCAGTAGGTTGGTGATAGGCTTCCATATCCTGCCGTGGACAAAGGTGCCCCCGCCTGCGCCGTGCAAAATTGAGAGTATTCAGCAAGGTAAAGGCTTTTACCAGCTGGTTGAAGCACGGAACAACCCCCGTTTTGGCTCTGATGACGCTAAAACGGGGGCTGTTTTTGACGTTATTGTCTCTGAGGGGCGTTCGGAGCGGCGGAAATTGCAGAATACTCGCGATTTTGCACGTTGCTACAGGGGGTACCTTGCTTTGACGGTTTACTTCCCCTGCACCATGGTGAGGGAGATTTTCTTGCGGTCGCGATCGACCTTTTCTACCCATACCTTCACCGTGTCGCCGACGCGCACCACGTCGCTGGGGTGCTTGACGAAGCGGCTGGCCAGCTTGGAGATGTGCACGAGGCCGTCCTGGTGCACGCCCACGTCGACGAAGGCGCCAAAGTCGACGACGTTGCGCACCGTGCCCTTGAGCTCCATGCCGGGCTCCAGGTCGTCAATAGAAAGTGCCGAGCGGCTAAAGACCACCTCGGGCGCGTCGTCGCGCGGGTCGCGACCGGGCTTCTTGAGCTCGTTGACAATGTCGATGAGCGTCAGGGTGCCACAGTCCAGGTCGCTTGCCAGTGCCGAAATGCTGCCCAGACGGCGCTCGATGTCGGGCACGCCGCCGCGGCTGAGCTCGCTTGCCGCAACGCCGGCGCGTTCCAGGACGGCCGTGGCCACCTCGTAGCTTTCGGGGTGGACGCTCGTCGCGTCGAGCGGGTTCTTGCCGCCGCTAATGCGCAGGAAGCCCGCGGCATTGAGGTATGCCTTGGGTCCCAGCTTGGGGACCTTCTTGAGCTGGCGGCGATCGGTAAAGGCTCCGTTTTCCTCGCGGTAGGCCACGATATTCTTGGCCACGCTCGGCGTGATGCCCGATACGTATCCCAGCAGGCTCGCGCTTGCGGTGTTGACGTCGACGCCCACGCGGTTGACGACGTCTTCCACCACGTGGCCCAGGGTGCGCGAAAGCTCGGCCTGGTCAAGGTCGTGCTGGTACTGGCCCACGCCGATGGACTGGGGCGGAATCTTGACGAGCTCTGCCAACGGGTCCTGCAGACGGCGGCCCAGGCTCATGGCGCCGCGCACGGTGACGTCCAGGTCGGGGTATTCCTGACTGGCGAGCTCGGAGGCGGAGTACACCGACGCGCCGGCTTCGTTGACGATGGTGTATCGCAGCCCGGGCGCCTGCTCGGCAATGAACTCCGAGACGACTTCCTCGGTCTCGCGGCTGGCGGTGCCGTTGCCGATGACGATGGTGTTGACGCCGTCCTTCTTGACGAGGCGGGCGAGCTCGCGCTTGGTGCCGGCGACGTCGTGGCGCGGCTTGGTGGGGTAGACAACGCCGTGGGCGAGCAGCTTGCCGGTCTCGTCCATGACAGCGACCTTGCAGCCGGTGCGGTAGCCCGGATCGAGCGCGAGCACGCGGGCACCGCGCACGGGGCGTGCCGAGAGCAAGCCCTCGAGATTCTTGGCAAAGACATTGATGGCCTCGGTCTGAGCGCGGACGGTGAGTTTGGCGCGGGCCTCGCGCTCCAGCGAGGGGGCCATGAGACGCTTGTAACCGTCGGCGATAGCGGCGTCAAAGACGGGCGCGAACACGCCCTGGCGACGGGGCCAGCGGCTGCCGAGGCGCGCCGTGGCGGCAGCGCCGTCGACGTTCACGCGCACGCGGAGTTTGCCCTCGCGCTCACCGCGGTCGATAGCCAGCACGCGGTGGTTGGGAATACGGCGCAGCGGCTCGTCAAAGTTGTAGTAGGGCTCGTAGGGGGTCTTCTCGGCGGGGTCGGTGGCCTCGACGACGATGTCGGCGGTGTTTTGCGTAAAGGTGCGCAGGTCGGCGACGTTCTCCGGGTCCTCGGCCACCGTCTCGGCCACGATGTCGGCGGCGCCGGCGAGTGCCTTCTCGGGCGTGTCGAAGCCGGCCTGTTCGTTGACGTATGCCGCAGCGGCGTCGAGTGCGCTGCCCTTGGCCGATGCCTGCATGATGATCATATTGGCGAGCGGCTCCAGGCCGGCCTCGCGGGCCTTCTGCGCACGGGTCATGCGCTTTTTGCGATAGGGCTTGTAGAGGTCCTCGACACGCTGAAGCTGCGTGGCCTCGCGAATCTGCTGCTCGAGCCCGGGCGTGAGCTTGCACTGGGCGTCGATGAGCAGCATGACGTCCTCTTTGCGCTGCTCAAGATTGCGCAGGTAGGACAGGCGCTCGTCGAGTGCGCGCAGGGCAACGTCGTCCATGCCGCCCGTTGCTTCCTTGCGGTAGCGCGAGATAAAGGGGATGGTGTTGCCCTCGTCGATGAGCTTGACGGCTGCCTCGACGTTGGCGGTCTTAAGGTTGAGCTCGCGGGCGAGCTGGGCGATAAGATCCATGGAACTTCCTGTCTGTGAGTACGTTACAGGTGCATGAGCCACCCAGTCTACCACCCGCCCGCGCCGCGGCTGCAAAGAAAGCCCCGCGGGCAGGAGGCTGCTCGCGGGGCAAAGAAGAGGGGCTTATTTGTGGCGGACCGAGGGGCTCGGCATGGGGTTTTTGTCGCGGCCGCTCTTAAGGCGTTACAGCTCGACGAGCTGGCCGGTCTCGGCGGCCTCCTTGACGGCGTTGAGAAGCGTGAGCGTCTTGACGTTGTCGGCCGGCGTCACGACGGGCTCGACCTCGCGGCGGACGACCTTCACAAAGTGCTTGAGCTGCATCTTGTGGGGAAGCGCCGGGTCGACGGCCGGAATCTCCATCTGCAGCGGCTTGTGCCAGTTAGAGGCGCCGTCGTAGGAGAACTGGTGCAGGCGGGGCAGCGACAGGGCGCCCTTGGTGCCGCCGATAAAGTAGGCGTCGGCGTCGAAGGGGCGGTACTGCGGATCCTCGCGAGCGGTTGCCTCCCAGTTCCAGGGGCTGGCGGTGGCGTCGGAGATGGTCATGCTCGCGAGCGCGCCATCGGCAAAGCGGACGTTGACCACGGCGGAGTCCTCGGTCTCAAAACCGCGGGCGGCGCTGGACTGCATGCCCTGGACGGCAACGGGCTCGCCCAACAGGTAGCGGAGCAGGTCGACGTCGTGCACCAGGTTGACCAGGATCGGGCCAGCACCCTTCTTGCGGCGCCACTCGACGTCGAAGTACTCGTCGTTCTTATAGATCATGTAGTGGAAGCTCGACACGGTGAGCTTGCCCAGCTCGCCGGACTCGATGATCTCCTTGGCCTTGTTCACAAACGGGTTGTGGCGACGGTGCTGACCCACGAGTACGGGCACGCCGGCGGTCTCGGCCTCGGCGGCGAAGGCCTGGGCATCCTCGAGATCGTTGGAGATCGGCTTTTCGACCAGCGGCACGATGTTGCGCTTGATGGCCTCGCGGGCAACGCCCAGGTGCAGGTCGTTGGGGGTGGCGATGATGACGGCCTCGGGCTTGACCTCGTCCATCATCTGGGCGGGATCGGTATAAAACGGCACGCCGGCGGCCTCGGCCGTGGCGCGGGCGCCCTCAAAGGCGTCGGCGATGGCGACGAGCTCGGCCTCGGGCTCCTCGGTGACAAAGCGGATGTGGTTGCGGCCCATGGCGCCGGCGCCGATAACGGCAATGCGGACGGGGTTGAGCTCAGACATTACGACTCCTTAATGCTGGTGGCTGGTGGAATGCGACAAAAGGGCTGCCCCTTTGCCGCATCGGTACAACTAGGCGGACTTCTTCTTGCTGTCGGAGACCATCATGTAGACGGTGAGTACGACGGCGATGGCGGCGATCACGATGGCGCCGTAGAAGGACTGCTGGTAGGCGGCGCTGCCGGCCTCGGCGTGATACAGCACGGCAGTGATGGGCTGGCTGATCCAGGTAGAGGCGGCGTAGCCCAGGAACATGATGCCGTAGTTGACGCCGATGTTGCTGGTGCCAAAGGCGCCACCGGTGAGCGGCGGGTAGATGACGAGCAGGGCGCCAAAGCTAAAGCCGAGCAGGGCGAGCGCCACAAAGAACATGCTCTGCGTAAAGCTCATCGACATGATGACGAGCGCGACGATGGTGACGACCAGGCTGATGAGCAGCGACTTGTAGGCGCCGAGCTTGTCGATGATCTGGCCAAAGGACAGACGACCGACCAGGTTGGCGCAGGTGTTGACGGAGACCACTACACCGCCGAGGGCGACAGCTGCGGCGCACGTGGGGTCGGCGAAGAGCTGGACGGCGGCGATGGAGGCAACCTTGCCCACGAGCAGGGTGCCTGCAGTGGCAGCAAAGGCGAAGGTGACGATGAGGACCCAAAAGCGCGGGGTTTTGACCATCTCGCCCGGGGTGAGGTCGCCGAAGGTGCCGGCGTGTGCGCCGCCCTTGGGGGCCTCGAAGCCCTCGGGCAGCCAACCGGCCTCGGGGGCCTTCAGGAACAGGGCGGAGGCGGCGATCATCACAAAGAAGATGACGCCGAGTGCCTTGAGGGCGCCAAAGATGCCCAGGCTCGGGATGAGCAGCGAGGCGAGTACCGGGGACAGCACGGCGGGGCCGGCGGTCGAAGCGGCAAGGGTGATGCCGGAGGCGAGACCCTTCTTGTCGATGAACCACTTTTGGCCGGTGGTGAGCGCCGGGTTGTAACCCAGGCCGTTGCCGATGGCGGCGACGAGCGAGAACCACAGGTAGAACTGCCACGGCTCGGTGACGGTGCCGGACATGAACCAGCCCAAGCCGTAGCACACGGCGGCGGCGATCACGACGTTGCGCGGGCCGATCTTATCGGAGATGCGGCCGGCGAAGATGCCTGTCACGGCCATGATGGTCTGAAAGACCGGGAAAGCCCAGGTAAGGGCGCTGGACCACTCGGGGTAGACGGCGAGCAGGTTTTTGCTCACGACGGAATACAGCGCGATGGAGCTGATGAAGAACATGGTGACGCACGCGGCGGAAAGCACGACGGCGCGACCCTTGTTGGAGTTGGTGGAAGTCATGGGACTCTTTCTAATCGATACGGGGGAGGAGCGGGCGTGTCCGCGGGGCCTCCCTGTCAGGCTGGTTTACTGGTCAGTGGGCTTTGCGACGCCAGACTCGTCGGACCAAAGCTCGACACCCTTGTTCTTGAGGTAGTTGTCGGCAAAGGCTCGACGGCCGCCGGGCTTGGCGGTGAGGTCGCCCATCATATTGGAGAAACCGCCGTCGACTTTGATGGCGTCGCCGGTGGTAAAGTCCGAGCGCTTGGACGCCAGGAACATGACGGCGTTGGCGATATCACTGACCTCGCCGATGCGGCGCGTGGCGATGAGGCGGCTGCGGCTCTTCTCGACCTCGGGGTCGGCGTAAAAGCTCGCCGACATCGGGGTCTTAACAAAGCAGGGCTCGACGCAGTTGGAGCGCACGCCGTAGGGGCCCCACTCGGCGGCGAGCATCTTGGACATCATGTTGACGCCGGCCTTGGTGGAGCTGTACACGCCCGAGAACGTCTCGGGGGAGTGGCTGGCAACGGTCGAGATGTGAACCAGGCGACCCTGGCCGGCCTTAATCATCTCGCGACCAAAGCGCTGCGAGGTGATGAAGTAGCCGGTAAGGTTGACGTTGAGGGCCTCGTTCCAGTCGCTCAGCGGCAGGTCCTCCATGGCGGCGAAGCGCAGGATGCCGGCGGTGTTGACGAGAACGTCGACGCGACCGAAGTCGGCGATCGTGGCGTCGACGGCGGCCTGAACCTCGGCCTCGTCGCAGGCATTCATCTTGTAGCCCTCGGCATGGATACCAAACTCGGCGGCGAGGTCGGCGGCTGCGGTCTTGACCTTCTCCTCGTCCAGGTCGAGCAGGACGACGTTGGCGCCGTTGCGGGCGAACTCGCGGCAAATCTCGACGCCCATACCGCCGAGCGCACCGGTCACGGCGCAGACATCGCCCTCGAGCTTAAGCCAATTGCTCATAGGAACTTCCCTTCTTGTGCCTCCCTGTGGGCCGCTCCCATTAATCGACCCATGTGGTTTTCGCTGGTTATCGTATGCTTTGCATTTGCGCAGGTGAATTGCATATTTGTTAGAATGGTGTTAACCGTAGGTTTACACTGAGCGATGCAGTTTATTCTCAATTGAGCGCGTGACCTGCGAAAACAACCCCCCTGCGGCACCATGCGGTCACAGGCGCGAAAACGGGAGATTGACGTGTACGATCGACGACTCGAGGCCATATCGGCCGCCGCGGAGCTAGGAAGCTTCTCGCGCGCCGCGGCAAAACTGCGCGTGTCGACGCCGGCACTCGTCAAGCAGGTTTCGGGATTCGAGGCCGAGTTTGGCATCACGCTGTTCGAGCGTTCGCATTCGGGCGTCAAGGTGACGCCGGCGGGCGCTCTGCTGGTGGACGATGCGCGCTCGATCATGCGCCAGTCCGAGGATGCGCTGCGCCGCGCCCGACGCGCGGCGGGCGATGGCGGCGCCGTGCGCCTGGGCGTGTCGATGATGTGCCCGGGGCGCCAGACGCTGTCGATGTGGACGGACGTGCACGAGCTGGAGCCATCGTTGCGCTTCGAGATCGTGCCGGTGAGTGACCTCTATGACGAGCGCGAATCCGTTATGCGCAGCTTGGGGCGCGAGGTTGATGTGGTGCAGTCGAGTTTTTCGACCCCGCGCTGGGGCGACGCCTGCCAAAAGCTCCGCATCGTCAATGTGCCGTTTTATATCGACGTGCCGCGCACAAGCCGGCTCGCGCGCAAGACGCGCATCACGGTTGCCGACCTGGAGGGCATGCGCCTGCGCGTGCTCCGTCACGGCAACGATGCCATGGACAGCCTGCGCATCGACCTTTTGGCCGACGGCGGCGTGGACGTGATCGACGTGGACAGCTTTGACTTTGCGCTCTTTAACGAGGCGGAGGAAAAGGGCGACGCGGTGCTCACCTGCGGAGCGTGGTCGGGCGTGCACCCGGCTTTTGTGGGCGTGCCGTTCCTGTGCGGTCGCGAGGTGCCGGTCTACTTGCACTACCCGCTCGAACCCACCCTCCAAGTCCAAAAATTCGTCAACGCCATGGCCCAACTCCTCAGTAGCTAATTTAGGACGGGGCTTTTTTAGCTACTTTTGCTGCCCTGCCTGCCCGATGATTCTTCTGCGATGGGGATCTCTTTGTTCCCCCCCAATTTTCCAGTTGCCGTGATGCACCCCAACGGGGTCATGGGTCGCATGCGGGCAATTGCGGCAACCCGACACGGCGGGGCATCCGTGTTGTTCAGTGGGGCCGGTCTCCCTGTGAAGATAGAACCGTCAACAAACGGCTTCGAAAAACAAGGAGAACAAAAGCCATGAACACCGACAAGATCTACGCCGAGCAGCTTGCTAACGAGTACGCCCCTAAGGACGCATCCAAGGTCGTTGCACTGCGCAAGCTCGACGCCAAGGCCAAGATGCCCGCCACCATTACCGTCTACACCATCGGTATCGTTGCAGCGCTCGTCATGGGCATGGGTATGTGCCTTTCTATGAAAGTTATCGGCGACGGCTCGACGGGCATGTTCGTTATCGGCGTGGTGCTCGGCATTTTGGGGATTGCCGCCGCGGGTATCAACTATCCGCTCTACAAGAAGCTCATCGCCCGCGGCAAGGAAAAGTATGCTTACGAGATCATGGAGCTTGCCCGCGAGATCAGCGAGCAGTAGATGGTCCTCGTATCGGGGGTCGTACTGTCTGAGCGCCTACGTGGAAGAATGTCATCACGGGTGGCTGCGTTTGGGGTATCGTCATCCTGTTTGCAATCGGCATGCTCGTGGTGAACGGGCGTGCAGAGAGGGAGACGGGGACGCATGAACAGGTCTCAGAGTAAGTACTTTGCCACGGCGGCCAAAATGGACGATGCACTTTTGGAACTGTTGGAACAGAAGGACTTTGCCTATATCACGGTCAAAGAGATTTGCGCGAAGGCGGGCGTCAACCGTTCGACGTTCTACCTGCATTACGAGACCATCTCCGACTTGCTCAACGAAAGCGTCGAGCGCATCAACCGCGAGTTTTTGGACTACATGAAGCGGGATGCGGATGCGTTTACGCAAAAGATGCGCACGTGTCCGGTCGAGGAACTTTATCTGATCACGCCCGAGTACCTGGAGCCCTATCTGGGCTTTATCAAGGAGCGCCGCCGTGTCTTTAGGACGGTGGTCGAGCATCCCGATGTGCTGGGCGCAAAGACCACGTTCGGCAAGATGATGCGCCATGTTTTTTCGCCCATCATGGACCGCTACGGCGTACCCATGCCGGATCGCCCCTACCTCATGGCGTTCTACATCAGCGGGCTTATGGCGATCATTGCGGAATGGATCAAGGGTGACTGCGCCGACTCAATCGACCGCGTGGTCGCGTTGATTCAGGCATGCGTCAAAACACCTGAGGAGAGGTTATGAAAGCGGGAATTTACCTGGGAAAAGAGAACGTTGAGGTACGGGAGATCCCGACTCCTGAGCTCGATGACAACGATGTGCTCATCAAGAATATCTATTCCAGCGTATGCGGAACTGACGTTGCGGTGTTTGAGCGTGGTCCCAATACCGGACACAAGGTTTCCGTGGGCGGGGAGTTTGGACACGAGACCGTCTCGCGCGTGGTCGCCGTGGGCAAGAACGTGACCGATTTTGCCGTAGGCGAGCGCGTGTATCCGTATCCGCTCTACGTGACCGGCGACCCGGGGCGGGCCGGTACCATCGGAGGCTTCTCGGAGTTTATACTGGCGCCCGATGCCAAGCGCGACAGGTCCCTATATGGCGTTGACGAGCGGATATCCGATCGCCTGGCAAGCCTGATTGAGCCGTTTACGGTGGGCTGCCGCGCTGCACGACGCGGTATGGTGCCCGCAGGCGATGGGCGCTATGTGGCAGGGCAGCACGCAGTGGTGTTTGGTTGCGGAACGATCGGTATCGCGGCGGCTGTGGCGTTGATCTCCTTTGGGATGTCCAAAGTGCTGCTGTGCGACCGCTCCGATTTTCGATTGGGCCTGGCGCGCGACCTGGGGTTTGCGGCATGCAATACCGCACGCGAGGACTTCGCATCCAAGGCGGGCACGTTCTTTGGCACGGCGTACTCGCTCAGGGGCACCACGGCGGATATTGATTGCTGGCTCGATGCGGCGGGCGCCGAGAGTATTTTGGACGACTTTATGCGTTTGGGCAAAATCGAGAGCCGTTTTGTCTCCGTCGCCGTCAACAACAAGCCGCGTGCGCTCGACCTGCTGCATCTGACCTATGCACAAAAGGCGATCATCGGATCGGGCGGTTATGCACCCGAGGACGTGCATGACGTGCAGGCGATTATGGCAAGTGGGCGTTGGGATCTGGAACACATCATTACCCATGAGTTTGCGCTGGACGATCTTGAGGCCGCCATTCGCACAGCAGGAGACGTTGACCATGCGGGAAACGTGGTCGTGAGGATGGACGGCGGGGCCCGATAGGCAAAGTGGCCGTGTCTGGGGTGCTGGTTTGCCGGGACGTGGTGCGGTGTAAGGCTCCCGGACTATGGCCGGCGTATGCGTTCCAGAAAACCCATCCGCAAAGCTCCGCTCCAAAGACTGCATCAAGTTCGAGGCTCTTGACCCATATGGTAGAGTTGGCCTCACGTGAATTTCAGCACACTGCGTATCACCTGTGCTTTTGCCATTTTGGGGAGTGAGCTTGTGAATACTTTTGTCGCCAAGAAGGCCAGTCAGGCGATGCGCCTTCTGATGATGGCGCTCACGGCAGTTCTTATCTTTTTCTTCATTAATGTCATGTTGCTCGTCTCCGATATCCAGGGCACGGCGCGCGTGGTCAACTACGCTGGTCTGGTGCGCGGCACCACGCAGCGAATCGTTAAGCTCGAGGACGCAGGCCAGCCACAAGACGACCTGCTCAAGGCTGTGGATTCATACATTAATGGTTTGCGCTACGGAAGCGACGACCTCAATCTCGTCCGCCTGGATGACGATGAGTATCAGGCAAAGATGACCGAACTCGCGAGCTATTTTGACAAGCTTCGCACCGAGGTTGCCCGTGTGCGCGAAGTCGGCTACGAGAACACCGACATCATCGCCATGAGCGAGGAATTCTTTGGCATTTGTGACGATGCTACGAGGCTCGCGGAGGACTACTCCCAGGAGAAGGCGACGGCGCTCAATCGTCTTGAGGGCCTGGTGATCATCGACATCGTTGGCTTGGTGGCGACCTTTGCGGTCGAACTTGCTCGCGCGGTGCGCACCGCCGCGCTCAATCGCGAGCTGCAGAACAAAGTCTATCTCGATGAAGCCACGGGACTGCCCAACAAGAACAAGTGCGAGGAAATCTTGGGGCAGGGACATCCCGTTTCCGCCGAAGCGCCCGTCGCGCTGTGCGTCTTCGATCTTAACAATCTGCATACGGTCAATAACCGCTTTGGCCACGAGAAGGGTGACGAATACATCCGTTCTTTTGCCCATCAGCTGGGGCGCGTGGCGTCCGAGACCTGCTTTGTGGGCCGCGACGGCGGCGATGAGTTTATCGCGGTGCTGTGGGATGCCGATCGAGCCGCCGTGGAGTCCTGTCTCGCTTGGATTCGCGTGAATGTGAACGAGTATTCTGAGGCTCACCCTGACATGCCTATCAGCTATGCAGTGGGTTATGCGCTTTCTAGTGATTATGATGAACCGCCTACGATGCGCGAGCTCTTTTCCCAGGCCGACAAAAACATGTACATCGACAAGAAC
>URPB01000018.1:0-27042 GCA_900549575.1 uncultured Collinsella sp.
CGGCAAAACCGGAGTTCTCGGCGCGCGACTCGTAACCGTCCTCGCCAACCGTCCAGGTTGCGGAGGGGTCGAACACGGTCAGGTCGGCAACGGAGCCCGCCTTGACCTGAACCTGGTCGAGGCCCAGGATCTCACGCGGCTTGATGGCCATGAGCTCGACCATGCGGCCCATGCTCATCTTGCCCGTGTTGACCAGCTCGGTGAGCACGAGCGACAGCGAGGTCTCGAGGCCGATCATGCCAAAGGGCGCAAGCTCGAACTCGCGGGCCTTCTCCCACGGGGTGTGGGGAGCGTGATCAGTGACGATAGCGTCGACGGTGCCGTCGATGACGCCCTGACGGATGGCCTCGGCATCCTCCTCGGTACGCAGCGGCGGGTTGACCTTGAGCGAGGTGTTGTAGGTCTCGTCCAGGTCGTTCTCGGTCAGGAACATGTGGTGCGGGGTGGCCTCGCAGGTCACCTGGACGCCGGCGGCCTTACCGGCACGCACGAGCTCGAGACCGTGAGCGGTGGAGATGTGCTGGATGTGCAGCTTGGCACCGGTCAGCTTGGCGATCTCGATGTCACGGGCGATCTGGAGCTCCTCGCCGGCAGCCGGCCAGCCCTCGAGAGCCAGACGGGTCGAAACCTTGCCCTCGTTGATCTGGCCGTGGCCGACCAGGTCCTCGTCCTGGCAGTGGCTCATAAAGACCTTGCCGAACATCTTGCCGTAGTCCATGCAACGACGGAGCATGCCCGCACCCTGCACGCCGCGACCGTCGTCGGTGAAGGCGACGGCGCCGTGGGCGACCATATCGCCCATCTCGGACATGGCCTCGCCCTTAAGACCGCGGGTCATGGCGCCCGACGGATAGACGCGGCAGTGACCGACCTCGGCAGCACGGGACTTGACGAACTCCACGACGGTGCCGTTATCGGTGACGGGATCGGTGTTGGGCATGGCGCACACGCCGGTAAAGCCGCCCTTGGCAGCTGCGCGGGTGCCGCTCTCGATGTCCTCTTTGACCTCGTAGCCGGGCTCGCGAAGGTGAACGTGCATATCCACCAGGCCGGGGACGAGGTACTTGCCGGAAAGGTCGCGGACCTCGGCTCCCTCGGCAGCGAGATTCTCGCCGACCTCGGCGATCTTGTCGCCGTCAATCAGGACGTCAACGACACCGTCAAGCTCGACGGACGGGTCGACGACGTGGGCATTCTTAAGAAGCAAGGCCATTATCGGCACCTCCAAGCAGCAGATATAGGATAGCCATACGCACGCAGATACCGGCGTAGACCTGCTCCAGGATGACGGAGCGTTGCGGGTGGTCGGCCATATAGGAGTCGAACTCGACGCCGCGGTTGATGGGGCCCGGGTGGCAGATGATCGCATCGGGCTTCATGAGCTTCTCGCGGTCCTTGGTCAGGCCGAAGAGCTTGTGGTACTCGCGAATCGTGGGGAACGGGGCACCCTCGAGGCGCTCCTGCTGCACGCGCAGCATGTAGACGACGTCCAGCTCGGGCAGGACGGAATCGAGGTCGCTCGTCACATGGTCGCAGCCCAGGACCTCGGGCGCCGGCGGCAGCAGCGTGCCGGGGGCGACGGCGTAGGTCTCGCAGCCCATGATCTTAAGGGCGGGGATCAGCGAGCCGCAGACACGGGAGTGTGAGATATCGCCGACGACGGCGACCTTCAGACCGTGGAAGTCACCCTTGTGCTCCCAAATGGTGTACAGGTCGAGCAGAGCCTGCGTGGGGTGGTTGTGCTTGCCGTCACCGGCGCAGATAACGCTCGCGGGCGAGTTCTGCGTGACGATGTAGGGAGCACCGGCGTGCTTATCGCGCACGACGATGCAGTCGATCTTGTAGGCATTGAGGGTCTCGACGGTGTCGACGAGGCTCTCGCCCTTGACCGTAGAGGTCGAGGAGCCGCCAAAGTTGAGGCTGTCGGCCGAAAGGCGCTTCTCGGCGAGCTCGAAGGAGCTGCGGGTGCGCGTCGAGGGCTCGTTGAACATGTTGACGATGGTCTTGCCCTTGAGCGTGGGGACCTTCTTGATCGCACGCTCGTTGACCTCGGAGAACGCCTTGGCGGTCTCGAGGATGAGTTTGATATCCTCTTCGGAGTACTCGGTAATGTCGATCAGGTGCTTATGGTTGAACGCCACGGTACTACTCACCTCCCAGCGGCGCAGAACCCACGTGGGAGCCCGGCGCGACGTCGTTGATCTCGACGGCGGTGTGGCCGTCGACTTCCTTCATATATAGATGCACGTTCTCCTCATGCGACGAGGGGACGTTCTTGCCGACAAAGTCCGGCGAGATGGGGAGCTCGCGGTGGCCGCGGTCAACGAGGACTGCCAACTCAATGCGGCTCGGACGGCCCAGGTCCATGACGGCGTCCAGAGCGGCGCGAATGGTGCGGCCCGTATACAGGATGTCGTCCACCAAAACGACGCGTTTGCCATCGACGCTAAAGGGAATGTTGGTGGCGTGGATCGCGGGAGCGAAATTGGTCGCATAGTCATCGCGGTAGAAGCTGATGTCGAGGCTGCCGAGCGGAACGTCGACGCCCTCGATCTCCTTGATCTCCTCGGCGAGCTTCTTTGCCAGAAGGTCGCCGCGCGTGACGATGCCGACCAGAGCGAGGTCTTCACAGCCCTCGTTGCGCTCGAGAATCTCGTGCGCGATGCGGGTCATCGCTCGATTGACGGCGGTCTCGTCCATGATGACCGCCTTGGGGGAAGTCGTGCCCATCGATCTCCTTCCTCACATGTCTTGACTGCTGACACAGTCAAAAAAATAGATGCCCGACCGCTTAAAGCGGACCAGACACCCACAGGAAAGGCTGCTCTTTGGCAGCTATGTAATTCCATGTGGGTATCTCGTACCCCTTTAATGGTCAAGGGATAGTGTAGCCAACCTCGAGCTTAATTGCGAGCATAAATACAGAGCAATCCGTAAACGGAGCCCAATGCTCCATAAACCTATATATATTTGTGGGACGAGCTTGAAAACACACGCACGAGCTGGCATAATCCCCTCTGCTGCACGCAAATCGGATCTACGTCCAGGGCCGTAGCGTGGGCACTATCGCCAAAAGAGGAATATCTCTGTGTAGATTGCGCACAGGGAGCGACTTCTGTGCTATAGTTCAGGCTTGTTTGTTAACGCGACATGTTCGTTTGTCGCCCAAGGAGGGTCAGTTATGTCCAAAGTTTGCGAAGTTTGCGGTAAGCACCCCGTTGCCGGTCGCTCCATCAGCCACTCTCACCGCGTCACCAACCGTAAGTTCCGCCCCAACATCCAGCGCGTCTACGTCGTCGTCGATGGTCACCGTCGCAAGATGAACGTTTGCTCCACCTGCCTCAAGTCCGGCAAGGTTGCGCGCTCCTAAATAAGGTCTTACCAACAAGTACCTCGGACTCTCCGGGTCAAAGACCTCGCGTTCGTATAGAACTTACCAAAGGCGTCCTCCCCCACGGAGGGCGCCTTTTTGCACTCATTGGGGACAGACTTACATGAGTGTTTGCAGATGTCAAAGGAATCATAGCCCAGCTGATATGCCTTGAAGCTTGACCAGCGGTACGCATCGAGCGAGTCGAGCGCGCCTTTCACAGGATTGAGATGGATATAATCGAGCAACTGGACCGCCTGCGTGTCCGACTCGACCGCGACCCGCGAATAGCGATTGTCAAACAGGTGCCCCGTTCTCCCCGTTTTCCCATTGAAATACTCATGTATGTCTGTCCCCAATGAGAGGGGCGATGCATTGGGCTGATGGATTAAGTTGAAACGGTTCATTTGATTGAAACGTTTTAGTATGCCTTTTACGGGAATCTTACCGTTTACCGAATTATTTATTGCTATCATGCAAGGCGTAGGGTAAATCTCCGATCGCAAGGAGACACAAATGGTGAAAAAGTCACCGGAAAACACTACTCCCGCAATTGTGGACAACGTAGAGGCGCTTGAGGCTAAGCTCGCTCAGATGCGAGAGGCCCAGGCGCTTTTTGCTACGTACACGCAGGAGCAGGTCGACAAGATCTTCTATGAGGCCGCCATGGCCGCCAACAAGGCTCGTATCCCGTTGGCAAAGATGGCCATCGAGGAGACCGGCCGCGGCGTTCTTGAGGACAAGGTCATCAAGAACCACTACGCCGCAGAGTACATCTACAACGCTTACAAGAACACCAAGACCTGTGGCGTTCTGGAGCGCGACGAGGCTTACGGCATCACCAAGATCGCCGAGCCCATCGGCATCGTGGGCGCCGTCATCCCGACGACCAACCCCACCTCCACCGCGATCTTCAAGACGCTGATCAGCCTGAAGACCCGCAACGGCATCATCATCTCCCCGCACCCGGCAGCCGCCAAGTGCACCATCGCCGCCGCCAAGCTCGTGCTTGACGCCGCCGTCAAGGCCGGCGCCCCCGAGGGCATCATCGGCTGGGTCGATGTCCCCTCCATCGAGCTGACCAACATGGTCATGCGTGACGTCGACATCATCCTCGCCACCGGTGGCCCGGGCATGGTCAAGGCCGCCTACTCCTCGGGCAAGCCCGCCCTGGGCGTTGGCGCCGGTAACACCCCGGTCATCATCGACGACACCGCCGACGTGCTGCTCGCCGTCAACTCCATCATCCACTCCAAGACCTTCGACAACGGCATGATCTGCGCTTCCGAGCAGTCCGTGACCGTCATCGACACCATCTATGACCAGGTCAAAGCCGAGTTCCAGAAGCGCGGCTGCTACTTCGTCAAGCAGGGTGCCGAGATGGAGGCCCTGCGTGCCGCCATGTTCAAGAACGGCGCTCTCGATCACCGCATTCCCGGCATGGCTGCCGCCAAGATCGCCGAGCTCGCCGGCATCGAGGTTCCTGCCAAGACCAAGATCCTGATCGCCGAGGTCAACTCCACCGACCCCGCCAAGGAGGAGTTCTCCCACGAGAAGCTCTCCCCGGTCCTGGCCATGTATCACGCCAAGGACTTCCAGGAGGCCGTCGACAAGGCCGAGCACCTGGTGCTCGCCGGTGGCCCGGGCCACACCGCCTCTCTGTACGTGCACCCCGCCCAGGCCGAGAAGATCAGCCTGTTCGAGCACGTCATGAAGGCCTGCCGTATCGTCATCAACACCCCGTCCTCGCACGGCGGCATCGGTGATCTATACAACTTTGGCATGAAGCCGTCTCTGACCCTGGGCTGCGGCTCCTGGGGCGGCAACTCCGTCTCCGAGAACGTTGGGGTGAAGCACTTGATCAACGTTAAGACTGTGGCCGAGCGCCGTGAGAACATGCTGTGGTTCCGCGCTCCCGAGAAGGTCTACTTCAAGAAGGGTTCCACGCCCGTCGCTCTCGACGAGCTCGGTACCGTCATGGGCAAGAAGCGCGCCTTCATCGTCACCGACCAGTTCCTCTTCAAGAATGGCAACACCCGCGCCATCGAGGCCAAGCTCGACGAGATGGGCATCGCCCACGACTGCTTCTACGACGTCGAGCCCGATCCGTCGCTGCAGTGCGCACGTCGCGGCGCCAAGCAGATGGCTCTCTTTGAGCCGGACGTCATCATCGCCGTCGGCGGTGGCTCAGCTATGGACGCCGGCAAGATCATGTGGATGATGTACGAGCACCCCGAGTGCAAGTTTGAGGACATGGCCATGGACTTCATGGACATCCGCAAGCGTATCTTCACTTTCCCCGAGATGGGCAAGAAGGCCTACTTCGTCGCCGTCCCGACCTCTTCGGGTACCGGCTCCGAGTGCACGCCGTTCGCCATCATCACCGACAAGGAGACCGGCATCAAGTGGCCGCTCGCCGACTACGCGCTGCTCCCCAACATGGCTATCGTTGACGCCGACAACTGCATGACCGCCCCGCGCGGCCTGACCGCTGCCTCCGGCATCGACGTCATGACCCACGCCATCGAGTCCTACGTCTCCATCATGGCTTCCGACTACACCAAGGGCCTCTCCGAGCGCGCTGCCAAGCTCGTCTTCGAGAACCTGCCCTCCAGCTTCACGAACGGCGCCAAGGACCCGCACGCCCGCGAGGAGATGCACAACGCCTCCTGCATGGCCGGTATGGCCTTCGCCAACGCCTTCCTGGGCCTCAACCACTCCATGGCCCACAAGCTCGGCGCTTTCCATCACCTGCCCCACGGCCTCGCAAACGCTGTCATCCTGACCCGCGTCATGCGCTACAACGCCGCTGAGGCTCCCGTCAAGATGGGTACCTTCTCCCAGTATCCTTACCCCAACGCGCTGCACAACTACGCCGAGATGGCCAAGTACTGCGGCATCGAGGGCAAGGACGACAAGGAGGTCTTCGAGAACTTCATCACGAAGCTCGAGGAACTCAAGGACTTCATCGGTGTCAAGAAGACCATCGCCGACTACGGTGTTGACGAGCAGTACTTCCTCGACACCCTCGACGAGATGACCGAGCAGGCATTCAACGACCAGTGCACCGGCGCCAACCCGCGCTACCCGCTCATGAGCGAGATCAAGGAGCTCTACCTGGACGCCTACTACGGCCGCGAGCCTCAGGACTACGCCGTCTGCTAGTTTTAGCACGGTTTTTAACGGCGGGGGTGCACGGGTGTTTCACACCCCCCCGCCGTCGCTTCTATCGCATCGTTGAAAGGATGCAACCATGCTGCTACCCGATTCCAAGACCGAGCTCGTCCGCCGTGGCAACAAGGTCGTTTACGACCTGGGCGACAAGATCGTCAAGGTCTTTAACGAGACCAAGCCTGTCTCCGACGTGTTCAACGAGGCTTTGAATCTTGCCCGCATCAATGAGTGCGGCATCCGCAGCCCCAAGGCTCTCGAGGTTTCCCAGCTCGAGAACGCCAACGGCTGGGCGCTCGTGACCGAGAAGGTTCCGGGCACCACCCTTGCCGAGAAGATGACTGCCGAGCCCCAGCGCTTTGGTGAGTACCTCGAGATGTTCGTCGACCTCCAGATCGAGATCCACGGCTACACCTCCCCGCTGCTCAACCGTCAGCGCGACAAGTTCGCCCGCATGATCGACAGCCTTGATCAGCTCAATGCCACCACGCGCTACAACCTTCAGGAGCGTCTGGACGGCATGACCAAGGAGTTCAAGGTCTGCCACGGCGACTTCAACCCCTCCAACGTCATCGTCGGCGACGACGGCCAGCTCTATGTATGCGACTGGGCACACGCCACCCAGGGCTCCCCTGCTGCCGACGTTGCCACCACCTACCTGCTCTTCGCCCTCAACAGCAAGGATCAGGCTGAGGCCTACCTGGAGCTCTACTGCGACCGCGCCGACATGCCCATGCAGGTCGTGCGTCAGTGGACGAGCATCGTCGCCGCTTCCGAGCTCGCTCGTAAGCGCAACGTGAACGATGAGTTCCTGAAGAACTGGATCGACGTCGTCGATTATCAGTAATATCTGAGCGATTTATTTCGCATCGGAGGCACAAAGGGAAACCCCACAGCTCGAATGGGCTGTGGGGTTTTCCTTTTAGATATCGAGGATGCCACAAGATAAAAGGACGGCCCCACATCTCCCCGATCTGGAGAAATGCGGGGCCGTCCCGTATATCGAACTACAAGCGAAATCGTCGATTAACGGCGGGCCGCCTTAACAAGCTCGGCAACCTTGGCGACGACCTCGTCGATCGCCACGTCCTCACGCTCGCCCGTAGCACGGTCCTTGAGCTCCACAGTGCCATTCTTAAGGCCGCGCTTACCCAGAACGACCTGATACGGGAAGCCCATGAGGTCGTTATCGGCAAACTTAAAGCCGGGACGCTCGTCGCGATCGTCGACGACGACCTCGATACCCTCGGCGCACAGACCGTCAACAATCTGATCGCAGACGGTAGCGCACTCCTCCTTCTTGGGATCAAGCGGAATCACCGCGACCTCGTACGGGGCAACGGAGATCGGCCAGACGATGCCGTGTTCGTCGTTGTGCTGCTCCACGACGGCAGCAAGCGAGCGGGACACACCAACGCCGTAGCAACCCATGATGAGCGGCTTCTCCTTGCCGTCCTCGTCCATAAAGGTGGCACCCATGGCCTCGGAGTACTTGGTGCCCAGCTGGAACACCTGAGAGACCTCGATGCCGCGGGCAGCAGAGAGCGGCTTGCCGCAGTGCGGGCAGGGATCGCCGGCAACGACGGTGACCAGATCTGCCCACTCATCGACGGTAAAGTCGCGCTCGGGGCAGGCACCGGTAAAGTGATAGTCGACCTCGTTGGCACCGCAGGCCCACTGCTTGGACTCGCGCAGGCTCTCGTCGCACACCAGACGGATGCCCTCGGGCAAGTTAACCGGTCCGATAAAGCCCTTGTGCAGACCGTAGGTCTGGAGCTCCTCATCAATCATCATGCGATAGCCCTTGCCAAAGACATGCTCGGCCTTGCAATCGTTGAGCTCGTGGTCACCCGGGACAATGGCCACGACGGGCTTGCCCTCGGCGTCGATGAGTGCCAGAGACTTGCGCGTACCGTTCTCGGGGAAGCCAAAGAACTTGGCGACGGCCTCAATGGTACCCATACCCGGAGTCTCGACCTTGGTGAGCGTGCCGTCGCCGGGGCCCTCGGTCACAACGACCTTGGTGCTTGCCGCCTCGTCATCGGCAGCAAAGCCGCAATCGTCGCAGTAGACGAGCGAGGCCTCGCCGGCGTCAGCCAGAGCCATGTACTCGACGGAGGTGTCGCCGCCGATCTCGCCGGAGTCGGCGACAACGGGCAGAGCCTTGATGTAGCAGCGCTCGCAGATGTTGGCGTAGGCCTGCTTCATCTTGTCATACTCCTCCTGCAGGCTCTCCTGCGTGGCAGAGAAGCTGTAGGCGTCCTTCATGATGAACTCGCGGCCGCGCATCAGGCCAAAGCGGGGACGGAACTCATCGCGGAACTTGTCCTGAATGTGGTACAGATTGACAGGCAGCTGCTTGTAGGAACGCAGCTCATTGCGCACCAGGGCCGTGACGGTCTCCTCGTGGGTGGGGCCCAGCACGAACTCGCGACCATGACGGTCGTCAAAGCGCACAAGCTCCTTGCCATAGGCATCGATACGGCCGGACTCACGCCACAGCTCGGCGTCGACCATAATGGGCATCATGAGCTCCTGAGCGCCCGCAGCGTCCATCTCGTCGCGCACGATGTTCTCGATCTTGCGAATCGAGCGCCAAGCAAGCGGCAGGTAGGAATACAGGCCGGCGGCCTCCTTGCGGATCATGCCGGCACGGAGCAGCAGGCGGTGACTGGCGAGCTCGGCGTCCGCCGGATCCTCTTTAAGCGTCGGCGCATAGAGCTTAGACATATACATTGCTCGGGTCATTTATTACTCCTCAATAAGCTTGTCGACCTCGGCCATCAGCGCGTCGACAATTTGATCCTCAGCTACTTTACCAATGATCTGGCCATGCGAAAAGAGCAGGCCCTGACCACGTCCGCAGGCAACACCCAGGTCGGCGTCAGATGCCTCTCCGGGGCCGTTGACCGCACATCCCATCACGGCGATCGAAAGCGGCGCGGAATAGTTCTTAAGCCGCTCGGTGACCTCCTCGGCGATGGGAATAAGGTTAACCTGGCAGCGGGCGCACGTGGGGCACGAGACAATCTCGGGACCACGGCGACGCAGGCCCAGCGACTGTAGAATTCCCCAGGCGACCGGCGGCTCCTCAACCGGATCGGCCGTGAGCGACACACGCATGGTGTCGCCGATGCCTTCGGAAAGCAAGATACCCAAGCCTACAGAGCTCTTGATGGTGCCCTGCAGCTTGGTACCCGCCTCGGTTACGCCCAGGTGAAGCGGAACGTGGGGAATCTCACGCGACAGGGCTCGATAGGTATCGAGCGTCGTTTGCACGCTATGGGCCTTAGCCGAAAGCACAATGTTCGTAAAGCCGCGGTCTTCAAAATGCTTGACGAAACGCTCGCTCGACATCACGAGCTTTTCGGGCTGCGTGAGGTCGTCGCGCTCGGCGATATCCTGCTCAAGCGAACCGGCATTGACGCCGATACGAATCGCACAGCCCGCGGCACCCGCAGCATCGATCACCGCGTCAACCTTGGCCCAATCGCCAATATTGCCGGGATTGATGCGCAGCTTGGCAGCACCGGCCTCAACGGCACCAATGGCGAGTTTATGGTTAAAGTGGATATCGGCGACAATCGGCACCGGAGACTCGGCGCAGATGGTGCGGAAACCCTCAAGTGCGGCCTCGGTGGGCACACTCACGCGCACGATATCGCAGCCAGCCTGCGCCAACGCGCACACCTGCGCAAGCGTTGCCTGGGCATCAGCAGTATCGGTGCAGGTCATAGATTGGACCACCACAGGCGCGCCGCCACCGATCTGCACGCCGCCCACATGCACGGGGCGCGTCAGCTCGCAAGGCAAAGGATGGGATAAAGACAAACCAAACACTCCCCTACAGAATAAATCGAAGGATGTCGGAACGAAGCATATAGACAAACAGCAGCGCAAAGAGCGCGATGCCCACATAGCTCACAATCGTCTGGACCTTGAGCGGAAGCTCGCGGCCCGCAATCTTTTGAATGATCTCGATGACCAGCTTGCCGCCATCGAGTGGTGGGATGGGCAGCAGGTTCATAAAGCCAAGCGAGAACGAAATGAGGGCGGCAAACGAAAGGAACGTGGCAGGGCCGGCAGCAGCAGCCTGTGAGGACATAACGCTAATACCCACGATCGAAGAAGACTGATCGAGAATCTCCATCGTATGCTGCGGCTGGAGTAGGCGCATAACGCCATCCGCCGTCTGTACAACATAGGAGAATGACAGACGCGCCGAGGTGATCGGGTCTAAACGGACCACCTGCATAGAGGCATACACACCCAGGCGCTCGTCCTCTTTGAGCGCAACCGTGGTCGAATGCTGCTTGCCGTCACGCTCGTACTCGATGGCGATATCGTCCTTACCGGCAGCCTTGCCGATGGCATCGTAAACGTCCATCCAGGTAGAGCACGATACTCCGTCAACCGAAAGGATCGCGTCGCCGCCCTCGATACCCGCCTTGGCGGCAATAGACCCCCCGTCAACCTGACCGATCACGTTGGTATCCATCGGCACGGTGACACCCGCAATGGAATAGATACTCATAAGGAGCAAAAAGCCCGTCAAGATATTGACAATAATGCCCGCGAGCAGCATAAAGGCGCGCTTGAGAAAGCTCTGGCCAAGATAGGTGTGCGAACGCTCTTGTGCAAGGAACTCGGCCTCGCCGCACGGCAGCTCCCACGCATCGCCCTCGGCAGTTGAATGTTCGCGATCGAAACGGCGGCCGTCAAAGGTGGTGTAACCCGCCGCATCTCGCGGCAGCGTCTGATACTTGGTGGGATAGTAGCTCGGCGAGGGCTTCTCCCCTTCCTCATACCAGGGTGCGATGGAGCCCCAGCCAAGCAACAGGGCGCATGCCTCAAGCACATCCTCCTCGGAAAGCTCGAGCTCGACAGCAAGGTCGGCCACGGTCACGCGACCATGACGATAGATAGCCGCGAGCACGCGATCGGCACACGAGACGTCGGTCGGATCCATACCGCAGATGGCAGCGTAGCCACCCAGCAGCAGCGGGGTCACGCCAAACTTGGTTCCAATGCGACGCGACGTGTAATGAATGTCAAAGCGGCACGGCAGGCCCAAAAAGAACTCGGTCACACGGACGCCGCAGGCACGCGCCGCCAAAAAGTGGCCGCCCTCGTGCAAAAACACGAGGACGGAAAGCATCAGCAGGCCCCAAAAGACCGATGAGAGAACGCTCAGAACAGTATCCATAAAACGAAAAAGCAATCCTTATGGGTTAGGAACGGGTTGCGGCGAGCACCTGCGCAGCCTTTTCACGCGCCCACGCATCGATGTCGCGAAGCTGCTCAAACGAATCGACCGCCTGCATATCGTGGGCATCCATGCAGGATTCCACAATGCGATCGATATCGGTAAAGCTGCAGCTATCGTGCAGGAAGGCATCGACGGCAACCTCGTTGGCGGCATTGAGCACGCACGGCATGGTGCCGCCCGTCTTGCCGGCACGCTCGGCCAGTGCCAGACAGCGGAAGGTATCCATGTCGGCAGCATCAAACGTGAGCTGCCCCAGCTCGCGAAAATCGATACGAGGCGCCGGGGTATCCCAACGCTCGGGATACGAGAACGCGAACTGGATGGGAATACGCATGTCGGAAGCACCGAGATGCGCCATCACGGAGCCGTCGGCAAACTCGACCATAGAGTGAATCTTGGACTGACGCTGCACGACCACGTTAATGAAATCGAGGTCGCAGTTAAACAGGTGCATGGCCTCGATGCGCTCCAGGCCCTTGTTCATGAGGGTGGCGGAGTCGATGGTGATCTTGGCACCCATGGCCCACGTGGGATGTGCGAGGGCATCGGCACGCGTCACGCGATTGAGCTCGTCGCGCGTGCGGCCAAAGAACGGACCGCCCGAGCAGGTGAGCCAAATGCAGTGGGCCTCGCGCGGGTTCTCACCCAGATAGCACTGGTAGATGGCGGAATGCTCAGAGTCAACTGGAATAAGCTGGCCCGGTTGCGCCAACGGCATAAGCAAGTCGCCACCGACGACGAGGGACTCCTTGTTGGCAAGGGCAAGGCGCTTATTCGAGGTCAAGGCCGCATGGCTCGCCTCGAGACCGGCGGCGCCCACAATAGCGACAAGCACGCAGTCGACATCGTCGCGACGCGCGAGCTCGCAAACCGCCTGCGCGCCAACGCCGAGCTTCGTTCCCTCGGGCAACTCCTGCAGCACGGCATCATCGCCATGAGCGACATCGGCCACGGCAACCGCCGAAACCGAGAACTCGCGGGCAGCGGCAACGAGCTCGAGGGTACTGGAGTTAACGGACAGCGCCGTCACCTGCAGGCAATCGGCATGCTGGCGGCACACATCGAGCGCCTGGGTGCCGATAGAGCCCGTACAACCCAGGATGGCAACGCGAAGGCGTCCATCGGGGCCATACGTCGTCTGGAAGGACATTACAGCACGCCTCCGATCATCAGCAACAGCTGTGCGGTGATGCAGCCGAAGATAAGCGAATCGCTACGATCGAGCATTCCGCCGTGGCCCGGGATAAGGTTGCCGGAATCCTTGACGCCCACACCGCGCTTGATGCGCGACTCGATAAGGTCGCCGATAACGCCCAGAATGGACACGACCACGCCGCACAGCAGCGCATAGGGCAGGCTGAGCTTGTAGAAGTGCGTCGCCCACAGGATGAGCCAAATCAAAACCGAGCCCAGGATGCCGCCAACAAACCCCTCCCAGCTCTTTTTGGGAGAGATCTTGGGAACCATCTTGTGTTTGCCGATACGGCTGCCCACGATGTAGGCAAACGAATCGGAGACCCAAAGGGACGCGCAAACGCCCACTGAAAGCAGGGCGCCGGCAAAACCGGGCACGGCATCGCGCAGCAGCACGATAGCCGACAGCATAAAGCCAGTGTAGATGGGACCCATGAGCGTCACGGCCACATCAGAGATGCGGGTACGCGGCGACCAAACATACCAAATGCCCACAGCGAGCATCAGGGCAAAAAGCAGGGCATTCAGCAACATCGAATCGCCCAACGCCGACAGCGGAAAGAGTACGGCGGCAGCGATACCCATGCGCTCGTTAGCCATCTTGCCATCGAGCCTCGTCATACGGAAAAACTCATAGCAGCACAGACCGCTCATGACAGAAACAAAGATGGCCGTGGGCACGATACCCAAAACCAGGCACAGGATAAAGACAACGGCGTAGACGATACCGGCGGCGGCACGGGTGATAAAGCCCGCCAGCCACGAACCGGTGCCGCTCTTTGCTGCAGGTGCTCCCGCAGTGGCAGCCTTGCGCGCAGGCGCCGCGGAAACTGGCGTCTTGGGAGCAGATGCCTTGGGACGATCGGACACGATTAAGCCTCCTCGGTCTTGCTCAGTCCACCAAACCTACGGTCACGGCCCTGATAGGCCAAAATGGCGTCGACAAGGCCCCAACGATCAAAGTCGGGCCAATAGGTATCGGTGACGTAGAATTCGGAATAAGCCACCTGCCACAGCAGATAGTTCGAAAGGCGCAGCTCACCAGAGGTGCGAATCACAAGTTCGGGATCGGGAAGACCGGCGGTATAGAGGCGGGAAGCCACCATGTCGTCATCAATTGCGGCAGGATCGATCTTACCGGCGGCAGCGTCGGATGCGATCTGACGGACAGCGCGGGTAATCTCGGCACGCGCGCCGTAGTTGACGGCAAGCGCCAGCGTCATACCGGTGTGATCGGCGCACTCGGCAAGACCGCGCTCAAAAACGTCGCGAGTCTTCTTGGGCAGCGCGGAAATGTCACCCAAAAAGACTACGCGCACATTTTCGCGCTTCAGAAGCGGCAGCTCGTCGATAAACGTCTTGGCAAACAGGTGCATCAGAACGTTGACTTCGTGCTGCGGTCGATTCCAGTTTTCGGTCGAAAATGCATAGGCCGAAAGCACGTCGACGCCCAGGCGCACGCAGGCGGTAATGATCTCGCGCAGCGAGACGATACCCGCCTTGTGGCCCTCAGTGCGTGCAAGACCGCGCGACGTGGCCCAACGACCGTTGCCGTCCATGATGCACGAGATATGGTGCGGAATGTTATTGAGGTCAAGGTCGGAAAAACCGACGCCCGCAGGGGCGTCGGCAAAGTACTCGACCAGTTTATGCTCGTCGTATTGCACCTTAGATCTCCATGACCTCGGCTTCTTTTTCCTTCAGAAGCTCCTCGACCTTGGCGACATACTCATCGGTGTGCTTCTGGACCTTGGCCTGCTCGCGACGGACATCGTCCTCGGTGAGCTCCTCATCGCGCTCGAGCTTGTTGTTGAAGTCGCGACGGATGTTACGGATAGACACCTTGGCCTGCTCGGCGTACTCGCGGCACTCCTTGACGAGTTCGCGACGGCGCTCCTCAGTGGGGGCCGGGAACGGCAGACGAACGACGGTGCCATCGGAGTTGGGGGTAATGCCCAGATCGGAAGCGCCGATGGCCTTGACGATAGCGTTGATGAGCGCCTTGTCCCACGGCTCGATGAGCAGCATGTGAGCCTCGGGGGTCTTGACGGCGGCAACCTGCGTGACCGGCGTGGGAACACCGTAATAATCAACGGTGATGTCGGACAGAATGTTGGCGTTGGCGCGACCGGTACGGACCTTGGAGAAGTTATGCTTGAGGGACTCGAGCGACTTGTCCATATGGGCGGTGATGTTCTCTGCCATGCTTAATCCTCCTGATAGACGAGCGTGCCGACGGGCTCACCCGCGAGCGCGCGCTTGACGGTGTCCTCGCCATCGATGTTGAGGACCAAAATCGGCATACGGTTATCCTGGCACAGTGCCGTAGCCGTGGAATCCATAACCTGCAGACCACGGACGAGAACCTCGTGATAGGTAATCTTGTCAAAACGGACGGCATCGGCGCACTTGACGGGATCCTTGTCGTAGATGCCGTCAACCTTGGTGGCTTTAATCAGAATCTCGGCGCCGATCTCGCACGCACGAAGAGCCGCGGCGGTGTCGGTCGTAAAGTACGGATTGCCCGAACCGGCGGCAAAAATAACGACGTTGCCCTTGGAAAGGTGGTTGATGGCGCGACGGCGAATATAGGGCTCGCAGATCTCGTTCATCTGGATAGCGCTCATCACACGGCAGGGAACGTCGTTATGCTCGAAAGCATCCTGCAGGGCGAGCGCGTTCATAACGGTCGCGAGCATGCCCATGTAGTCGGCCTGAGCACGCTCCATGCCACCGGCAGCGCCTGCCATGCCGCGGAAAATATTACCGCCGCCGACAACGACGCCGACCTCATGGCCAACGGCGAGCAGCTCCTTGACCTGCTTGGCAAGATGATCGGTAACCTTGGGGTCGATGCCATATTGGCCGTCGCCCATCAGCGCTTCGCCGGAAAGCTTAAGAAGCACTCGTTTATATCGGATGTCGGACAAAGCGATCCTCCTTTAATTAGACTCTCAATATGATATCAAAGGCTCTGATAAGAGCCATGAAAAAGCAGGCTGTGAGTAAAACCCACAGCCTGCTCATTACCAGCTACAAGAGCTTATTTACTCGCCACGGACCAGACGGTCAAAGGCAACGACGGTAATGGTGTCGCCGAGCTCCTTGGAGACCTGCTCAGCGTACTTCTTGATGGTGAGGGAGCTGTCCTTGATGAACTCCTGCTCGGTGAGCACGGACTGCTTGTAGAACTTCTCCAGACGGCCAACAGCCATCTTCTCCTGGATAGCCTCGGGCTTGCCGGACTCGGCAGCCTGGGCCATGTAGATCTGCTTCTCGTGCTCGACGGTCTCGGCCGGAACCTGATCGCGGGTAGCGCAGATCGGGGCGACGGCGGCAACCTGAAGGGCAACGTCGTGAGAGAAGGTCTTGAAGGACTCAGCCTGAGCGGTCTCGGCCTTCTCGAAGGCGAACTCGACGAGGACGCCGATCTTACCACCCATGTGGATGTAAGAAGCGAGCGCGCCGTTCTCGGCCTTGCGGGCAGCGAAGCGGGAGATCTTCATGTTCTCGCCCATGATGTGAATCATCTCGGTGAGCTCGGAGGAAACGGTCTCCTCGCCCATCGGCTTCTCGAGCAGAGCGTCGACGTCAGCAGGCTCGGTGGTAGCGACAACCTCAGCGACCTTAGAAGCAAAGCCGGTGAACTTGGCGTTGGAGCCAACGAAGTCGGTCTCGCAGGAGAGCTCGAGCAGAGCACCGGTCTTGCCATCCTCGGAGACGAACGCGGCGACAGCGCCCTCGTTGGTCTCACGGCCAGCCTTCTTGGCAGCCTTGGCAAGGCCGTTCTTACGCAGAACGTCGACAGCGGCGTCCATGTCGCCGTCAGCCTCGACGAGAGCCTTCTTGCACTCCATCATCGGGGAGTCGGTCATCTCGCGGAGCTGCTTGACCATAGCGGCGGTAATCTGGGCCATTGTGGTTCCTTTCAAAGAGATGAAAAAGAATTAACTAAGACTGATCTACTCGGCCTTGGGCTCAGCGGCCATCTCGGCCTCGGAGACCTGCTCCTTGCCGGAGCCAGCGAGGCAGGCGTCAGCCATGAGCTCGCACATAAGGGTGACAGCGGAGATAGCGTCATCGTTGCAGGGGATGCCGTACTCGACCTCGTCGGGATCGGAGTTGGTGTCGATCAGAGCGACGACGGGGATGTTCAGGCGCTGAGCCTCCTTGATGGCGTTCTCCTCGCGCTTGGTGTCGATGACGAAGAGAGCCTGGGGCAGACCCTTCATGTCGCGGGCACCACCGAGGTTGGTCTGGAGCTTGGTGAGCTCCTTGCCGAGAACAGCCTGCTCCTTCTTGGGGAGCACTGCCATGCGGCCGTCCTCGACCATGGCCTCGAGCTCCTCCATGCGGTTGATGCGGGAGCGGATGGTGACGAAGTTGGTCAGCATACCGCCGAGCCAACGCTGGTTGATGTAAGGCATGTTGGCGCGCTCAGCAGCGTTCTTGACGGCCTCCTGAGCCTGCTTCTTGGTGCCGACGAACAGCACATTGCCGCCCTTGGCGACGTTCTTGACGAAGGTGTAGGCCTGATCGGCGTCGAGGATGGTCTGCTTGAGGTCGAGGATGTAGATGCCGTTGCGCTCACCGAAGATGAACGGCTTCATCTTGGGGTTCCAGCGACGGGTCTGGTGACCGAAGTGGCAGCCGGCCTCGAGCAGGGTGCGGATATTAATCTTGGTAGCCATGTTAAACCTCCTGTGGTTTGCCTCCGCGCGGGGTCATCCTCCAAAACCAACCCGGACATGTGCTACCAAAGCCCGGGCACCACGGTATGAAGTAGCCGCGCGTGCGTGATAAAAACATGTTGCCGTGAAGCAACCCGATGAATGATAGCAGGAATGCTTCTTCCTGCCAACCCGCAATCAAAACCACACACCTGAGTGCGGCGCGGGACGTCCCAGCCACTATTCGCCTCGGGGATGGGCTTGAGCCACGGCACGTTTGAGCCGATCGGGCGTGAGATGCGTGTAGATCTGCGTCGTGGACAGGCTCGCATGACCCAGCAGCTCTTGAACCGAGCGCAGGTCCGCGCCGCCCTCGAGCAAGTCGGTCGCAAAGGTATGGCGCATCGCATGCGGGGCGATGTCGGCCGGAATGCCGGCGAGCGTCGCCAGCATATGAAACCGCCGCCTGAGCATGGCGGCACTCATGCGATTACCGCGCGCCGATATAAGCAGCGGATGCGGCCCGGTAGCGGGGTCACGACGCTTTGCCTGAGCGAGCAACTCCGGCCTCCCCTCCTCAATATAGAGACGCGTCGCCTCGAGCGCACGACGATACAGAGGGACGATACGTTCTTTGCTCCCCTTGCCCCACAGGCGCAGCGTGCGTTCGGACCACGCAATGGACTCCACATTGAGTGCTGCGAGCTCAGAGATACGGGCGCCCGAGGCATAGAGCAGCTCGAGCATCGCCGCATCGCGCAGTCCCGCGGGTGTTGAGGTATCAGGCGTCTTGAGCAGCGCCTCCACCTGATGGGTCGTAAGGACGCCCGGCAGGTCACGCGGCAGCTTGGGCGATGCGATCGCCGAGACTGCATCGCCCTCCACGACCCCCTCGGCAGCCATCCATCGATAGAGCGATCGGATAGCCGACAGATGCGCCGCAAGCGTTCGGGGAGCCACCTGCTCACGCGAAAGCTCGGCAAGATAGCGACGAATGGTGCGCACGTCGGCAGCGAAAGCATCGATATCCTCGCGCTCGCACCAGGCAGCAAAGCGCTCCAGCCTCGAGCCATAGGCCGTCACCGTATTGGGAGAAAGCCCCTCGACACGTGCGATATAGGCGATAAACGAGTCGACGGTGTCGTACAGGTCAAAGGCTATGACCGGTCGCCTCCAAACAGATCGGGGCGAGTGGCCAGATAGGCATCAAGGGCCTCGAGCGCACGGTCCGCATAGGCCTGGTAGCGGTCGCGCTTGCTGCGGCGCTTACCATCCTCGAGTGGCGGCACCAGGCCAAAGTTGACATGCATGGGCTGGTAGCCCACGGTGGCAGGATCGGTCGCATAGCCCACGAGCGCGCCCAGGGCGCCCACGCGGGGCAACTCGACGCCCGCGGCGCCGATAGCCTCGGCATAGGTGTTGAGCGCCGCGAGCAGACCGGTCGCCACGGCTTCCATGTACCCCTCGGTGCCGGTGATCTGACCGGCCAGGCGCACGCCGGTACCAGGCACGGCAAAAGTGCCATCGAGCACGTGCGGGGCGTCGACAAAGGTATTGCGGTGCATGACACCGTAGCGGAAGAACTCAGCGTTCTCCAGGCCCGGCACCATATGGAAGACGCGCTTCTGCTCGCCAAAGGTCAGGTTGGTCTGGAAGCCCACCAGGTTATAGGCGGTCTTCTCCTTGTTCTCGGCACGCAGCTGAATCGCCGCCCAAGGGCGACGTCCGGTACGCGGGTCGGTGAGGCCGACGGGCTTCATGGCGCCAAAGCGAATGGCGTCCTTGCCGGTGCGCGCAACTTCCTCGGCAGGTTGGCAGGCCTGAAACAGATCGCCGCCCTCAAAGTCTTTGAGCACCACGCGGTCGGCCGTGGTAAGTGCCTCGATAAAGGCCTCGTACTCCTCCTTGTTGAGCGGAGCGTTGAGATAGTCGCCGCTCCCCTGCTCCTCGTAGCGCGACTGCGAAAACAGCACGTCCATATCGAGCGTGGAGGCATCGACGATCGGCGCCGCGGCATCGAAGAACGCAAGGGCGTCGCCACCGACGAGCTTCATGACCTCTTCGCTCAGCGCCGGTGAACACAGCGGGCCCGCGGCAATGACCACGTGGCCCTCGGGAATCTGCGTGACCTCGCCGTGCACGACCTCGATATTGGGACGGGCGGCAACCTCGGCCTCGACAAGCTCGGAAAACTTGACGCGGTCGACCGCCAAGGCGCCACCGGCGGGAACAGCCGCGCGATGGGCGCAATCGAGCAGGACTGAACCCATGCGCTCAAGCTCGGCCTTTAACAAGCCCGCCGCAGAGTCCGGACGGGTCGATTTAAACGAATTGGAACAGACGAGCTCTGCCAGGTGATCGGTATGGTGGGCCGGGGAGCTCACCTGGGGGCGCATCTCGCGCAGCTTTACGGCAAACCCGCGGTCTGCCAGCTGAATCGCGCACTCCGAACCCGCCAGACCGCCACCGATAACCGTCACCTGATCGAACTGCATCTGCAAACACCTTTCTATTTGACACGTTTTCCATTGTGACCGAAGGGCGTCTGGGCGTGAAGGGCAAACTTGGAGGGCGCATACCTTCCATCCATCATGCGCTCGATAAGGCCCTCGAGTTCAAGCGAACCCAAGAGTTTGAGTACGCCGACAGCATCGAGCGAGACGAGCGCCGCGATGTCGTCGACCTTGAGCGGAGAGGCAATGAGCGCATGCATCACGGTCTGCTGTGTTTGATCCAGGTCGGCAATGCCGGGAGCATCGGGGCGCGAGTAGCGCAGAGTGCCGTAGATGCGTGAGATAGCCATCTCGATAGATTCCTCGTCGATGATGCAACAGGCACCGTTCGCAATGAGGTAATTCGTGCCACGCGACTCGGGCGATAGGATCGACCCCGGCACAGCGAGAAGTTCTCGCCCCAAATCCATAGCAGCCTCGGCTGTAGAAAACGTCCCGGAAGGCATACCCGCCTCGGATACAAAGAGGGCTTGCGACAGGGCCGCGATCACGCGATTGCGGCGCGGAAAGGCAAACTTGCGCGGACCCATGCCCCACGGGGAGATCGACACGACCGCGCCACCCGTATCGAGCGTGCGCGTAATAAGCCCCGCGCTCGAGCGCGGATAGACCACGTCGGCGCCCGTCCCCAGCACCACGACGTGTTTGCCGCCAGCGTTGACCGCAGCCCAACCCGAGGCCTGGTCACAACCGACCGCGCCGCCCGAAACTACCGTCACTCCCGCCTCGACCGCCACCTTTGCCGCAAGCTCTGCCACGGCAAGACCATACGGCGAGGCCTTGCGCGCGCCGATGATGGAGACCGCGGGCGTCGAAAGCACCTCGGGGTTGCCGCGCACATAGAGCGTCTGGGGTACATCAGAAAGCTCCAAAACGATCTCGGGATACAACGCATCACCTGGATGCAGCTCGTAGGTCCCCTCGGCCATCATTGGTCCCTCCTTCCCTGGTACATCGCTGCCTCGAGCACGTGGTCCTGCGTCACTTGCTCGCTCTCGGCGACGTCGGCGATTGTACGCGCGATACGCACCAGTCGCACGATGCCGCGACCCGTGAGATGTGTGCGCTTCGACAGGCCGAGCACACACTTCTCTGCCGCATCATCGAGCTCAAAGGTCGAAACGACGCCGTCAATGGACCGTGTCTCGTCATCCTCGGCCTCGGCATCCGCATCGTCCATACGGGATTCGCGCCAAGCGCGAAAAGCGCGACCGCGCACAACGTAGTCACGTAACTCGGCAGACGACATACCCTCCGCACCCTCGATAATCACTTGGGGGTCGGGACGGGTCACATCGATCATCATGTCGATACGGTCGGCCAAAGGACCGCGCAGTTTAGACCGATAGCGCTCGACCATCGCCGCCGAGCAGCGACACGGCACCTCGCGATCACCCAAGAAGCCGCAGGGGCAAGGGTTACTCGCAGCCAGCAGCTGAAAGCGCGACGGGAAGGTAAAGGCCCCGTCGACGCGCACGATCCTCACATAGCCGCGTTCGATGGGCTGACGCAGCGTCTGCAGCACACCCGTGGGAAACTCGGCAAGCTCGTCCAAAAAGAGCACGCCGCCATGAGCAAGGCTGATCTCACCCGGGTGCACCGGGCGCCCGCCGCCGATAAGGCCTGCGGTCGAAATACTGTGGTGGGGACTGCGGAAGGGCCGGTGCCCCGCCAACAAGCCATCGATGTTCTCACCCAAGACCGAATGGATGCACAGCGCCTCCTGTTGATCCTCAACGGAAAGCTCGGGCAGGATGCCGGTCATACGACGGGCGAGCATCGTCTTGCCCGATCCCGGGGACCCAATCATAAGCAAACCGAGCTCGCCGGCGGCCGCAAGCGCCATGCCGCGCTTGGCGACTTCCTGCCCCAGCACATCGGCATAGTCGAGTTCGGGCTCAAAGGTCGCCTCAACACCCTCGGAATCCAGATAATGACGCACGGCATCGCCCATGCCGCGAGCAAGCTGAGACAGATGATCGATAAAGCCGCAATCAACGCCCGCAAGCGGCACATGCTGATCGGACCTGCCGGCGATAAAGGACAGCCCCATGTCGCGAGCCAGCAGCTGAAACGCCACCTCGCCCTTGACGGGAAGCACCGTACCGTCCAAGCCGAGCTCGCCGGCGATAAGGCAGCGATCGAGGTTGTCACGGGGAATCTGCCCATCGGCCGCCAGAACCGCGATGGCGATGGGCAGATCAAAGCCGCTACCGGTCTTGCGAATATCGCCGGGCGCCAGATTGACCGTAATGCCCGAGCGTGGGATCTCGAACCCGGCGGAGCGCATCGCGCAGCGAATACGACCGCGTGACTCCATCACCTCCATACTCGGAATGCCGAGCATTTGGATGCCCGGAACGCCACCGGCAAGCGAGACCTCGACCGTGACGTGAATCGCCTCGACGCCGCGGATGCAGGCCGCGTGAACGGCAAACGTCTCGAACGCCATCACGACACCTGCCAATCGAACGCGTTGTACTGATGCTCGATCTCGGCGATATGCCCGCCACGAATGGTGACACCCACGGCATCGAAGCGAATCGCCTTGAGCGGATAATGCTCCATGAGATAGCAACTTGCGATGCGGCGGTAGCGGCGTTGCTTTTGAGCGTCCACGGCCTCCTCGGGAAAGACCCGCGTGCTGCAATCCAGTGCAACGCGTCTGGTCTTGACCTCGGCCATCACCACGACATCGTCGAGCTCATCGAGCAGCACCAGATCGGCCTCGCCCTCGGTGCAACGATAACCCTGCTCCAGCAAGGTGTAGCCGCGCTCGTTAAAGTAGTCGATGGTGATCAGCTCGCCCAGCATGCCCAGTTCGCGGGGACTGAGTCCCTTGATAAACTCGGGCGTCATCGCCCCGCAGTCGAGCTCGCCGTTTTCCCAACGCTCCTTGAGCTGCTGCGTCTTGCTCTTTTTGCTTGCGGCACTCATGGGGTCTCCTTTCCCGCACGCTGCATTGCCCCGATGATGAGGGCACCTTTCATGCGGGTAAGTACCGGAAGCAAACCAAAAGCTGACCAAATGCCGTCAAAAAACGGGCCGTACGCAGCAATGATGTTGCATACGGCCCGCTACCAGCAGGTTTATAAAACCCCTGAGGTCCCTGTCTCCACAATTGACCTAGAAAAGGCGCTCAGTCTGCAGAAAGTTTCCGCAAAAGCTCACGCGGTGCAGTGAACAAAGTCCATGTTTGCGAATGGCCTCGATGTGCTCGGGGCTTGCGTAGCCTTTCGATTCGGCCAAATGGTACTCGGGATACTCGGCGTCGTACTCGACCATCATCTCGTCACGCGTGACCTTGGCCATGATGGACGCCGCGGCGATACAGGCGATCTTGGCATCGCCCTTCACCACGTCGCGCTCGTTGGGAACGGCGCCCAAGGGGTTACCGTCCATAAGCACGCAATCGGGCTCGAGCCCCGTATCGGCCACGGCGCCCGCGACAGCGGCTCGAATGGCGCGGGCCATGCCCATCTCATCGATATCCTTAGGCGCGATATGGCAAAAACCAATTGCCGTCGCCACCTCGGCAATCTTCACTGAGAGCAACTCGCGGCGCGCCGGCGTGAGCTTTTTGGAATCGTTGATGCCCCAGACGCGCGGCTCCATAGGAAGGCAGACGGCGCATACCGTCAAAGGACCGGCCACCGATCCGCGACCCACCTCGTCGACACCAACGACTACCCCATCGCCGCCAAGCTCATGCATAAGCTCGTACATGTCATTGACGCGCTCGCGCTCGGCAAGTTCCTTGGCATGGCGCTTAAGAGCACGCTCGCAAGCCTTGATCACCTGCTGGCGCGGGTCCTCGCGATAATGCTCCACGAGGGCGGGGATCTCCTCAAACGTAGCGCTCGCCAACTCACCGGCAACCTGCGATGCCGAAACCGAGCTCGTCATATTGGCCATACCAGGCCCTCCTTGCATGCAAATCAGATAAAAAGAAGGGCCACCCGAAGGTGACCCTTGTGTCCAAACGAGTGGACAGACGCTGCGATCTTCTTAGCGCTTCTCGGGGATGCGAGCAGCCTTGCCCACCTTGTCGCGGAGGTAGTACAGCTTGGCGCGACGGACGCGACCATGACGAACGACCTCGAGCTTGGCGATCTTGGGGCTGTGAAGCGGGAAGGTACGCTCAACACCGACACCGAAGGACATCTTGCGGACGGTGAAGGTCTCGCGGGCACCGGCGCCGGCCATGCGGATGACGTCGCCCTGGAAGACCTGGATGCGCTCGCGGTCGCCTTCCTTAATGCGGTAGTGAACCTTGACGTTGTCGGCGACGCGAACCTGAGGAATGTCCTCGCGGATCTGCTGACGCTCGATTGCGCGGATGTAATCCATGTGCAATTCCTTACTCTTCTAGAGGTGCCGTACCACCTTGGCCGGCACGTAGTTGAACAAACGTATTCGAGTATACACGCGCGGGTTTGCACTGCAAGAACAATTTTTTACGCAGACAAAAAGACAAAAACCCGCACATGATAACCGCCCGCCTCAAGAATGAGACGGGCGGTATGAAGGGGCGCTACGCTAGGCGTCGATGCGCAGGGGGCTAGGCGTTGCGCTTGGCCTCGAGCTTGGCCTGAGCGGCAGCCAGGCGCGCGAGGGGCACGCGATAGGGCGAGCAGGACACGTAGTCCACGTCGGCCACGTTAAACAGGCCCTTGATGGACTTGGGGTCGCCGCCATGCTCGCCGCACACGCCAAAGTGCATGTCGGGATTGGTGGCGCGGCCCTTCTCGACGGCCAAGCGCACGAGCTCCAGCACCGCCGTGTCGATGGTCTCGAAGGGATTGTCCTTCAGGATCTTCTTGTGCATGTACAGCGGGATGTACTTGGCCTCGGCATCGTCACGAGAGAAGCCGAAGGTCGTCTGCGTGAGGTCGTTGGTGCCAAAGCAGAAGAAGTCGGCATGATGGGCGATCTCGTCGGCGACCATACAGGCGCGCGGCAGCTCGAGCATCGTGCCCACGGGAATGTTGAGCTCGACGCCCTCTTCGGCGGAAACCTCGGCGATTACGCGCTCAATGACCTCGCGGGTCTGGACATGCTCTGCCGTGATGGAAACGAGCGGAACCATGATCTCGGGGCGTGGGTCGACGCCCTCCTTGATAAGGCGGGCAGCAGCCGTGGCAACGGCGCGAACCTGCATGAGAGGCAGATCGCTAAAGACGACGGACAGGCGCACACCACGCAGGCCGAGCATCGGGTTGGACTCGACCATGCTGTCAATGCGACGCAGGCGGGCGCGCAGGGCAGTGAGCTCCTCCTCAGGAGCGCCGGCGGCCTCCTTCTTGGTGATGGCGACCTCGAGCTCGCGAGGATTATCCAGGAACTCATGAAGCGGCGGATCGAGCAGGCGGACGACCACATCGCGACCGGACATGGTCTTGAACATCGCCAGGAAGTCCTCGGTCTGAACCTTGAGCAGGTCGGCCAGGGCCTGCTGCTTCACGGCCTCATCGTCAGACAGGATAAAGCTCTGGATGATGTTCTTGCGATCGCCCAGGAACATGTGCTCGGTGCGGCACAGACCGATGGCCTCGGCGCCAAACTCAAGAGCGAGCTCGGCATCCTCGGGGTTGTCGGCGTTGACGCGCACGTGGTTGGCGTGACCGTCGGTCTCGTCCAAACGGATCTCATCGGCCCAGGACAGGATGGTGTCCAGGTCGCCGGTGAGCTCGGCCGAAACCAGGTCGACGGCGCCGTCGACGACGATGCCCTGGGTACCGTCGATGGAGATGACATCACCCTCGCGCAGCACGCGGTCGCTGCCCTCGATGTGCACGACCTTCTCGGCAGCGTCGATATGGAAGCGCTCGACACCGCAGACGCAGGGCGTACCCATGCCGCGGGCGATAACGGCGGCATGGCTCGTCTTGCCGCCATGGCTGGTCAGGATGCCCTCGGCGGCGACCATGCCCTTCAGGTCGTCGGGGTTGGTCTCCCAGCGGACCAGAATGACCTTGTGGCCCTCGTTGGCGCGCGCGACGGCGTCATCACTCGAGAACACGACCTCGCCCACGGCGGCACCAGGGCTGGCGTTAAGGCCGCTGGCCAGGGCCTCGTACTTCTTGGAGGCGTCGAACTGCGGGTGCAGGAGCTGGTCGAGCTGCGCGGGATCGATGCGGCTCACAGCCTCCTCGCGGGTGATCAGGCCCTCCTCGACCATCTCGATAGCAATGCGCAGGGCGGCAGTGGCGGTGCGCTTGCCCACGCGGGTCTGGAGCATCCAGAGCTTGCCCTGCTCGATGGTGAACTCGATATCGCACATATCGCGGTAATGATCCTCGAGCGTCAGGAACACGCGCTCGAGCTCCTCGCCTGCGGACTCGAGGCCCGAGGTGGTCTTGAGGTCGGCGATGGGCTCGGTGTTTCGGATGCCGGCGACGACGTCCTCGCCCTGGGCATTCACCAAAAAGTCGCCATAGAACTCCTTGGTGCCGTCGGCCGGGTTGCGCGTAAAGGCGACGCCGGTCGCAGAGGTCTCGCCCTTGTTGCCAAAGGCCATGGCCTGGACGTTGACGGCGGTGCCGAGCTCGTCGGAAATGCCGTGCTGCTTGCGGTAGATGCAGGCGCGCTCGTTCATCCAGCTGCCAAAGACGGCCTGGATGGCAAGGCGCAGCTGGAGCTCCGGATCGTGCGGGAAAACGGGCTTACCGTCGGCGACCTCGAGCTCGGGATACAGGGTCGCCTCGACGTTCTCGGAGAAGATGCCCTTAAAGGTCTCGACGAGCTCCTGCAGGTCCTCGGCCGAAAGATCGGAATCGACGCGAACGCCGGCGACCAGGCGGGCCTGGGTCAGGGCCTGTCTCTTATACACATCTGACGCTGCCGACGAAGAGG
>URPB01000019.1:0-25336 GCA_900549575.1 uncultured Collinsella sp.
CAGCGTCAGATGTGTATAAGAGACAGCGGCCATGTTCTCCAACCCGCTTTCGGTCGAAGAGTTCGTTAAGCGCTCGAGTGTCATTTGCTATACGCCCGAAGGCCTGCTCTCCGATGCTCCCGCTACGCAGCGCCTGGCCGAGGCCGAGGGCCTGTGGGCGCACGCGCTTTCCGCCGCTCTGCGTCGCCGTGTGCTGGAGCAGGGCGAGGATGCCGTGAGTGCCGAGTCTCTGGCCGCGACCGACCTGACCAAGGTCGCCTGGCCGGGCGATACGACCGTGACGGTTGCCGAGGGCGTGGACCTGGCGGCTGCAGGCGCGGATGGCGCTGGCGCGACCGGCGAGGAGGCCTAACATGGCCGAACTCACGCCGCGCATGAAGGAGCTCGTCCAGCCCTACTTGGCCGGTATCGAGCCCTACGATCCCAACTTTACGCCCACGCGCATCAATCTTTCGGCCAACGAGAACACCTATCCCGTGCCGGCCGGCGTGCGCGAGGCGGTCGACGCGGCCCTGGCTGCCACGCCGCTCAATCGCTATCCCGATCCCATGTCGAACGACCTGCGCGACGAGCTTGCTGCCTGGCATGGCGTGACGCGCGAGAACATCTGCGTGGGAAACGGCGGCGACGAGCTGCTCTATAACTACCTGCTGGCGTTTGGCGGCGCGGGACGGACCCTGCTCAACTGCCCGCCGTGCTTTAGCGAGTACGCGTTCTTTGCGTCGCTCTGCCAGACCGAGGTACGCGACGTGTGGCGCGACCCGGCGACCTTTGAGCTCGACCAGGCAGCCGTGCTTGCGGCGGCGCCCGAGTGCAACCTGGCAATCGTGACCTCGCCCAATAACCCCACGGGTGATGCGGCGCCGCTCGACTTTGTCGCGGCGCTGTGCGATGCGTGTCCCGGCATGGTCATGGTCGACGAGGCCTACGTTGAGTTTGCCGACGATTCGTTTGGCGCGGCAACCACGGCGCAAGGCCTTATCGCCGAGCATCCCAACCTGGTGATTTTGCATACGCTGTCCAAGGCGTTTGGCGCCGCCGGCACGCGCCTGGGCTATGTGATTGCGGCGCCCGAGGTCATCGACGTGTTCGCGGCGATTCGCCAGATCTACTCGGTTAACGTGCTGAGCCAGGCCGCCGCGCTTGCCTGCGTGCGTGCCCGCGATGCGTACGCGCCCGTGGTGGCGCAGGTCGCATCCGAGCGCGAGCGTGAGCTGTGCGCCCTGCGCGCGATGGCTACCGAGGGCATGCCCGTGGAGGCATGGCCGAGCGCGGCGAACTTTGTGCTCGTGCGCACGCCGCATGCCACGCACGTGCGCGAGCGTCTGCGCGACGAGTATTCGATTTTGGTGCGCGACTTTAGCTACGCGCCGGGGCTTGCGGACTGTCTGCGCATCACTGTGGGTACGCCGCAGGAAAACGACGAGGTGCTGGCCGCGTTTGCCGCGCTGGTGAAGGAGGAGATGTAGATGGACCGCTATGCCGAGGTAACCCGCAAGACGGGCGAGACCGACATTGTCGTAAAGCTCGACCTGGACGGATCTGGCGTGTGCGATATCTCGACCGGCGTGCCGTTTTTCGACCACATGCTCAACGCTTTTGGCCGCCATGGCCTGTTCGATCTGACGGTGCATGCGGTGGGCGACGTCGAGGTCGACGCGCACCACACCGTTGAGGACACGGGCATTGTGCTGGGCGAGGCGTTTTGCCAGGCGCTGGGCGACAAGGCGGGTATTACGCGCTTTGCCGACGCGGCGATCGCCATGGACGAGACACTCGTGATGGCCGCCGTGGATATCTCGGGTCGCGGGCAGGCCTATTGCGAGCTGCCCGTGCCGACTGAGCGCGTGGGCAGCTTTGATACCGAGCTGGCCGTCGAGTTCTTCTATGCCTTTGCGCGCGATGCCAAGCTCACGCTGCACGTGCGCGAGCTGGCGGGCGGCAATTCGCACCACATTATCGAGGCCGCCTTTAAGGCCGTGGGCCGCACGATGCGCCGCGCCTGCGAACTCGATCCCCGCGTGCAGGGTATCCCCAGCACCAAGGGCTCGCTGTAACCGTCACAAGGGTAAAACCACCACGAAGATGCCTGTCCTCTTTGTGGTGGTTTTGGATGATGAGAAGTGGAGGGGTCGCGTGGGCGAACCGAAGATCGTGGTGGTCGACTACCACAAGGGCAACTTGTCGAGCGTCGTGCGCGGGCTTGCGCGCGCCGGTGCTGCCGCCTGCACGTCGGACGATCCGGAGCAGATCCGCAACGCCGACGGCCTGGTCATCCCGGGCGTGGGTGCGTTCTATGACGCGATCGCCTTTATGCGTCAGAGCGGCGAGGAGGTGGCCGTGCTCGATGCCGTTGCCGCCGGAACTCCGCTGCTCGGCATCTGCCTGGGCCTTCAGCTGTTTTTTGAGCGCGGCAACGAGGGCGTGCCTGCGAACGAGGACGCGGACGCGGACGACGATGCCTCCGAGCAGGCCGGTGGTCCCTGGGTCGATGGCCTGGGCATCATGCGTGGCTCGTGCACGCACCTGGAGTCGAGCCGTCTGAAGGTCCCGCACGTGGGCTGGGACCAGGTGCGCATGACGCCCGCCGGTGCGGCCGATCCGTTGCTTGCCGGTTTTGCCGAGGGCGCCAACATGTATTTCACTCACAGCTACGCGGTGGCCGACGACGTCGATGCCGCCGATGTGTTGGCGCGCACGCACTATACACGGAGCTTCCCGTGCGTCGTGCGCCACGGCAACGTGTGGGGCTGCCAGTTCCATCCCGAGAAATCCTCTGCGCTGGGTCAGCGCATCCTTAAGAACTTCGTGAGCATCGTCGAGGGGGCCGGCCGATGATTCTGTTTCCCGCAATCGATTTGATTGGCGGCAAGGTCGTGCGCCTGGAGCGCGGCGACCGGAGCCGCTGTAAGGTGTATTCTGACGACCCCGTGGCCGTTGCCCGCTCCTTTGCCGAGCAGGGCGCGAGTTGGGTGCACGTCGTCGACCTGTCCGCTGCCTTTGGCGAGGACGAGGACGCGTGCGCTGCCAACTCGGCAGCGATTAAGGCCATCTGCGGCGTCGACGGTCTGTCCGCGGACGTGGGCGGCGGCGTTCGTTCGCTCGCGCGCATCGACGAGCTGGCCGGCTACGGCGCGCGTCGCATCGCGCTAGGCACGGTGCTCGTGACCGAGCCGGGATTTGCCGAGGTGGCGGCGCAAGGCTTTGGCGAGTTACTGGTGGCAGACATTGCCGCCCGTGACGGCCAGGTCAAGGTGAATGGTTGGCGCGACGGCGCGGGTGTGGCGCTCGACGATGCCGTGGCGCAGCTCACCGAGCTGGGCTTTAAGCATCTGGTGTATACCGACATCGCGCGCGATGGCATGCAGACGGGCATCGACGTGGCGGCGTATCGCCATGTGGCCGAGGTCGCGGGCTTTCCCGTCGTGGCTTCGGGCGGCATCTCGACGCTCGACGATATCCGCGCACTGGCCGCGGTGGGCGAGGATGCCATCGAGGGTGCCATTACCGGTCGTGCGCTCTACGAGGGCAACTTTACGCTGGCCCAGGCGTTGGCCGCCGCCCGAGGGAAGGAGTAGCCCATGCTTGCCAAACGCGTGATTCCCTGTCTGGATGTTAAGGACGGCCGCGTGGTCAAGGGCGTCAACTTTGTGAGCCTGCGCGATGCTGGCGACCCGGTGGAGCTGGCGCGCGCCTACGACCGCGAGGGTGCAGACGAGGTTGTATTTTTGGACATTACCGCGACGAGCGACAACCGCGCGACGACCATCGAGATGGCGGCGCACGCGGCCGAGGAGCTCGCTATTCCCTATACCGTGGGCGGCGGTTTCCGCGACTTGGCGGGCATGCGAACCATGGTTGCCGCCGGTGCCGACAAGGTGTCGCTTAACTCTGCCGCCGTGCGCGATCCGTCGTTGATCAGCCAGGCCGCCGCGGCGTTTGGCAGCCAGGCCGTGGTCGTGGCGATTGATGCCAAGCGCGTGGGCCTGCCCGGTCAGCCGGATGCCGACAAGTGGGAGGTCTTCACGGCGGGCGGTCGCAACGCCACGGGTATCGATGCGGTGGCGTGGGCCGAGGAAGCGACTCGTCGCGGCGCCGGTGAGATCTTGCTCACCAGCATGGATCGCGACGGCACCAAGGCTGGCTTCGACCTGGCACTCACCCGCGCCGTGGCGCGCGCGGTGCCGATCCCGGTGATCGCAAGCGGCGGCGTGGGCACGCTCGAGCATTTTGCCGAGGGCGTGATCGAGGGCGAAGCCGACGCCGTACTGGCGGCCAGCGTCTTTCACTTTGGAACTTTCAGCATTCGCGAAGTCAAAGAATATATGGCCTCTCAAGGCATCCCTGTCAGGTTGGACTTCTAGCGCTGCGGCTTGCCCAGGCGCCCGACCTTCCGGCTCCAACCCTCCTCGCGTACTTTAAGTACGCGTCGTCGGGCTTGTCGCTCGGAATCTCGGGCACCTGGACAACCCTCGCCGACCTGCGAAGTTTGAATTTGGGGAGAGAAATGGAAGAGATAACCGATCCTTCAAAACTTACGTACGACGCCCACGGGCTGATTCCTTGTGTGGTTCAGCAATATGACACCGGCGAGGTGCTTATGGTTGCTTGGATGAACGAGGAATCGGTGGGGCTGACGCTCAAGACCGGTACCACGTGGTTTTGGAGCCGCAGCCGTCAGGAGCTCTGGAACAAGGGCGCGACGAGTGGCAACATGCAGGAGGTCAAGGAGCTTTGGGCCGACTGCGATAGCGATACGCTGCTGGTCAAGGTTGACTCGCCGGGTCCGGCCTGCCATACCGGCAACCGTACCTGCTTCTTTAAGAAACTCGCGTAGGGCGGGCGCTCGATTAGACGCTCGGCCAACCAGAAAGGATTGAACTATGGGTGTGCGCACCGCAAACGTTCAGGATGGAAATATCGGTGAGACGCTGACGGGGCTCGCCGAGGTGATTCACGGTCGTCGTGATGCATCGCCGCAGGAGAGCTATACCGCTCGTCTGTTGACCGACGTCGAGGACGAGCTGCTCAAGAAGCTTGCCGAGGAGGCGAGCGAGGTGATCATGGCCTGCAAGGATAACGATCACGATCACATCCGCTACGAGGCCGGCGACCTGGTCTACCACCTGCTCGTGACGCTCGAGCGCTACGGCATCACCCTCGACGAGCTAGCCGGCGAACTCAACGCCCGCCGCCACTAGTCATTGGGGACGTTCTTAAACGACTAGTTAGGCGAGGGGCGTGGGTTGCCATTCGCCGGTGGGGTGGGGGATATCGAAGGTTCGATAACCGCAGTCGTAGGCGTGGGCCTGGGCCTCGCGGATGTTCCAGCAGATGTCGCAGGCGCGGTGCGCGTCCGAGCCAAAGGTAATCGGTACCTCGGCGTGGGCGAAGCAACGCAACAGCCCAGTCGCGGGATAGTAGTCGTCGAGGCCCTTGCGGGGTGCGGCGGTCGAGACCTCAACGCGGCGACCCGTATCGTGCGCGCACTCGGCCATCTGCTGCCAAAACGGTGCGGGGTCAAAGTCGGGCGCAAAGCCTTCCTTCGAAAAGCGCATGACCAGGTCGGGATGAGCCATCACATCAAAGTTAAGTGGGCTTTCGCAGGCGCGGCACCAGTCGTCGACGTAGCGCTCCCACACGCCGCGCACGCCCAGGTTTTCCCAAACGTGCAGGTCGGTGTCGTCGTCGATCCAACCGCAAAGGGAATCGGGTGTATCGGGGCGAGCGACGTTTTCCGTTTTCGCCGTACCCGCGGCACCGGTCATGATATCGCCTGGGTTGCCAATCCAATGCACGCTGCCAAGGCGTACGACGGCGCCCTGGGACCAGCGCTCTACCAAGGGCTCGCAACCCTCGTACCAATCGCATTCAAAACCGTAGATAAAGGTGAGCTCCGGAGCGATCTGCGCGGCGAGTTTGCGGGCGTCCTCAAAGGCCAGACGATGTGCCGTCAGGTCACCCTCGACAACCTGTACTTCGCAGTTGGCGTCCATGCTGGCGGGCAGGGTGAGGTGATCGGTCGAGACCATGACGCGGCAGCCGGCCGCAGCAGCGGCACGGACGTTGTCCTCAAACGAGGCATGTCCGTCCGAAAACGAGGTGTGGGTATGGCAATCGACCATCGGGCAAGCAGACATGGCAGCTCCTTTGCGTCAAGCGAATCCGCTCCATTGTAATGGTGTAGCTTTTAACACGCCGGGCACGCCGGAGCTCGAAATCGATTGGAAAGGCTGTGCGGTGCGCGGCGCGGCCTCGCTTGCGCTCTCAAAACATGTACATCAGCCTCCAAAAGCTGCAGAAAATGACATGTTTGGAGGCTGATGTACATGTTTGGATAGGGGCGAGGGCGGCGACGGACGAAAGTCACGCCTGTGCCACGTCCGATGTGCTAGCGTTTGGATGAACAAAACGAGCCCGTGCGGAAAGGAGTCGGACCGTATGCCATGCGATAGCACATCCCCGCTGTCCCGCGAGACCGATGCACCCGAAACCATCGTCAAGTTGGAATGCGATATCGACGACGCATCGCCCGAGGTGCTCGCCTACGCTGCCGACCGCCTGCGCGAGGCGGGTGCGCGCGAGGTGCACTGGCTGCCCCTCTACTGCAAAAAAGGCCGCCCCGGTTGGCAGCTGCAGGTGATCTGCTCGCACGAGGATATCGAACGCCTGCAGACGATTATCTTTTTGGAAACCACGACCAACGGCATTCGTCGCCAGGTCATGGAGCGCGTTTGCCTGCCACGCCGCTTTGAGCGCGTAACGACGCCATGGGGCGAGGTATCCGTCAAGGTGGCCACCCTACCCGACGGCAGTGAGCGCGCGGCGCCCGAGTACGAGGACTGCGCCCGCCTTGCCCGCGAGCACAATGTGCCGCTCCAACGCGTGATGCAGGCGGCCCAGAGCGCGGCACTGCGATTTGAGTAACGCGGCTGGTGGCGACATTCTGCGCCCAGCCATATCAACCCCATTCGAAAGGATCTTCCCATGAAATACCTCATCGCCTCTGACATCCACGGCTCGGCATATTGGGCCGAGCGCCTCTGCACCGCTATCGAATCCGAGCAGCCCGACCGCATCGTGCTACTGGGCGACCTGCTCTACCACGGACCGCGTAACGACCTGCCGCGCGATTACGCCCCCAAGCGCGTGATTCCGCTGCTCAACGCCCTGGCCGACCGCATCATCGCGGTGCGCGGCAACTGCGACGCCGAGGTCGACCAGATGGTGCTCGATTTCCCCGTCATGGCCGACTACGCCACCCTGTTCGACGAGACCGGCCGCGAGCTGTTCCTGACGCACGGCCACGTCTTTGGCGCCGGCGTGCACAACAGCGTTGACCACGCGCCCGCGCTGCCCGAGGGCTCCGCGCTCGTCTACGGCCACACGCACATCAAGGTTAACGAAGAAAGCGCCGCGCACCCGGGCCTGTGGCTCTTCAACCCCGGCAGCGTGAGCATTCCCAAGGACGGAACGCACAGCTACGGCATCTACGAGGGCGGCGTGTTCCGTCACGTGATCCTGGAGGAGGAATAACCATGGCGCAGCACATGGCTCAGCAAAATGCCGAGGGCTCGCGCGATCTGTCCACGCTGGTCGATGCGTCGGCCGAGCTTCAACATCTGGTACAGACCATCTGGCGCTTGCGTCAGCCCGATGGCTGCCCGTGGGATCGCGAGCAGACACATCAGAGCATCGGCAAGAACATGATTGAGGAGGCCTACGAGGCGCTCGACTGCATCGAGGCCGACGACGCGGCGCATCTGCGCGAGGAGCTGGGCGACGTGCTCATGCAGGTAGTGTTGCATGCGCAGATCGCGGCGGACGCCGGAGAGTTTACGCTGGCCGACGTGGCGCGCGATATCGACGCCAAGCTCATCCGTCGTCACCCACACGTGTTTGGCGATGCGGATGCCGACAACTCCGACGAGGTGCTAAAGATTTGGGACGAGGTTAAGCTTGCCGAGAAGGCCGCCAAGGACAAGGCCGTAGCGGCGGGTGAGGCTGCGCCCGAGGGCCTGCTCGACGGCGTGCCCACGCATCTGCCGGCGCTGATGCAGGCTCAGAAGGTGTCACGCAAGGCGGCTGCCGTGGGCTTTGAGTGGGAGACGGTCCAGGATGTTTGGGACGAGGTTGCCGAGGAGCGTGCCGAGTTTGAGGCCGAGGAGCCCGGCTCGCCCGAGCGCGAGATGGAGTTTGGCGACTTGCTCTTTGCCCTAGTCAACGTTGCGCGCAAAGAGGGGATTGACGCCGAGAGCGCCCTGCGCGCGAGCACGGCCAAGTTCCGTCGCCGCTGGGCCGCAATGGAGCAGATGGCGGCCGATGCCCACGTGGATCTTGCCGAGCTTTCGACCCATGGCCTCAACGACCTCTGGGATGTCGCAAAGGCAGGGGAGTAATAACCGCGGGAGCGACGGGACGGACTTGTCCCATTGCTCCCATTATTTTTATAAAAAGATTGTATCCCTTGGCTAACTTAGGGCATAATGCAAAAAGTGCGACAAGGCTAACTTATGAACCTGCGCGCCGCTGCAGCGTGCAAGCCGTGTCGCCAAGCATTCAATCCGTTTCCAAGTGAGAGGGAGACAACATGAGCGATATTTTGGACGTCTACGGTCGCGAGGTGCTCGACAGCCGCGGCAATCCCACCGTCGAGGTCGAGGTCGTGCTCGAGGACGGCAGCTTTGGCCGCGCGATGGTGCCTTCGGGTGCTTCGACCGGCGCCTTTGAGGCCTGCGAGCTGCGCGATGGCGACAAGGGCCGCTACCTGGGCAAGGGCGTTTCGCAGGCCGTCGAGCACGTCAACAACGAGTGCGCTAACGCCGTCGTGGGCCTCGACGCTTTCGATCAGCGCGCCGTCGATGCCGCGCTGATTGCCGCGGACGGTACCCCCAACAAGACCAAGCTCGGTGCCAACGCCATCCTGGGCGTGTCGCTGGCCGTTGCCCGCGCCGCTGCCGAGTCGGCGGGCCTGTCGCTGTACCAGTATCTGGGCGGCGTCAATGCCCACCTGCTGCCCACGCCCATGATGAACATCCTCAACGGCGGTGTGCATGCCGACAATAACGTCGACTTCCAGGAGTTCATGATCATGCCGGTGGGCGCCCCGAGCTTTGCCGAGGGCCTGCGTTGGTGCGCCGAGGTCTACCACACCCTCAAGGGCGTGCTGCACGAGGCCGGCCTGGGCGGCGGCGTGGGCGACGAGGGCGGCTTTGCCCCCAACCTCAAGACCAATGCCGAGCCGTTCGAGTACATCACCAAGGCCGTGGAGAAGGCCGGCTTTAAGCCCGGCGTCGACTTCATGTACGCCATGGACCCGGCCTCGACCGAGTTCTACAACGCCGAGACCGGCATGTACGAGCTCAAGGGCGAGGGCGTGGAGTACACGAGCGCTCAGATGGTCGATTACTGGGAGAAGCTCGTCGACACCTATCCCATCATCTCCATCGAGGACGGCATGGCCGAGGAGGACTGGGACGGCTGGGTCGAGCTTACCCGTCGCATTGGCAACAAGGTGCAGCTGGTGGGCGACGACCTGTTCGTCACCAACACCGAGCGCCTCAAGAAGGGCATCGAGCTGGGTGCCGCCAACGCGATCCTGGTCAAGGTCAACCAGATCGGCACGCTTACCGAGTCACTCGAGGCCATCGAGACCGCCAAGGAGGCCGGCTACGCTTGCATCGTGAGCCACCGTTCCGGCGAGACCGAGGACTCCACGATCGCCGACCTGGTCGTGGGCGTCAACGCCGGCCAGATCAAGTCGGGCGCCCCGTGCCGCAGCGACCGTATCGCCAAGTACAACCAGCTCATCCGCATCGAGGACGAGCTCGAGGGTAGCGCGCGCTACGCCGGCAAGGCCGCGTTCTACAACATTCGCTAAACGGGCAAATTTGGCGAGGGGGAGGCTGACTCGGTTCCGCCTCGCCTTGGCTGGATGCCGCAAAGCGCTATGGGCGCTGGGCCATACGGCTCAGCGCCTTTTTTATGTCGAGCAAAGGCTGGCGAAGGCGGTGCGCGCGCTCGTGCTATAACTAGAATACTTAGCGCAAACAAACCTCAACCGCACAAGGCGCACATGGATCAGATTTACGACAACAGGTACTATTCCGCCGGTTCGCGTGAGCCGTCACCTCGTCGTGCGCGCACGGTGCAGCTCGGTGGGTCCGCCTACGCTGGCGCCGACCGCTCCATGCAGCGCCCGACAAGTACCTCGCGCCCCAATGCTCAAGTGAATACTTCGACAGATGGACCAGTGCGCCCGGCACGTTCGTCGCATGCTCAGCGCTCGTCGGCTCAAACGCACGATAGGTCGAGCAGGCCCTCGAACCGTTTTTCGGGCTCGGACTTTATGCACTACGCCAACGACAACGCGGTGGTCAAGGCGATCTACGACTTTACCCACGGTCCTCAGCGAGGGCTATTCATCGGCATCGTCGTTGCCCTGGTGCTCGTGAGCCTGTATTTCCCCGTGCGCGACCTGTACGTGGCAAAGCGTTCGAGCGATATCTTGACCAAGCAGGTCGAGATTCGCCAGCAATACAATGATGGGCTGCAAAAAAGCGTCGACAAGCTGCTCTCGGAGGAGGGTATCAAGGATGCGGCATCCGAGGACCTGGGCTTGGTGATGCCCGGCGAGACTAGGATTGATGTCTTGGGCCTGGACGATGATTCGGACTCGTCGTCGGCTGAAAAGAAGTCGTCGAACGCCAAGAAGGCCAGCGAGGTGGCCAAGGAGATCGAAGAAGTCGGCAAGGACGCGCCGTGGTACATTCAGACGCTCGACATGCTGTTTGGATTTAACGGCGTCGAGGGTCAGACGGTCGCGTCCAGCGGCGAGTAGGCGAGTAGCGCCCGGAGGGGGGCCGCAATGGCAGATTGCAAACGATATAAGGTGGCCGCGATCGACCTGGGAACGGTGTCGTCGCGACTGGTGCTGGCGCAGGTCGAGGCCGGGGCGATCGTGGAATCGTCCAAGCATACCGAGATTACCGATCTGGGCGAGGGCGTCGACGCGACGGGCCGCTTTTGCGAGGCGGCCGTTGAGCGCGTACTCGCCGCATGCCGCATGTTTGTGGACGAGGCGCGCGACTTTGGCGCCGCGTGCATCTGCACCACCTGCACGAGTGCCGCGCGCGATGCGTCCAACGCCGCATTGCTGCTGGACGGCCTGCGCGGGCTGGGGCTCGAACCGCAGGTGATTCCGGGCGAGGTCGAGGCACGCCTGACATTTTTTGGCGTGGCGCACGACTTTGCCGGTGAACGCATTATCGTCGCCGATTCGGGCGGCGGCTCTACGGAGCTCGCGACGGGCGTGTACGCGCCGGAGCGCGGGGTCTTTGCGCTGGAGGGAACGCGTTCGCTGGACATCGGTTGCCGTCGCGTGACCGAGCGGTTTTTCTCTGCGCTGCCGCCAACGGACAGTGAACTTGCCGCCGCTGGCGCATGGGCGGGCGAGCAGTTCGGGGCTTACTTTGAGGGCCTACCTGTCGACTTTGAGCGCGCCGAACGCTTGGTCGCGGTGGGTGGCACGGTGACTACGCTGGTGGCGCTGGTCCACGAGCTGGAACCGTACGATTCGAGCTTTGTACACCTACGCGAGCTGTCGCTGGAGCAGGTCTCGGCCGCCATCGATCGTATGTCTACGCTGGATGTGGAAGGTATCGCCGCGCTACCGGGTGTACAGCCCAAACGCGCGGGCGTGATTCTGGCCGGCGCCGTGGTGATTCGCGAGCTCATGCGAGCCGGCGGCTACAAGACGCTCACCGTAAGCGAGAACAGCCTACTCGCTGGCATGGCCGCCACCATCAACGAGACTCTCGACGGCGCGACCCCCACCATCGCCTGGACCCCGAGCCTGAGTGCTCTTTAACCGTCTTCCTCTGAGTTGCGGTGAAATAGTTCCTAAATAAGCTGGTAAACGGTATAAACAGGATCTATTCCACCGCAACTTATAGCCCCGCCGGCGTGTAAAAGAAACGAGCCCGCATCCCTGGGGGACACGGGCTCGCAAACAATACGTGGTAGGGGCGGTGGGACGTCCGCGCATTTGCTGCGCAAATACGCACCGGCTTCGGCCGCCTGTCGGCGCCCTCGCCGGCTCGCTACGGACGCTGCGCGTCCGCTTAACGCTCGCCCCCTCGCGGGTTCGAGTCTCACCGGCATCTAAAAGAAGCGAGCCCGCATCCCTGGGGAACACGGGCTCGCAAGCAATCACATGGTAGGGGCGGTGGGACTCGAACCCACAATCCTTGCGGCGAGAGATTTTAAGTCTCCTGCGTATGCCAATTCCGCCACGCCCCCGTGAGACTAGAAGTCTAGCACAAGCCGTCCGTTACGCGTTGACGGCCATCGAGTGTTGGCCTGACTTCTCCAGGAACTCTTGGAACTTGGCTTCGTCGCCTTTGTTCTTGTACTGCAGGGCCAACAGGTATTCCAGGCGGCAGCTCTTGACCTTGTCGTCACCGGCATCCTCGAGCATGCGCTCCAGCTCGGGAATGTCGTTGTGGCGCTTGAGGATCATCGTGTCGTACATCAGCTGGCACTCGTGCGCGACCGCCTCGGCCTGACCGCCCTCAAAGCCCTTGATCTCGTGCAGAAGCTCCTTGGACTTTTTGCGGTCCTCCTGGCCAACATAGTAGTTAAAGGCCTTAATCACCAGGTCGACGCGCTGCATCTTGGGGAGATTGAGTCCCAGCAGCAGGTCGAACATCTCGCTGGCGCGCTCGTGGTCCTCGCGCAGCAGATAGGAGTTCAGACGCAGGTAGTCGCGGTTGTAGCGCGGGTACAGCATGCTGGTGAGTTTGCCGTCGAGCAAACGATCGAACTCGTCCCACTGCTTGGCAGCCATAAGCTGCTGCAGACGCTTGAACGTGGTGCGTTTTTTGACGCTAAAGAACACCGACACGGCGATGCAGATGATAACGACGGCGGTCCAGAGGGTGCGGGAATCGGGCATATTGGGGTCCTTAGTCGCTCATAAAGCGAGCGGTATGACAACACGTACTAGATGTATTATACGCAGCGCGCAAGCAAACTGGCATAAAAGTGCATCGAGGCCGAGCGCCATCGCTCGCTGCGGTACACTTACCTAAAGTAAACCATGAAGGGAGACATTACCTATGAAGAAGATCGTTTTGGCTTGCGGTGCTGGCGCTGCTACTTCCACGCTCGTTGCCCAGAAGGTCGCCACCTTGCTCGACGCCAACGGTTACGCCGACAAGTACGAGATCGTGCAGTGCGCCATCTCCGAGGCCAAGGACTACTGCGACGAGGGCGCCGACCTGCTGATCGCCACCACCGTTGCCCCCGAAGGCCTCACCTGCCCGTACGTGAGCGGCGTGCCCTTCATGACCGGCATGAACCGCGTCGCTGCCGAGAAGGCCGTTCTCGACGTCATGGCTCAGTAGGCACTGCCTGTATGAGTGAGCAGAACGCCAACCCGGTCGAGCTCTTTGGCATGCGCGTTGCCCATGTGGGCATTAACGCCGCCGACCCGGCAGACGCCCTGGAGATCGCGGAGCTGTTCTCGACGATGATGGGCTTGCCCGTCATCGAGACCCCGGTTTCGTACTTTAACGATTCGCTGGTCGAGATCATGAAGCAGAACGGTCGTGGCACCAAGGGCCACATCGGCTTTGCCGTTAACGACATCGATGCAGCTGAGAAGTGGTTTGCCGAGCGCGGGCTCGAGGTCAACGAGGAGTCGCGCGTGCTGCTGCCCGACGGCGGCACCAAGCTCGTGTACTTTAAGCGCGAGTTCGCCGGCTTCGCCGTGCATCTGTGCCGCGAGTAGCGCACAAGCTGCCATAGCTAGCAAAAAGGGATAGGGCCGCGTGGCCCTATCCCTTTATTTATGCCGAGGGGCTTCCTACCGCGGCAGGTGAATCGTAAAGCGGCTGCCGACGCCCTCGACCGAGGTCACGCCGATGACGCCGCCATGGCTATCGACGATCCACTTGGCAATGGCAAGCCCCAGACCCGAGCCCTGCGCGCCGGCATCGCGTGCGTTGTCGGCGCGGTAGAACCGTTCAAACGCGTGAGCTGCGGATTCCTGGTTCATGCCGATGCCCTCGTCCTCAACACTTATGTCGATTGTGCCCGCGCCCGCATCCGGCGTTATGCCAAATGTGACGGTCGTTCCCGCATCCGAGTACTTGGCGGCGTTTTGCACGATCACACGCAGGGCTTGCTTCACGAGCGCCACGTCGACGGGCGCATCGCAGCGCGGGTCGCTGACAAGCGCGGCGTCGTATGCCAGCTGATACGTGTGCGCGGTATCGATCATCTGCGATTCCTCGCATACCTCGCCGACCAGTGCGGCCAGGTTGGTATCCGCACGCCGCAGGACCGTGCGTCCGGCATCGCCGCGCGCCAAAAACAGCAGCTGCTCCACGAGCTCCTGCATGTGCTCGCTTTCGGCCTTGAGGGACGCGATGGATTCTGCCAGCACGTCCGGGTCGTCTTTGCCCCAGCGGTCGAGCATGTTTACGTAGCCCTGAATCACCGCGATGGGCGTGCGCAGCTCGTGGCTCGCATCGTTGACAAAGCGCATTTGCTGCAGTTTGGCCTCTTGCATCTGGCGCAGTAGGCGGTTGAGTGCAACCTCGATGCTTGCCAGGTCGGCGTCGCCGGTAGTGACGCTCGGCGAGTCGACGCTTGCGCGCTCGATGGCCTGCTCCAGTGTTTCCATCTTGCCGCCGGAGAGCTGCATACGGCCGAGCTCGTCCACGCGCAAGGCCAGGTCGTTGAGCGGTGCCATGGTGCGGCGCACGCGACGGGCGCCGCCGAGCATGTCGAGCACGCTGATGACCTGCCAACCCACAACGACAAGGTAGAGAGGCCATAGCGCGACGAGGTCCTGCGCGAGGGGGAAAGTCTTGGTGGTACGCGCAAGCTCGACGGTATAGGTGAGCGTTGCCAGGTCCCAGCCGCGCGCAGGCGCCAGCGACATGCCGTGAACGGCGACGCCGGGGATCCATCCTGCGGTAAACGCGCCGTCGGGCAGCATCTGGTTGTATCCATAGACGAGGATCGCCGCCGCAATCACCATCAGCAGCAGATCGAGCCAGACGTAGCTCATCAAGCGGCGCCACATATAGCTCCAGTTGATGGCGCGGGCGATGGATGTGACGCGCTTGGCCTCGGCGTTACGCGCGGCAGACATAGCCCACCCCACGCACGGTCTGGATGATGCGGGCGCCGCCGGCGTCCTCGATCTTGGCGCGCAGGTGCGCGATGTGCACGTCGACGTTGTTGGTGTCGCCCACGTATTCGTAGCCCAGCGCCTCGTGCGCGATGCGCTCGCGCGTGAGCACGGTGCCGGCGTGCGCCATAAGCAGGGCGAGGACGTCGAACTCGCGGGCAGTGAGCGCGATGGGCGAGCCGCCGACCGTGACTTCGCGGCGGTCGGGATCGAGCGCGACCGAACTCACGGTGAGCGCGGCGGGGGAGGGCGAGGCGGATGCCTGGGTCGAGTCGCCAGCCGGGGGTATCGCAGCGGCGCCCGTAGCGCCCGTCCCGGCCCCAACGCCGCCAACGCCCGAAGCCGCCCGCACGGCCTCCGAGCGCTTCAACGCCACGCGGATCCGTGCGAACAGCTCCTCAATCGCAAACGGCTTGGTCAGATAGTCATCGGCGCCGGCATCGAGCCCGGCAACCTTATCCATCACGGCATCGCGCGCGGTGACCATGATCACCGGCACGTCCTTGTGCTTGCGGACACGCCGCAAGACCTCCATGCCGTTGAGCTGCGGCAGCAGCACATCGAGCAGAATCAAATCGTAGTCGCGCTTCAGCGCCAGGTCCACGGCGGTGCGGCCGTCGGCGGCGTGCTCCACCTGGTAGCCCTCGTGCTCCAGTTCGAGCGTCACAAAGCGGGCGATTTTCTCCTCGTCCTCTACGATCAGGATCCGTGCCATGCGTGCCCCCGTCTGCGATTACTTGTCGTCGTTCAGATTTTGTTTGATGTCGTCCGCGGCATCGGCAGCGTGATTCATAAGGTTGTTGATGCTGCCGGGCACGTCACCGTCGCTGTCGATACGGTAACGCATATCAAAGAACAGGCCAATCAGCATCAGCCATATCGTGGCGCCCCAGGCAAACAGCGCGACGATGGGGATCAGGATGGGAATGTTGAGGATGATCGCATCGCGGCGCGTGGCGATAAACTTGGTGTCCAGGCTCAGGCGGAAGAGCTTTTTGAGGTACTCCCACACGCTGTCCATCTTCTTGGAGAAATCGGTCTTTTCGCTCGACTTCTCGTAGGCGGCCTGCGCGGCGACCATCTCGGCCGAGGGCTCGTCGACCGGCGCGGACTCGGTGGCGGCGTGCGCCGATGTGGTCTGGGTCTTGCCTTGCGACTCGAGCCAAATGATGGCGTCCAAAACGTTGCCGTCGGCGGCGTCGAGCACGGCCTTGGCATCGGTGTAGCTCACGTTGCACTTGGTGCGGATGGTTTCAACTTTTTCGAGGTCGTCCATGACCTGTCCTTTCGTTCGATGGGCGCGATGTCGGGCGATCTGCCCGGGCGCGAGCGTTGCGTTCGGCGGTCTGCGTTGCGCGGCGTCGCCCCGCCCTTGGTCGAACTTTATAGTGCAGGTTATAGATTAAGCGATTCTTGAGCCAAGATTAATGTTGGATGAGTTTTTGGGTGGCGGTGGGGAAGGGCAGAAAAGGCAGGTTTTGCGGGGCGTGAAGGAGGGGCGGTCTGATCTTTGGGACAGCTGATGGCGAGGTCTAATACTTTCCCGAGAAGTGAACGAGTGAAAACGGACCCCCGAAGCATCGACACTTTAGAGGTGCCGTTTCCTGCGGTTTTGATGCCATAATCCTGCGTTTATGCCGTTGAAAAATGCGGATGTACCAGGGGTCCAAAAGCACACGTTCACTTCGCGGAAAAGTATTAGACCTCGATAGCAGAGGATGGGGTGCCGGTGCAAAACGGCGTCAAGGGTTGGTCGAGCAGGCGGTTTCTCCATTGATGTCCGCACGACATGTGATACTTTCCCTGCCGCCCTGCTCTGCCGCGGCGGCATGCATCTGAACGACGACCCTCTAAGGAGTTCGATATTGATGAGTGACAACACCAAGCATCTCGCAAAGAAGTGCGTCAAGGACGCGGGGCCGTGCTTCGCGTTGTGTCTTGTCGGCGCAGCGGTTGCGCTGCTGGCTGTTCTGGGGCCATTCGACGTGCTCAGAAGTGCCGTCTCTCTGCACGTTTGCATGGCCCTTGCCGCCGCCATGATGACCGGCGGCGTGCTCGATCTGGTTTTTTGGGTGCTTGACCCGTTTGGATGGAAGAACGAGGAGTAAGCCCTAAGGATGGAAGGGCTGGAACGGTTGGCTTAGTGATCGTGCAGAATGCGGTCTAGCGACTTACAGCGAAGTGGTGATCCGATGACGGTCTATGTGACGGGCGATATTCACGGCGGCCTCGACATGCAAAAGCTGCGCGATTGGGAGCTTGGGGATAGCCTGACGAGCGACGATTATCTGATTGTCGCCGGCGACTTTGGCTTTCCGTGGGATTTCTCTGCCGAGGAATGCGTCGATATCGCCTGGCTGGAGTCGCGCCCCTATACCGTGCTGTTTGTCGACGGCAACCACGAGCGTTTCGATCACTGGGCGGAGCGACCCATGGAGTTGTGGCACGGTGGGCTGACGCAGCGCCTGTCGGATACCTCTCCCATACGGCGCCTGACGCGCGGCGAGGTTTTTGAGCTCGACGGCTCAACGATCTTTACCATGGGCGGTGCCACGAGCGTGGACAAAGAATACCGCATTCCCTATTCCAGCTGGTGGCCGCAGGAGCTGCCGGACGAGCGCAACTTTGAGGAGGCGCGGGCAAAGCTCGACAGCGTGGGCTGGAAGGTCGACTACGTGATCACCCACACCTGCTCCACGCGCATGCTTTCGCCCACGCTTTATCCGGCACCCGGCTGGAATTACCCCGCGGTTGATCGACTTACGGCGTTTTTCGATGAGCTGGAAGACCACTTGGATTACAAACGCTGGTACTACGGGCATTTCCATCGGGATGCCAACCCGGCCGAACGCCACACCGTGCTCTACGACTGCATCGTTCGCTTGGGTGACGAACTCCAGCCCTGGGACGTTGTGTAGGGGTGGGGTGGCTGGCTACTCGACCGTTACAGTGATGTTCTCCCGGTGCGCGCGGATGACGTCCCAGCTAAAGTGCTCGACCAACTGCTCGGCAGAGCGCGGCGTGGTGTCCGGTGCGATGCCTGTTTGCCCGGCGAGCCATCCCAGCAGTGCCTCGGATGTGCCAAAGCGGGCGCGTAATTCGCCCAGGTCCAGATCGCGGTCGCGCTTGGAAAGGCGGCGGCCGTCCGGCGACATGAGCAGCGGAATGTGCGCGTAGTGCGGCGTGGGAAGTCCCAGCAGATGCTGCAGGTAGATTTGGCGGGGCGTGGAGCCCAGCAGATCGCATCCGCGCACGACCTCGGTGACGCCCATGGCAGCGTCATCGACCACCACGGCTAACTGGTAGGCAAACACGCCGTCGCTGCGACGCACCAAAAAGTCGCCGCATTCGGTGGCGAGCGCCTCGCATTGGGCACCATACGTGCGGTCCACAAATTCGACCACATCGTTTGCGAGGTCGTCGACGGCGGGCACGCGCAGGCGCGTGGCCGGGGCGCGCAGGGCACTGCGGCGGGCGACCTCTTCGGCCGAAAGCCCTCGGCAGGCGCCACGATAGATGGGCGTGCCGTCGCTGGCGTGCGGTGCGCTCGCGGCGTGGAGTTCGGCGCGCGTGCAAAAGCAGGGGTAGGTGAGGCCGGCGTCTTGCAGCTGGTGCAGGGCGTCCTCGTACAAGTCTAGGCGATCGTGCTGGTAGTAGGGGCCTTCGTCCCACTCAAGCCCCAGCCAGGCCAGGTCGTCAATCAGTTGAGCGGCAAGTTCCGGGCGCTTGCAGCGATCGTCCAGGTCCTCGATGCGCAGTACGATGCGGCCGCCCTGGCTGCGGGCCGAAAGCCACGCGCACAGGCAACTGAACACGTTGCCCAGGTGCATGCGGCCCGAGGGCGACGGCGCAAAACGGCCCACGACGGGCGCGGGGGCAGAGGCGGGCGGCATCGCTGGCGCGTCCGCGGCGTGTGTTGCTATGTTGCGTGCGTTGATATCCATGCGGACGAGTATAGCGCGGGGCGCGGTGGGGAGACGTCACTGTGGTCCGTAAGTTGTCGAAGCCCCGCATTGCGTATGGCGGGCCGCAGACTCGGCGCTTTGATTCCTGTCCATTAACTCGGCACCTTAGACGACAGAAACCCCGGCAGCTCTTCGCAACTGCCGGGGTTTCCGCGGAAAAGGGGGACATGATCCTCGAGCGAACGGCAAAGGGGCAAACCGTTTTCGCTCAACTGTTTTATGCCCCTTGCCCGCGGGCTCAATCAGAGCGCGTCGCAGCAACACAAAGCCACTACACCTGTGACGGAGCTGTGAAATGGTATCTATCGTTGGCGCAGGCCGTGCCAAAGAGTGTCCCTAACGGCTAGTCATTTAAGAACGTCCCCAATGACTAGCTGCTGGCGGCGGGCGTGACTTTCATCCCGTTTGGCGCTCCGGTCGCCTAGATATTCGTCATGTGCGCCCGTAAACGTGGGACAATGGCGCTGTTGGTATCACAGACAAAGGATGTGCCTATGAACGCCCCCGTTGCCAAGACCTGTCGGCAGCGCCGCCTATTCGCGCGATTCGCTTCCGTCTGCGCACTCGTCGCGCTTGCGTTGTTGCTGCTGCCTGCCGCCGCACACGCCGACGGCTACTCCATGAGCCAAACCTACATCGGCGCCACGGTTGAGGCCGATGGGTCGTTGACCGTTGTCGAGGGGCGCCAGTTTGATTTCGATGACGACATCAACGGCGTGTTTTGGGAGATCAATACGGGCACCAATCAGCAGGGAGGCGCGGCGGGCGTCAATGTGCTGAGCGTCGAGGAAGACGACACCGCGTTTAACAAAGTCGATAGCGCGAACAAGGGAGACTCTGGCGTCTACACGGTCGAGCAGACCGGTGACGGCGTAAGGATTAAGGTATTCAGCCCCCACGAGAGCGGTGACAGCGCGATCTATTACGTGAGCTACACCATGACTGGTGCGGTTATGAACTGGGCCGACACCGCCGAGCTCTACTGGAAGTTTGTGGGCGACGGCTGGTCTGCGGATTCCGATGACGTCGAGATGGAAGTGTACTTCGCAAATGCTGCTGCCGGGACGGCGGCCGTCAAGGGCGATAACTTCCGTGCATGGGGCCACGGCCCGCTGACGGGCGACGTGTCGCTCGATGCGGACGAACCCATGGTCACCTATACCATTCCCTGCGTGCATCAGGGCGAATTCGCCGAGGCGCGCATCGCCTTCCCCAGCGACTGGGTGCCATGGCTTTCCGCTTCAAGCGAGGAGCGCATGCCGACAATCCTGAGCGAGGAGAAGGCGTGGGCCGACGAAGCTAACGCCCGCCGCGCTCACGCTCGCATGATTGCCAATGCACTTGCCGTGCTAAGTATTGTCGCGGCGGTGGCCTTTACCGGCACAATCGTTGCGCTCAAGCTGCGCCGCCGCAAGCCCAAGCCGCTTTTCCAGGACGAATATTTCCGCGATGTGCCTTCGGCCGACCATCCCGCCGTGCTTTCGGCCCTTATGAGCTGGAACGAGGTGCCCGATCAGGCATATATCGCCACGCTCATGAAGCTCACTGACGACCGTGTGATCAAGCTGGAGCAGGTGACCGTGACCAAGGCCAAGAAGGGTCTGTTGGGGCGCGAAAAAGAAGAGCAGACGTATCGCGTGACGGTGAGTGATGCGGGCTGGAAGTCGGCCAAGGGCATTGACCGCATGGTGCTCAAGGTCTTCTTTGCCGGTGCTAAGCCCGACGAGAACGGCGATCGCTCGCGCACGTTTGACGAGCTGCAGCACTACGTCAAGCAGCACGCTACGCCCGTGGGCGACAAGCTCGAGGACTATCAGAACACCGTTAAGGGCAAGCTGGCCGATAGCGAGTACGTTGCCTCGGACGGCATCGTTGCAATGGTGTTTTGCCTGGTTCTCGGTATTCTGATCGCCTTTGTTCCCATGGGATCCATTTTCTTTACCGACGGCGCACAGGTGAACATTATCGCCGCGCTTATCTCGGTGCCGATTGTGCTGGTGGGTATTGGCGTGGGCCTTACGTTCCGCCGCTTTACGCCGGAGGGCGCCGAGGTGGCGGCGCGCTGCAAGGCGCTTAAGCATTGGCTCGAGGACTTCACGCGCCTAAAGGAAGCCGTCCCCGGCGATCTGGTCCTGTGGAATAAACTTCTGGTGATGGGCGTGGCGCTGGGCGTTTCGAAGGAAGTCCTGCGTCAGCTTGCCGAGGCTGTTCCTCCCGAGGTGCGCGAGGCCGACGGTTTCTACGACAATTACCCCTGCTACTGGTGGTACTACCATCACTACGGTACCGAGTCGCCGCTCGATTCGTTTAACGATGTGTATCATGAGAGCATCCGTGAGCTGGCTTCGAGTTCCGATAGCTCGGGCGGCGGCGGAGGCGGCGGCTTCTCGGGCGGCGGCGGTGGTGGCGTCGGCGGAGGCGGCGGCGGAACGTTCTAACGGTCGTAAGCTATGGGATGGGCTTTTCTCGACAGCTGTCGGGGAAAGCCCATCCCCTTTTTATGCGCTACCTACGAAGACTGTCCCCAACGACTAGTCATTTAAGAACGTCCCCAACGACTAGGTATGGCTGCTGGGCCTAGACGGTTAGGTCCAGTTCGTAGAGGAAGCTTTCGCGCGGCATGGCGTGGCGGCGTTCCTCGCGGTTGGCGCGGTGCGTGGCCGTGCGCTTGAAGCCGTGCAACTCGTAGAACTTCCACGAGCAGTTGGAGTCGGTGTACAGGTGTGCGCTGGTCGCCCCGCGCGAGGACAGATGCGAGATTGCGGCGTCGAGCAGAACCGTGCCAACGCCCAGGCCGTGGACATCGCGATCCACGGCAAGCAGTGTGACCTCGTTGTCGTGTGGCAACGGGCTGCTCTCGAGCAGGCGGTTGTTGGTTCGAATGGTGGTGCGCACAAACGAGAGATACTCGGCGCACGACTCGGGTTCTAGCTCGCGCATCTGCGACAGCAGTGCACGCTCAGTATCCATCCAATGTTCGTTGATAGTGACGCCGGAGCTCTGTCCTGCGCGCGCAAGCGCAATGCCGCGCGCCTCGCCGTCAATCACCGCTACCTGCGAAAACGTCGATGACGAAAGGCAGTAGGCAAGATCGCACGCGGCCTCAAGGCGGTTGTACTCATCGTTATCCGAGTTGTTGTGCCAAAGCTGCTGCAAGATCAGCGCGATGGCGTCGAAATCTTCGGTATCAAACGGTCGGTAGAGAACCCGCGAGACCATGGTGCCTCTTTCTATTGCGGATGCATATCGAGCACAGTTCTACCACGCCGTTGGCATCTAATTATGGTGCCGCTGTGTTCCATGAACTCACCGCGCCCGGTGCCACGCCCATACCCCCGCTCGAAGCTTTTTCTGCACAGCCGTGCGTTGCGGGGTGCAACGCCGCGCTCGATGCGCTACATTGAATCAGTATTTTCAATGCCGCTGCGCGAGCGCTGCAGATCGACGTATCACCGACTCACAGAGCACGGCGGCGTACCAGACAGGAGGACTGCATGGGATCTGATGTGAAGATCGCACGCGCGTTGATCTCGGTTACCGATAAGACGGGCGTCGTCGATTTCGCACGGACGCTGGTTGACGACTTTGGCGTCGAGATCATCTCTACGGGCGGCACGGCTCGTGCCATCGAGGACGCGGGCGTTCCCGTAACCCCCATCGAGGAGTTCACGGGCTATCCCGAGATGATGGACGGCCGCGTCAAGACGCTGCATCCCAAGGTTCACGGCGCGCTGCTTGCCCGTCGCGATTCCGAGCAGCACATGCAGGAGGCCGCCCAGCACGGCATTAAGCTGATTGACCTGGTCGTTGTCAACCTGTACGAGTTCGAGAAGACCGTCGCCAACCCCGAGGTTACCTTCGCGGATGCCATCGAGCACATCGACATCGGTGGCCCCTCCATGCTGCGCTCTGCCGCTAAGAACGCCGCGAGCGTTACCGTCATTTCCGACCCGGCCGACTACGACGCCGTCCTGGCCGAGATGCGCGAGACCGGTGGCTGCACCACGCTTTCCACCCGTCGTCGCCTGCAGGTGAAGGTCTACCAGACCACCGCCGCCTACGACACGGCTATCTCCCGTTGGCTTGCCGCCCAGGCAAGCGACGTGGCGGACACCTCTGCCAAGCTCGAGATCTCGCTGGAGAAGGTCGACGACCTGCGCTATGGCGAGAATCCTCAGCAGAAGGCTACGGTCTACCGCTTTGCCGAGGGCTGCGAGAACACCGCGAGCTCGCAGTTCCCGCTCGTGGGCTCCGAGCAGATCCAGGGCAAGCCGCTCAGCTACAACAACTATCTGGACGCCGACGCCGCTTGGAACCTGGTCCGCGAGTTCGACGAGCCGGCCTGCGTGATCCTCAAGCACCAGAACCCCTGCGGTTCCGCCGTTGCCGAGGACATCACGGCCGCCTACGACCGCGCCTTCGCCTGCGATCCCAAGAGCGCCTTTGGCGGCATCATCGCCTGCAACCGCGAGGTTCCCTTTGATCTGGTTGAGCACTTCGCCGATCAGAACAAGCAGTTCGTCGAGGTCATCATCGCCCCGAGCTACACTGCCGAGGCACTCGAGCGCATGGCTAAGCGCCCCAACCTGCGCGTGCTGGCTACCGGCGGCGTGGACCACGGCGCCCAGGTGGAGCTGCGCTCCGTCGACGGCGGCATGCTGGTGCAGGAAGTCGACCACGTGACCGAGGACCCCGCGACCTTTACGTTCCCCACCGACCGCAAGCCCACCGACGCCGAGATGGCCGAGCTCGAGTTTGCCTGGAAGGTCTGCAAGGGCGTTAAGTCCAACGCCATCCTGGTCTCCAAGGGCAAGGCCGGCATTGGCATGGGCCCGGGTCAGCCCAACCGCGTGGATTCTGCGCTGCTGGCCTGCGAGCGTGCCGAGGACTTCTGCGAGCGCGAGGGCGTGGAGAAGGGCGGCTTTGCCTGCGCAAGCGACGCATTCTTCCCGTTCCGCGACAACGTCGACGTGCTTGCCGCGCACGGCGTGACCTGCATCATTCAGCCCGGCGGCTCCAAGCGCGACGACGAGGGCATCCAGGCCTGCAACGAGCACAATATTGCTATGGTCTTCACCGGTGCCAGGCATTTCCGCCACTAAGTAGGGAAGCGGCGCTGCGGCTTGCCCAGCCACCGCACCTTGCCGTTCATTCGTCGCTCGCGTACCGAAGTACGCGTCGCTCCTCTTTCACGGCAATCTGCGGCACCTGGGCAACCCTCGCCGACCTGTTAGGTTGACTGAGGAGAATGGGATGTTATCTCGTCCCTTGGACTGGCCTCGCTCCTAAAATAATCTCCGCAAAAGACGGTCGCTCCGTTTGGAGGGCCGTCTTTTTGGTATAAGAGGACGGTATGACTAACACGAAAGGTACAACCATGTCCCAGATTGATGATGCCGAGCTATTTGGTAATGCCGAGGACCAGCGTGCGTACGAGGAATTTTGCGCCAATCAGGAGGCAGTCGAGAAGTTCACGCTCGACAAGCCCGCGCTTGTCTGCCGTTGGCGCATGTCCAGCAAAAAGGTGCCCATGCTCAACCGTCACATCCGCGCGCTGTCCGAGCGTCTGGTGCAGGGCGAGCCACTTACCCATAACATGCTCAGCTGGGCCAAGCAGCACGTTGAGTGGTCACTTGCCGAGGGCGACTACACCGCCCACGACGGCGTGCTCATGCTGGTGATCGACGTTAACGGCAACGCCGCCATGACGGTGGGGGAGTACGAGTCGCTGGCCGATACGTCGGCCAAGGCGCTGCGTGCCCGTTCTGCCGAGGCTCGCTCCGAAGCCGACGAGACCGGCGTGGCGCCCGAGCTGCTCGCTGCCGTCAACGACGGCGAGCTGGCCTTTGTGGCGCCGGCGGACGAGTGCCTGTGCGGCACGGCGACGCTCATCGAGCAGCTGGCCCAGACCAAGGGCATCCCGGTCACGCGCGTAGACATCCCCGCTCAGCTCAAGGGCGCGCTGTTCCTGGTGAGCGACGAACACGGCGTGGTCCCTGCCGACGATACCGATGCCGCCGCGACGGACGCCGCGACGGTCGCCTTCTTCGCCGAAGGCTACGAAAAGCTCCGCGCCCGTCGCTAAATGATTGTTCTGAGACGGGGATTAAAAAAGGCTCTGTTAGACCAGGATTGACATACATGTGTCCCCACGGTGCCATATCTTTGA
>URPB01000020.1:0-24504 GCA_900549575.1 uncultured Collinsella sp.
CAAAGGAAAGCACTTAATGTGCTTTCCGTCTTGCGCAGGACTGTAGAGCAGGAAATTTCATATGCGGCCCTCCCGGGCGCAAGCAAAAGGGCGACCCCTGTCCGGAGTCGCCCTTGCGGTGCTGCTTATGTACGGCTGTTACTCGGCGTCGTGGTGACGGCGGGGCTTGCGGCCTCCGTTGTCGCCGGGACGGCGCGGACGGTCGCTGCGCTCGGAGCGCTCGCGACGCGGACGCTCACGACGCTGGAAGTGCTCGCCGTCGCCCTCGGAGGTACCCTCGGCGCGAGCCGGAGCCTCGGGCTTGTCAAGACGATCGAGCGAGATCTTGCCGCGATCGTCGACCTCAATGACGACGACCTTGACCTCGTCGCCCACGTTAAGGACATCCTCGACCTTCTCCACGCGGCCCTTGGCGACGCGGGAGATGTGCAGCAGGCCGTCCTTGCCGGGCAGCAGGTTGACGAAGGCGCCGAAGGGCTGGATGGAGACCACACGACCGGTGTACTCCTCGCCCGGCTCGGGAACCTTGATGATGAGCTTGATACGCTCGACAGCCTGATCGACGGACTCGCCGGTGCCGCCGACAAAGACGGTGCCGTCCTCCTGGATGTCGACCGAAGCGCCGGTCTCGTCCTGGATGCCGCGGATGACCTTACCGCCGGAACCGATGACGTCGCGAATCTTGTCAGTCGGAACCTGGATGGAGACGATACGCGGAGCGGTGCTGCGCGTGGTGTGGCGCGGCTCGGGGATCACATCGAGCATCTTCTGCAGGATGAAGGCGCGACCCTCCTTGGCCTGCTGCAGGGCGCGGGCCAAGATGTCAAAGGTAAGACCAGTGGCCTTGTTGTCCATCTGCAGAGCGGTAATGCCCTCGGTGGTGCCGGTGACCTTAAAGTCCATGTCGCCAAGGAAGTCCTCGAGACCCTGGATGTCGGACAGGACCACGGTCTTGCCCTCCTCCTGGATCAGGCCCATGGCGATACCGGAGACCGGGCGCTTAATGGGCACGCCGCCGTCCATAAGGGCGAGCGTGGAGCCGCAGGTCGAAGCCATCGAAGAGGAGCCGTTGGACTCCATGACCTCGGAGACGACGCGGATGGCGTAGGGGAACTCGTTCTCGTCGGGGAGCACCGGAAGCAAAGCGCGCTCAGCCAGGTTGCCGTGGCCGATCTCGCGGCGCTTGGGGCTGCCCATGCGGCCGGTCTCGCCGGTGCAGAACGGCGGGAAGTTGTAGTGGTGCATGTAGCGCTTGCCCTCGGTGGGCTCGATGGTATCCAGACGCTGGCCCTCGTTGAGCATACCGAGCGACAGGACGGAAAGCACCTGGGTCTGGCCACGCTGGAACAGACCGGAGCCGTGAACGAGCGGCAGGTAGTTATCCTTCACCATGATGGGGCGAATCTCATCGGCGGCACGGCCGTCGACGCGCTCGCCGGTCTCGACGACCATGGTACGCATAGCCTTCTTCTCGAGCTTCTTGAGCGCCACGGGAATCTCGCGCTCCCAAGCGGACTGCTCCTCCTCGGTGAACTCGGCACGGATGGACTCCTTCAGAGCCTCGACCTTACCGATACGGGAGAGCTTGTCGGCGTCGCGAAGGGCGGCTGCCATCTCGTCGTAGTGGGCGAAGATGCGCTCCTGGACCTCCTCGACGGGCTGGTCGAGCGGGTACTCCTTCTTGACGATGGCGCCGTTGACCTGCTCCCACTCGGCGACAAACTCGTCCTGAGCCTGGCAGAAGGCAGCAAGGGCCTCCTGGCCAAACTTCATGGCGGCGAGCATGTCGTCCTCGGAGATCTCCTCGGCGCCGGCCTCGACCATCGAGATGAAGTCGGCGGAGCCACCCAGCTCCAGGTCCAGATCGGAGTTCTCGCGCTCCTCATAGGTGGGGTTGACGATAAACTCGCCGGTCTCCACGTTGCGGCCGATGCGCACGCAGGCAAGCGGACCCTCGAAGGGCACGCCGCCGAGCGTCATGGCCAGGGAGGCACCCATGACGTTGATGACGTCGAAGGGGTTGACCTGGTCGGCGACGAGCGAGGTGGCGACAATGTGCACCTCGTTGCGGAAGCCGTCCGGGAAGCTCGGGCGAATCGGACGGTCAATCATGCGCGCGGTGAGCGTGGCCTTCTCGCTGGGACGGCCCTCACGCTTGAGGTAACCACCCGGGATGCGGCCGGCTGCGTACATCTTCTCGTTGAAGTCGACGGTCAGCGGGAAGAAGTCGTAGTTCTTGCGCTCCTTGGAGACAACCACGGTGTCGAGCATCGTGGTGTCGCCCTGCTTGACCAGGCAGGCGCCGGTGGCCTGCTTGGCAAGCTCGCCGGACTCAAAGGTGTAGGTCTTGCCGTACAGCTCAAAGGTCTTGGATACGAGTGTCATTGTTCTCCTTTACCCCACAGGCCCCTTGCCTGTGGGCTTCTCATGTGACGCGGGCCCCCTGCCCCCGCCACGCTTCAGAGCGTGATTGTTCGCGCCCTTACACAAAAAGAGCGCCCCGCTGCGCAGGACGCTCTTAGCATGTACAAATCCTTACTGGATGTTGTCGCGGATGCCCAGAGCCTTGATGAGCTCACGGTACTCGACGATGTCGTTCTTCTTGATGTAGGAGAGAAGACGACGACGACGGCCGACGAGCATGAGCAGGCCACGACGGGTGTGGAAGTCCTTCTGGTGGGACTTCATGTGCTCGGTCAGCTCCTTGATGCGCTCGGACAGGATGGCGACCTGAACCTTGGGGTTGCCGGTGTCGACCGGGGTGTTACCGAACTGGGCAGTCAGCTCAGCCTTGCGCTCTTTGGAAACAGTCATTGTTTCACCTTTCGTTTCTTGTCGCCCGCGGGCGACACTATTCGCCTCGGACTGGGAAGCCGTCGGTGGAGCGAGCATCCAAGGTCGAGGTACCAACAGGTCGGTATGTTACCACAAGCAGACCGCCCATGCGCATCATCACCGACCCAACATGAATTCCATCGCACGGAGGCGCTGGTCGGTGTGCGTCGCAGCCCACACATGCGAAAGCCCGAGCAAGAACGCCGCCGTATGCGGGTCGATTCGCTCGACCATGAGTGCATCGAAGGTCATGGACATGAGGGCGCGCAGCCACTCGACCTCACCGGTCGAAACCAGCTCGGCACCCGGAACGCTCGACGCGCACGAACCGCACATGAGCCCGCCCGCCTGGGGCGAAAAGTACGACAGCATGGGGTCTCCGCACAGCACGCAGGCCGAAAAATCGGGTCGATAGCCCACGTGCGACAGAAGTTTAAAGACAAAGGCCGCCACGAGCAGGTCCATATGTGCCGAGTCGAGCCCACAGCCGACAAGCGTGAGCGCCCGCTGCGTGATGGCAAAGGTAAACGGGTCCTCGGCGTCCTCGAATGAGCACACGCGCGCGACCTCGGCAATCGCGCTTGCGGCGCAGGTCGTCTCGTAATCGGGCGCGGCGCCAACCGGCGCTTCCAAAAGCTCGGCCTGAGAAACAACGTCGAGCGAGCGTCCATGTGCGAGCAGCATATCGACGGTACAGAATAATTCGCAGCGCGCCGCCAAGCGCCCACCGGGTTTGCGGGCCCCCTTTGCCACGGCACGAACCTGACGACCCCGCTCGTCAAGCATCGTCAGAATCAGATCGGTCTCTTTGAGCTTGGTCTTGTCGAGCACGAGCACCTTCGTGCGATATGTCCGGGAGCCTGCCATGCGCGCTGCGCGTCCTTAGTCCTCGGCGTTGTAGCCAAAGCGGCGAATCTGGGCCTCGTCGTCACGCCAGCCGGCCTTGACCTTCACGTCCAGCTCCAAAAAGACCTGCGTGCCAAAAATGCGCTCAAGATCGCGACGGGCGTCGATACCGATATGCTTGATCATCTCGCCGCCCTTGCCGATGATGATGCCCTTTTGGCCCTCGCGCTCGACGTAAATAGTGGCGTGCACGCGCAGCACCTTCTTGGTCTGCTCGAGCGCGTCGCAGATTACGCCAACGGAGTGAGGGATCTCATCACGGGTGCGGCGCAAGACCTTCTCGCGCACAAACTCGGCAACGAGCGTCTCGTCAGAAGCGTCGGTACCCATGTCCTCGGGGAACCAACGCGGGCCCTCGGGCAAAAAGTGCGCAACGGTCTCGATAAAGGCATCGACGTTGAAGTTCTTGACCGACGACGTCACGATCTCGTCGTCAAAGTCCATAAGCTCGTGGGCTGCCTTAAGCTGCTCCATGACCTGTGCGGGGTCGGCCTCATCGGCCTTGGTGAGCACCAGGACCTTCTTGGAACGGGCATTCTTGACACGCTCGGCAACCCAGGCGTCTCCCCTGCCGATCGGTTTGGTGGCATCAATCAAAAACGCGACAACATCGACATCGTTCAGCTCGAACAGCGCGCTCTTGTTCAGCTCGGACCCTAGACCGTCCTTGGGCTTGTGGATACCCGGGGTATCGACAAAGACCAGCTGGTAGCCGGGGCGGTTGACGACGGCGCGCATGCGGCGGCGGGTCGTCTGGGCCACCGGCGAGGTGATGGCGACCTTTTTGCCATAGCAGGCGTTGAGCAGCGTTGACTTACCGGCGTTGGGGCGGCCGACCAAGGCCACGAAGCCACTGCGGAAACCGGGCTCAACGTCGCCAAAGCCCGCGAGGCTGTCGTCCTCATCGCACAGGGCGTCGAGCTCCTCGTCGCTCATGCCCTCAAACGGGTCGAACTCCTCGACTTCCTCATAGGCCTCGGTCGCCTTAGCATCCGGGGACTCGTCGTCCAAAATCTCATCGGTAGACTGCATATTGTCGGACATGGGAATCCCTTTCTAAATAAAGCCGAGCGCGTGGGCAAATACCAGCACGCCCACAATCGCGGCGGTGATGGAAAGAACGTATACAGAGGCGGCGGCGATGTCCTTGGCGCGTTTTGCCAGCGGATGGAGCTCCTGGGTCGCCAGATCGACAATGGCCTCCATGGCGGTATTGCACAGCTCGCCGTGAATCACCAGGCCGCAGCAGATGATAATCGTGGCCCACTCGGCAATGTCGAGCCCCACGATGCAGCCGGCAATGACGGTGCACACGCCCGCCACGAGCATGACCTTAATGTTGCGCTCGGTCTTGACGGCGGTGACGAAGCCCTCCATGGCGTAGGAGAACGACTTTAAAAAGGACGGATGGTCCTTGTTCGATCCGGGAATCATAAACGGCTCCTAGTCGTGGGCATGATTGGTGATGGGGCCGACGTGAACCAGTTTGGGATCCTCGCCGCGCTCGAGCGCCAGATCGCGCAGGATAGCGTCCTCGCGGGCCTCCATAACCTCGGCCTCGTCGTCCTCGATGTGGTCATAGCCCAGCAGGTGCAGCATGCCGTGAACGAGCATCAGACGGCACTCGTCAGCGGGGCTATTGCCAAAACCGGGGGCCTGACGGGCAATAACCTGCGGGGCCAAGATGATATCGCCGAGCTCGAGCGTCTCATCGGCGGGAATGTCATCGTCAAAGGCCGAATCGCACTCAAACGAGAGCACATCGGTGGTGCGGTCGATACCGCGCCACTCGTGGTTGAGCTCGTGCATCTCGTCCTCGTCGACATACGAAAGGGAAATCTCGACTTCACGCTCAACGCCCTCGGCGGCAAGCACGACCTCGCAGATGTGCTCCACCTCCTGAGCATCGAGCAGCGTATCGAGCTCGGCATCGTTGCTGATCAATACACTCAACGGGACTCCTTTCGGTCGCGTGAGCGTTGCTCACGCACGTCATCATAAGCATCATATGCCTCAACGATACAACCCACTAGGGCATGACGCACCACGTCGGCACGCTCGAGGTGAGAAAATGCCACATCGTCGACACGGCCCAAAATCTTCTCGACATCCGCCAAGCCACCACGACGACCCACCAGGTCGCGCTGGCTGAGGTCGCCGGTAATCACGAACTTGGAGTTGAATCCAAGGCGTGTCAGGAACATCTTCATCTGCTCGGGCGTGGTATTTTGCGCCTCGTCGAGCACCACGAAAGCATCGCTCAGCGTACGACCGCGCATGTAGGCGAGCGGGGCGATCTCGATCACGCCGCGCTCCATAAGCTCATCGGTGCGCTCACGATCCATCATGTCAAAAAGGGCATCGTAGAGCGGGCGCATGTACGGATCGATCTTTTCCTCGAGGGTGCCGGGCAAAAAGCCCAGGTTCTCCCCTGCTTCGACAACCGGACGCGTCAAGATCAAACGGCCCACCTCATGGCGCTTGAGCGCGGCAACGGCGAGCGCCATGGCCAGATAGGTCTTACCGGTACCGGCAGGACCCAAGCCAAAGGTGATGGTATGCGAGCGAATGGCATCCACATAGCGCTTTTGCCCAAGCGTCTTGGGACGAATGACGCGACCGCGATACGAAAGCAGCACGTCATCGCGAAGCGATGTGGCCTCATGCTCGCCGTCGCGCAAGACGGCCAGGCAACGCGAGACATCGTCGGCAGACAGGGTACGACCGGCCGCCGCCTCGCGAAAAGCATGTTCGAAAAAGCGAGCCACGAGCTCGACCTCGTCCGGGTCGCCGCTCACGGAGATCCTATCGCCACGGGCGACCACGTGAGCGCGAACCAAGCTCTCGAGCGCACGAAGGACGCCGTCGCCGGCGCCCAAAACACGCGAGGGATCAACTCCCTCGGGAACGGTAAGTCTAATCTTCGAGGCTTCCATGGACCTCCCTGCGCGCATGGACCAAGCCGGAATCATCGACTCCGATGATAGCAACATCGAGCAGGCACGGGGCTGTAAGTCCACAGGTATCGTCAAGACGGGCATGATGGAACGAACCGAGCGTCAGGTTGTCACCATACTCGAGCACGGCGCGCTCAACGGTGCCCACGCGACGACGAGCGTCGGCGATAGCGAGCTCCTGCGCCGCGTCTCGCATACGGCGGCTGCGCTCGGCCATAACCTCGGGCGGCACCTGGTCGGGCATGTCGGCAGCAAGGGTACCGGGACGCTTACTGTAGCGGAACACGTGCATACGCGAGAACCCCACGCGGCGGCACAGCGCCAGCGACTCCTCGAACTCCTCGTCCGTCTCACCAGGAAAACCGACGATGACGTCGCACGAAAGAGACGCCTGCGGCAGGATGGCGCGAATCATGCGCACCGTGTCCTCAAAGGCCTCGGCACTATAGGGACGACCCATGCGATGCAGCGTCGCCGTACAGCCGGACTGTACGGGCAGGTGCAAAAACGGGGCAATACGCTGCGGATAGCGCGCCATAACCTTAAGCAGGCGCTCAGAGATATCCATGGGTTCGACCGAGGAAATGCGCACATGCGCAATAGTCGTGCGCTCCATGATGGCCTCGAGCAGCTCATCGATTTCGACATGCTCGTCGGTCGCGCTCTTGCCATCGTAGGCACCCAGGTTCACACCGGTCAGCACCACCTCGGGCACGCCGGCCTCCTGGGCCTCGCGAACTTGCTCAAGCACGGACTCGACGGGCACGGAACGCTCGGGACCGCGGGCCTTCCACACGATGCAATAGGTGCAACGGTGGTTGCAGCCATCCTGGATCTTCACACCCAGACGCGAGCGACCCAGAGCGTCGACCACATCGCTGTCGCTGCAGGCGGCCACACTATCGGATTCGACACCCAGCACATCGCAGACACGTTCGGCGACATCGATCTTAGACGGCTCGGCAATCACGCGATCCGAAAGCTCCAACAGCTCCTCGGGATGCAAATTGACCACGCATCCGGTCACGACTACATAGGGCTCATTTGGATGGGCCAGCGCATGACGGACGGCCTTACGGGTCTTGGCCTCGGCCTCGCCCGTAACGGCACAGGTGTTAATGACGATCAGGTCGGCATCCTGGGGCTCCACCATAGCAAAACCCAGGCGCATAAGATCGGCAGTGATACGGTCAGACTCAACCCGGTTGACACGGCAGCCGAGGTTGACGACGGAAATATGGGGTGCGAGCACGCGGGCTCCTTAATCGAGGATATCGTCGAGGGCACTCTTGATACGGTCGGTCACCGACTTCTTACCGGAAGCGACGTCATCGCCCATCTCATCGGCAAAAGCACGGAGCAGCTCGCGCTGCTTATTGGAAAGATTGGTGGGAACGACCACGCGCAGTTGCACGATCAAGCGGCCACGCGAACCGCCACCGCCAATGCGCGGCATGCCGTAATTATTGACGCTCACGGTGTCGCCGTACTGGGCGCCGGCGGGGACGCACACCTTAACGACCTCGTCGGGCATAATGCCCTCGACATCGATCTCGCAGCCGAGCGCAGCCTGCGCAATCGAGATATCGCTCACCAGGTACAGGTCGTCACCGTTGCGCTTAAAGCGCTCATGGTCGGCAACGCGCACGTTGACAATCAAGTCGCCCGAAGGCTCGCCGCGAAGACCGGCCTCGCCAAAGCCGCTCACACGCAGCTGTCGACCGGTCGAAACGCCGGCGGGAATATCGATGTCAATCTTTTCATGCGAAGGCGTGCGGCCCTGACCATCGCAGGTCTCGCAGGGATGGTCGATAACCGTGCCCTCGCCATGGCAGTCGGGGCAAGGCGAGGAAGACTGAACCTGGCCCAAAAACGATCGCTGAACCGTCGTGACATAGCCCGTGCCGTGGCAGCGGCCGCACTGCTTTTCCTGTGCGCCCTCTGCCCTACCGGTGCCATTGCAGTCCTCGCAAGGAGCAAAGCGGTCATAGCTGATTGTCTTTTTGCAGCCGAGCGCCGCCTCCTCGAGCGTCACCGAAAGCGAGATGGCCATGTCACGACCGCGACGACGCTCGCGACGGCTGCGGGCGCCACCGCCGGCACCGCCGCCAAAAAACGACGAGAACAAGTCGTCCATGCCCATACCACCAAAGATATCGTTGATATCGACGTAGCCCGAACCACCAGGGCCGTCGGCAGTGCCGTAACGGTCGTAGTTAGCACGCTTCTGCTCATCGGAAAGAACGGAATAGGCCTCGTTGAGCTCCTTGAACTTGGCCTCGGCCTCGGGGTCGTCCGAAACGTCCGGGTGTACGGTACGGGCCTTCTTTAGAAACGCGCGCTTAATCGTCCGCGCGTCGGCATCCTTGTCGACGCCAAGTACCTCGTAGTAATCCCTATTTTCCGACACGACCGAATCCTTCCGACTTTCATTATTGTCACAGTGCGTCCTATACCCAAGCTGGGCCAACCGCAAACAGAGGGTTTGATGTTATTGCATTCCGTAAGGCGAAAGCATGGCCCGTTGCGAGCAGCTCGCGAACCAAACCGACACGAGCGCGAACATGAAGCCATTGGCAAAACCGTTGGCAAACTGCATCGCACCGCGCTTCCACCACAGCAGGCTGCGATGAAGCACGCCGTCCGAAAGCACCATGAACAGGCCCATGGTAAACGGAATAAAGCACATCACAGCAAAGGCCGAGAACACGCCCGAGATGGCCGAGAGTACCAAAAACGGCGCCACGATGCCCATCAGGTAAAAACCGGTACGAGCTTTGCCTTCCAAGCGCTCGGACTCGACATGGGCACGGCCGACTAGATCACCGCCAGCGGCACCGTTAGTGCCGGCGTGACCCATGCCGCTAATGCGGACCTCGTCGCCATCGTGCGTGCCGGCAGGAAACTCAATCGTCTGCTCGGAGGTTACGCGAGTACGACCGCTGCCACCGCAATCGGGGCAGGGGTCGGCCACGACCTTACCGGAACCGCCGCACTCGGGGCAGACCGACTGGAACGTGCCCGCACCAAACAGGAAGGACAAGTCGACGTCGATGTGCCCGCGGCCACCGCAGCTCGGGCAGGTATGGGCATGCTCGGAGGAGACAGAACCCGAGCCGCCGCAGTGACCACAGGTATCGAAGCGCGTATAGCGGACGGTCTTGCGGGCACCGTCCTTGGCCTCCTTGGCGTCCAGTTTGATATCGACGACCACGTTGGCGCCGTTCTCGGGATTGTAGGCAGCCTGGCCGCGACGCTGCTGGCCCCAGGCACCGCCAAAAGGAAAGCCGCCCTCAAAGGGATTGCCATAGCCCGTGTTGCCGGCATAGCCGCCACCATAGGGCGAAGCCGTAGGGGCACCGGCAAAGGGATTGCCAGAACGCATGGCATCGTAGCGCGCACGTTTTTGCTCATCCGAAAGCACGGCGTAGGCCTCGGAAACCTCTTTAAACTTTTCCTCGGCATCCGGCTCTTTGTTGACGTCCGGATGGAGCTTACGGGCCTTTTGCTGGAAGGCCTTTTGAATATCACGCGAGGTGGCGTCCTTGGAGACACCTAGAATCTCGTAGTAATCTTTTTCGTTCATCGTCGCCATGCGCGGCAACCTCCTGCTCACAGCAGCGTATATATTCCGGTAATTCTACCCGAGCGGCCTAAGCTAGATCCCAAAACAGCTCGAACAGAACATTTCCATCGAGCCAGCCCAGGTGTGTCGGTGCTAAACGAGCTCGAACATGGCCCGCGACGACATCTGCCGAAGTAAAGGGTCCCTCATGGACCCCGAGCGTCTCGGGCACCCAAGTGGCAAGACCCAATTCGAGCGCGCGATCACAAGCGGCTGTCAGCTCATCGGCCGGGATGACACGAGCCGCGCGAACCAACAGGTCGGACGCAATACCGCGCGTCATGCGACAAGCGAGCATCAGGTCTTCGGCCGCAGCCTCTCGCTGCGACAGGTATTCGGCCTCAAACGACGTCGCGTCATCGTCGCGCTGAACCAAACGCACACGGTACGCGTCGCCTCGAGCAGACACGCCGGGGAACAAACCTGCAAGACGGTCGAAATCCCCAGTATCAAGCATACCGGCGGCAGAACGGCCCAGGCCCAGGTAGCCCCGTCCGGTCCAGTAGGCAATGTTATGGGCGCACTCATGGCCGTCGAGCGCGTAGCTCGCCACCTCATACGGATGATAGCCGGCCGCACCCAGGCGCTCACGCGCCGCGTCCATGCACGAAGCCTGAAAATCCTCATCGGGCTCGAGCGACTCGTCACGGCACGCCATGCGGTAAAGGGGCGTCCCCTCCTCGAGCGTGAGCGGGTAGACCGACACATGATGAGGCGCCGCCGCCAACACGCCATCGAGCGTGCTCCGCCAGTTTGCGGCCGTCTGCCCGGGAAGGCCGCACATCAGGTCGCACGACACATCGAGGCCAGCGTCCTTCACCGTCGCGATAGCCGCAAGTGCGCGATTAGCATCGTGAATGCGGCCAATAGCAGCCAGCTCGGTATTGTCGAGGGTTTGCACGCCCAGAGAGATGCGCGTGACACCCGCCTCGGCAAGCGCGGTGGCGAGCTCAGCGGTCAGGGACTCAGGATTGGCTTCGCAAGTAAATTCAAAGGGTTTGCACCACATGGAGATACGCCGGGCAAGTTCCACCAGGCGCTCCCCTGCCAGCGATGGCGTGCCGCCGCCAGTATAGACCGTGCAGACCTGCGCAAGCGCCCCGGCGTCGCCAAAGGAATCGAGGCGCGCATACAACTGCTCAAAATAGGAATCAAGCGCGGCATCCAAATCATACGCAGCAAAGCTGCGCGAGTCAAAGTCGCAGTACCGGCACTTTTGAGCGCAAAACGGCACGTGCACGTACAGCGCGGTAACGGCCACCGTTAGGCCTCCAGCGGATGAGCAGGCACCGACTCGCCGGCGGCAAGCGCGGCCTCGCAGGCCACCACGTCGCGCTCGATATCATCGACCAGCGCCATAAACTCCTCGTACGTAGAGCAACGCACCACCTGAGCGCGCCAGGCGGCGGCATGGGGCATACCCTTTAAGTACCAGCTTGCGTACGTGCGAGCACGCGACATGAGCGGCAGAAGCTCGTGCGTCAACGTCAGGTGCTCGCGCAGAGCCTCCAGGCGCTCGACCGAGGAGCGAGAAGGAACCGGCGTGCCATCGAGTGCAAGGGCTCGGGCATCGCCGAACACCCACGGATTGCCGTAGATGCCGCGCGCGATAAACACCGCGCTGGCACCCGAGCCGTGCAGATGCTCAGCAGCGTCCTCGGCCGAGAACACATCGCCCGAACCAATCACGGGAATCTCGACAGCGTCGGCAACCTCATCGACGACAGACCAATCGGCCTGGCCCGTGTAGAGCTGCGTGGCGCAACGACCATGCACGGCGACTGCGGCAGCCCCTGCACTCTCAAGCATCTGGGCAAATGTCGCGGCATTGCGGTCCTCGGCATAAAAGCCCTTGCGAATCTTGACGGTCACGGGCACGTGCGCCGCGCCCACCGTGGCCTCGACGATCTTCTCGGCCAGGTCGGGCGTGCGCATGAGCGCCGAGCCCTCGCCCTTGGTAACGACCTTGCGGGCGGGACATGCCATGTTGATATCGATGAGCGACAGGCGATCGCCCACACGTTCCTCGACGGCAGCGACGGCGCTCGCAAACTGATCGGGTTTGGAGCCAAAGAGCTGCACGCAAATCTGCTGCTCCTCGTCGGCCGGTAGCACCAGGCGCCACGTCTTATTGCTGGCATAGGCAAGGCCCGCCACGCTCACCATCTCGCTGTAGGCAAGGTTGGCACCGCGGCGGCGGCACATGATACGGTAGGCAGGGTCGGTCACGCCCGCCATGGGAGCCATAAGGAACGGCTGCTCGGCATAGGCGCCCAGCAGCCGCTTGCTGTATTCAGAAAGCGCCATAGACCTACTCGTCCACCTTGAGGATCGCCATAAAGGCCTCCTGCGGGACCTCGACCGATCCGATGGCCTTCATGCGCTTCTTGCCCTCTTTCTGCTTCTCGAGCAGCTTGCGCTTACGCGAGATATCGCCGCCGTAGCACTTAGCAAGAACGTCCTTGCGACGCGCCTTGACGGTGGAACGGGCGATGATCTTGTTGCCGATAGCACCCTGGATGGGCACCTCGAACAGCTGACGCGGGATGATCTCCTTGAGCTTGTCGCACAGGCCACGGGCCAGGCCATATGCCTTGTCCTTATGGACGATAAACGAAAGCGCGTCCACCTCGTCGCCCGAAAGCAGGATGTCGAGCTTGACGAGCTCAGAGGGGCGATATTCGTTGAACTCATAGTCGAGCGAGGCGTAACCCTTGGTGCGGCTCTTGAGCTGATCGAAGAAGTCCAAGATGAGCTCAGCGAGCGGCATATCGAAGCGCATCTCGACCGATTTGCTCGTCAGGTGGATCATGTCGGTTGTGACGCCGCGGTGCTCGATGGCGAGCTGCATGACGGCACCCGTGTACTCAGGCGGGCAGATGATCTTTGCCTTGAGGTAGGGTTCCTCGATACGTTCGATGCGCGTGGCCTCGGGAAGGTCCTGCGGACTGCGGACATCGATCATTTCGCCGTCGGTCTTGTAGACGTGATAGTCGACCGAGGGACTCGTGGCAATGAGGTCCAGGTTGAACTCGCGCTCCAGGCGTTCCTTGACGACTTCCATGTGCAGCAGGCCCAGGAAGCCCACGCGGAAGCCGAAACCGAGCGCCACCGACGTCTCGGGCTCCCACACCAACGACGGGTCGTTGACGTGCAGCTTATCGAGGGCGTCACGCAGGTTCTCGTAGTCCTTGTTGTCGATCGGGAACAGGCCCGTGTAGACCATGGGCTTGGCCTCGCGGTAGCCCGGCAGAGGCTCGGGGCAGGGGTTCGAAGCCCACGTAAGGGTATCGCCCACGCGCACAGCCTCGGGGTCCTTCAGACCCGTGACCACATAGCCAACCTCGCCGACGGTCAGCGCGTCGACCGGGGTCTCGGCAGGACGCTTGACGCCCACGCCGTCGACCAAAAAGTCACCCTTGGCCTGCATCATAAGCAGAGTATCGCCCTTTTTGATGGAACCATCGAAGACGCGCACCGTAGCCACCACACCGCGATACTCGTCAAAGTACGAATCCAAAATGAGCGCTTTGAGCGGAGCGTTTGCATCGCCCTTAGGCGGCGAAATCAAAAAGACGATGGACTCCAGCAGATCGTGAATGCCCTCGCCGGTCTTGCCCGAGACGCACACGGCATCATCGGCGGGAATCGCCAGGTCGTCCTCGATCTCGGTCTTAACCTCGTCGGGATGGGCCGAGGGCAGGTCGATCTTGTTGATGGCGGGCACAATGTCCAGATTGGCGTTCATGGCGAGCGTCGCGTTGGAAACGGTCTGCGCCTCGACGCCCTGCGTGGCGTCGACAACGAGTACCGCGCCCTCACAGGCTGCCAGCGAGCGCGAGACCTCATAGGTAAAGTCAACGTGGCCCGGCGTATCGATCAGATTGAACTGATACGTCTCACCATCGTCGGCGTCATAGGAAACGCGGACGGCATTGGACTTGATCGTAATGCCGCGCTCGCGCTCGATATCCATGGTGTCGAGCAGCTGCGACTCCATGTCGCGTTCGTCGACGGTATGGGTGAGCTCGAGGATGCGGTCGCTGATCGTGGACTTGCCATGGTCGATATGCGCAACGATCGAGAAGTTGCGGATGTGGGAAATGTCAATTGAAGTATTCATGCGGACTATCTTACCCGAGCGGTACAAAAATGGAGCCTGTTCCATAAAACAGGCTCCATTTATGCGCGTAATCTGTGTGGTGTGAAATTTACAACTTAGGCGTTGATGCTGTTCACGAGCTTGGCAAGACCGGACTTGCGGTTGGAAGCCTGGTTCTTGTGGATAACATGCTTGGCGGCAGCCATGTCGAGACGCTTGGTGACGGTCTTGAGGGCAGCCTGGGCCTTCTCGGCGTCGCCCTCGGCGACGGCGGACTGGACGTGCTTGGTCAGCGTCTTGAGCTCGGACTTGACAGCCTTGTTACGCATGCGAGCTGCCTCATTGGTGCGGATACGCTTCTTCTGAGACTTGATGTTTGCCACTTCTGGAGTTCCTTTCGAGTTCCTTGCAAAAAATGTATGACACCTCTGAGACACGGTGAGGTCATGCAAGCGCCTACTATAGCACGCTCCCTCTCAAAGGGATAGAACGAATTTGTCAAATAGGCAGGTATCATCACGATTTTCTCAAGATGTTCGTAATCCAGAGCAAAAGCGCGGTCTCAGAATCGGCCGAACCCTTGAGCGCGAGCTCTACATCGACCGCCCCCTCGAGCGCCGCGACGAGCTCTGCCATCGAAAAGCGACGTGCCCAGGTCAAGTGATTCTTGACCTGCCAGGACTGGAGCTTGAGCGTTGCGGCCAGCTCACGACCCTGTCCGCGCGCATCGAGCGCCTTGGCGACGATAAGCTCGCGGATGCGGCCGCACAGCAACGTGTAAGTCCACACGTAGCTCTTGGCGGGCAATAGATTGAAAAGCTCGAGCGAGCGTCGCATGTCACGTGCCGAGACCGCATTGAGAAAGTCCCAGGGTTGAACCTCGGCCGTACGTACAATCCAGCGCTCAACGTCGGCAAGCTCAATCTGGGGCGCCTCGACCATCTGGACAAGCTTAGCCAAGTCGTTATCGAGCATGCGCGTGTTTTCACCCGAACGCGAGACGAGCTCCTCGGCGGCCGCCGTCGAGATCGACTTGCCGTGCTGCGTCGCCATCTGTTGCACGCGGCGCGGTAGCTCCCAGCGCTTGGTGCCGGAGCAATCGATCACGGCCTTCTTGTCGATTTTGGCGATCGCCTTATACAGGCGCGTGTTCTTGGCAAGCGAGTCGGCGATGATGAGGCAGACCGTCGTGGGGCTGGGACTCGCCAGATAGTCGACAAGCGGCTCCGAGACCGCCTTGGCGAGTTTTGAGCAGCCATCAAGGATTACCAAGCGAAACTCGCTGCCCATCGGAAAGGTGTTAAGCGATCCGATAATGGACTCGATATCGGGGTCCTTGGTCATGTCGCGCTCGTCGAGGTTGAACTCGACCATTCCCGACTTTTCCAGACGCGCCTTCATACGCGAGACGGCGTGATCGCGCTTGACGCCGTCGGTACCGACGATCAGATATGCCGGCAGCAGACCGGTTTCGGACATTACGCTCCCCTCCCGCAGGCCTTCGCATTCGTTCCGTGCCATTCTAGCCCAGGGGCCCACCACACGCCAACGACGTCGTCACGGTCGCTGGCATCGCATCGCAAAGCCCTTTGCGGTCGGGCTGATGGTGATATCACCGTGTTCGATGGTGCATGCGAACGCACCGCCCGCTTCCTGAACGGTATCGATGCAGGCATCCGACGGATGACCGTATCGATTCCCCTTGCCGGCGCTCGCGAGGGAAAGCTCGGGTCTCAGGACGTCCAGCAACTCACCATCGACTGAAACCTTGGAGCCGTGATGCCCAAGTTTAAGTACATCAATATCCCCCACCTCCTGCACGAATTCCCGTTCTTGGTCGAGCTCGGCATCACCGGTGAGGAGCATACGCAGGCCCTTGCCTTCCTGAACATAAGAGAGCAGCAGGACAAGCGAGTCCTCATTTCCCTCGCCATCCACGGACTCGAATGGCCACATCACGCGGGCGCAAAATGAGCCGATGTCGACCGTATCCCCACGGCGTACCTGCCGATACTCAACGCCAGGTCGGTTCAATACCTCGGCAGGTGCATCCTCCAGCGCATCCGCCGCCACGGCAATCGTTCCGACCGAAAACCGTTCGAGCACGGCAGGCAGACCACCCCAGTGGTCCTCATCCCAATGCGTCACAAAGACGGCATCGATATGGTGCACGTTATTGCGAACCAACGCCGCTACCACACGCTCGTCGAGCCCGCAGTCGACGAGTGCTACTGCGTCGCCCTGGCGGATAAGAATCGCATCCGCCTGGCCCACATCGAGCACCGTCACCGAAGGCGGCGCGAATCGATCCCAGTAGACGTACGGAATCGCAGCCAGGAGTACCAAGCATGCAAGCCCCACCGCCATAGGACGTGCACGGGGACGCGGCCACCAGACCAGCAGAACCGCCAGCACACACGGCACTAGGTAAATCCACATGCTATCGGGCGGCACGCTCACGGATGCACCCGGCACAGCGGCAAACAACTGCTCAAAGAACAGTGCGCAACGGGCGGCAATCATGGGAACAACGAGCGCCCAAGTCCGCAACGGCGCCACGAGCGAAAAGGGAACAAGCACGATCGACACAGCAAGCAGTACGCTCACCACCGGACCGATGACCGCATTTGCCAGCGGAGCAATGAGAGAGAACGTACCGAAGGCGGGAATGGTAATGGGAAGAGTCGCCAGTTGCGAGCACAGCGTGACGGAAAGCATGCTGGCGACGCCCGATGGCACACCCAGCTCACCCAAAGCGTAGGTCGCATAGGGGCAAAAGCACAGAATGGCTAAAACGCTGGCACATGAAAGCTGAAAGCCCATCTCGAACAGCACCGTCGGCCGCAGTAGCACAAAGATGGACATGGTTACGAAGAGAGCCGATGCGCCGTGCCGGCGACGCCCCGCGCCGTTTACGACAAGCGTCGCGAACACCATGCAGCACGCGCGCACGGCCGAGGGAGACGCGCCCGTAAAGGCAGCGTAGCCCACAAGCGTTATCGCCAATATCGCCCGCTGAAGACCACGCGAACACCGAGTCTTTTGCAATACACCCTCGATTACAAACCCCACGATAGCCAAATGGCTGCCCGAGACGGCGATAAGATGCGCCGTTCCCGTCACCGAAAACCAGTCGCCCGCCGGTTGGGCGCGCAGCTCGGCCGAACGACCGCAGACGACACCGGCTATGAGCGCACGCGCCGGGTCGGTCGCAGGCGCGATGGACGCTAGCAGCCCATTTCGCAGCCGAAGCAGCGGCCCCGGAGAGCCCTCATCGACCGACACAACTCGAACGGCTTGAACCTTGCGCACCTCGCCTCGGAGCACGCGCGATCGTCCATATGGATCGTTCTCAAAACGTGAAACGCGACCGATAACACGCACGTGCGCCCCGACCTTGAGCTCGCGGTCAAACGATAGACGAACCGTTGCCAAGTTCTTACCGTCCGCGCGTGCCTCGCAGGTATAGGAATACACGTCGTCGTTTATGGATGGATCACCCTGCACGACAAACTCGAGGCTGCTTGCCGCTCGACCGTCGAGCGCCTTCGAGGCGCCTAGCGTGCCCACAGCCCACCACGCCGAGACGACCGCTCCCGCCACGAGACCGACGGACGCGGCATACAGCCACCGCTTCCAAGGGGCAAGCCGCGCACAAGATTGAGCCAGCACAACGAAGACCGCCGCCGCAACGGGAATGGCCCATAGCAGCCCGACCGCCGGCGCCTGCTCCCTCAGCAGCGCATCAGCGGCCACGTTGAGCACCAAGGCGCAGCTCATGCACATGCCGGCACACAGGGCCATCGTCCACGGCATCAGGGGCCGCGGAGGCATCACATGTTCGCGCTCGGTCGCACTCATACGCAGATGCAATCTTTGATTTTGGCAAGCTTCTTCTCGCCGATTCCCGACACACGCATCAGATCGTCAACCGAGGCAAAAGCACCGTTCTTTGTCCGCTCATCGATAATCGACTGCGCCATGGAGGGACCGATGCCCGAGAGCGTCTGCAGCTCTGCCGCGCTTGCCGTATTGATGTTGACTAGGCCCGTTGCGCCACTCACGCCCAATGATGCGGAAGCCCCACCATCAACACCGGCTTCCGCAATGGACGCCTGCTGCTCCCCTACCGTTGGAACGTGGATTTTTTGTCCATCAGTGACCTTAGATGCCCGATTGAGCCCCGTAACGTCTGCCTCGGGCGCCAGCCCGCCGGCGGCATCAATCGCCTGAGCCACCCGCGCGCCGTCCTTGAGGCGATATACACCGGGCGACACAACGGCGCCATCGACATCGACATAGACCTCTGCCGCGGCAGAAGCCTTAGTCGAAGAACCTTCGGATGTCTTTCCGCTCGAGGCATCACCGGATCCCGGCTCCATCAACGAGCCCGTACCGTCAGTGCGCTCAAACGACACACCGCCGGCACCGCCGCCAAGGTTCGCCATCGCCAAGCCGCTCGCCATCGCAATGACGACCAGTATCGCCATCACCACTGCCTTATGACCGAGCAGCTTGTCCGCCAAGCGGTCCATCCGTTTGACCCGTTCGTGTTGTTCGCGCTGCGCCATAGCAAAACCTCCCAACACCATCGTGTCAGGAAAGGAGCCCTGCAACAGCCACGCTCCAAAACCGGTTTTAGCGGTCAAACCAAAAACCGACCAAAACCTTGCACAAATCTGTCCATTTATTCAGGCACACGTCAGCAAATGAACACTTAGCCGCAAAATGCCCAGATAGCAAAAGACCGACGATGCAGGCGCATCGTCGGTCTATGCACAACATTACTCGTGATCTTGGTAAATCTCACGCGGAGCAAGCTCCGAATGTTTGCGTTTTAAGGTCTTAGGGGCCTTATACGTGTTGCTCTCGAAGTCGATGTACTCGGTCTGCTTGAGCAGGCGCTCGATCATCTCCTCGTGATCGAACAACTCCCAGGCCTCATGCACGGCATCGAGTTTAGCGTGCGTCTCGGGACGGCGCGGCATAAACAGCGTGCAGCAGTCGGGAGCGGCCTCAGTCGAGATATCAAACGTGCCGATCTCCTCGGCGCGCGCGATGATCTCCTGCTTGTCCGAACCGATGAGAGGGCGGAACACGGGGATCTTCACGGCCTCGTTGACGGCCATGATGTTCTCAAGCGTTTGGGAGGCAACCTGCCCAAGCGATTCGCCCGTAACGATGGCCTTGGCGCCCTCGATATGCGCGATGCGCTCAGCAACCGAATACATAATGCGGCGATACATGATGACGCGAAGGTTGCTGGGACAGGTCACCGAAATCTCGCGCTGGCAGTCGCCAAACGGCACAACATACAGACGGCCGATCTGGACACCCGGCTCAAGGGCGCGAATGATGTCCTGCACTAGATACTCGCTGGTATCTGGCGTCTGCGGACGACCGGAAAAATGCACCGGCACGCACACGGCTCCGCGTCGCGCGAGCATCCAGGTCGCCACCGGCGAGTCGATACCCGATGACAGCAGGGTCACGACCTTACCGGCAGAGCCCACCGGCAGACCGCCCACACCGCGCTCGGAGCGCGCGTACACGTAAACGCTGCCCTGAACAACCAGCACGTGAACCATCGCGTCGGGATCGTGCATTTGAACCTTTTTATCGGGGAAGGCCTCGCACAGCACCTCGCCAACCTGTCGATTGATATCAATCGAGGTGAGCTCATAGTCGGTATTGGAGCGCTTGGCGTGCACCTTAAACGAATCGAAGGGGCCAAACTCACGCAGCGCCTTCACGGCGGCGGCACAGTACTCCTGAGGGTCGCGATTGGTGTGATACGCCAAAGACACGCGAGCAACGCCGGGAACGGTGCGAATGACACGCGCCGCCTCGTCGGCCTGATGCTCGTTAAAGGTCACGAGGATATAACCGGAATTTCGAGACACGGCATTCACGGAAAAGGCGGCCAAGGCCGCCTTGATGTTATCCATGAGGATATGCTCAAAATGTGCGCGGTTCTTACCCTTAAGTCCAACCTCGTGATAGTGGACCAGGCAGACGCGAGCCGCCATTTAGGCTTCAGCAACCTTGTGGCCGAGCGCCTTCTCATAACGGGCCTCGTCGTAAGAGATGTCGCCGTCGACAATCTCATCCATAGCCATCGAAATGGTATCGGCACCGGAAAGCCCGATGGTGATGTCATCGACATCCTGGACGGCAAGCACGCGGTTGTGCTGGCCACGCAGCATGCTATTGATGTCGCAGGCGCGCTTGGAGGCAAGCGAAGCGAGCAGGAAGCGGTTGTGATCGGTCTTCTCCAGAAGATCGTCAATGCAAGGCTTTACAACGGACACGGACCTCAGATCCTTTCATGCATATCGAGAACGCGAACGAGCTCATCGGTCGCGCGGTCGAGATCGTCATTTACCACGACGTCGTCGTAGCGGTCGGCAAGGGCAAGCTCATCGGCGGCGTTTGCCATACGCAGCTCAATCGTCTCGGGCGTCTCGGTACCGCGACCGACTAGACGCTCGCGGAGTACCTCAAGCGAAGGCGGCTTGATAAAGATCAGCACGGCCTCGGGGAAACGCTCCTTCACCTGCAGGGCACCCTGGACATCGATCTCCAAGATGAGAGACGAACCAGAGGCGAGCTTGGACTGAACCTCGCTCACCAACGTGCCGTAGCAGTTACCGTGGACCTCGGCCCACTCAACAAACTCACCGTTTGCCACGCGGCGGTCGAACTCCTCACGCGTCAGGAAAAAGTAATTGACGCCATCGACCTCGCCTTTGCGTGGGGCTCGCGTGGTAGCCGAAACCGTCAGGCCCAGGTTAGAGCGACGCTCGCGCACACGAGTGACGAGCGTGCCCTTGCCCGCGCCTGACGGTCCAGAAATCACAAAGAGCTTGGAATCCTGAGCGCTCACTTATTTGGTCAGCTGCTCGAGGAGCTGCTCGCGCTGACGGACGCCGAGGCCCTGAACGCGACGGGTAGCGGAGATACCGAGCTCCTCCATGATCTTGGCGGCCTTGGCCTTACCATAACCAGGGAGAGACTCGATGAGGGTGGAAACCTTCATGCGGGAAGCGATGGGGTCATCGGAGTTGAGCACGGACTCGAGGGACTTCTCACCCTTCTTGATCTGCTCGCGAAGCTCAGCGCGGGCGTGACGTGCGGCAGCAGCCTTCTCAAGAGCCTGCTTGCGCTGCTCATCGGTAAGCTGAGGGAGTGCCATTCGTACCTCCAAAAAGTTGGGTTATATCTGATTCAATAATTGGCATTTTAGCACGTAGAACGTACAAAATGCCCAATCGCGGCTCCATAGGTTAGACGATACCCGCAAAAAGTGCAATATACTGCGCCCAAAGTTAAGCCCCTGACCTGCGATTCCACACAAAGGATGGGAAAGTTTACGCAGGCACAGGGGCTATTTTGTGCTAATGAGACCCAAAAGTGGTGACTTAGGGGAATCTTTTACGCGACGTTTTCTACCAGCTCGGCGACGATGGCGTCAAAGGCGGCAACCGGATCGTCGGCACCAGTGATGGGACGGCCCACCACAATGTGGCTTGCGCCTCGCTCGATAGCCTGGGAAGGCGTCGCCACGCGAGACTGGTCGCCTAAGGCGGCACCCACCGGACGCACACCCGGAGTCACGATCAGGGCATCAGGACCCAGCAGCTCACGCATGTCGTGAGCCTCCATCGGCGAGCACACGATGCCATCGATGCCGTTGGCCTGAGCGAGCTTTGCAAGGCGGGCGGCCTCCTCGGCCACGGGCGACTCGACGCCGATCTCGCTCAAGGCATCCTGATTCATGCTCGTGAGCACGGTGATGGCGACGAGCTTGGCGCGGTCCTCGCGCGCCTCCTCGGCACCCTCGCGGCAGGCAGCGAGCATGGCGCCCGAACCCAAGCCGTGAACCGAGAGCAGGTCGGCACCGGCAAGCGAGGCCGAACGGGCGGCACCGCGAACCTGATGCGGAATATCATGGAACTTAAGGTCAAGGAAGACCTTAAAGCCCAAATCCTTGAACGTCTTGACGATCTCAGGACCCTCGGCGTAATAGAGCGTCATGCCAACCTTGAGCCAGGCGGCATGGCCCGAAAGCTCGTGGGCGAGCTCGAGCGCACGCTCACGATCGCAGTCGAGGGCGACGATTACGCGGTCGCGGGCATCGGTCTCTAGCATTCGAAAGCACCTACCAGCTCGTTGATGTCCTTCACGCCCTGGGACTCCGCCCAGGCCTCGAGCTCGTGCGCGATCTTAATCGAAGCGCACGGATCGACGAAGTTGGCCATGCCGACCGACACGCAGGTGGCGCCAGCGAGGATAAACTCGGCCGCATCCTCGCCGGTCATGACACCGCCGACACCGTTGATGGGGATATCGACGGCCTGGGCAACCTCCCAGACCATGCGCACGGCGATGTGGTGGCACAGCGGGCCCGAAAGGCCGCCCTTGGGCTTGGCCACGCGGGACTTGCGGGTATGGACGTCGATGGCCATGCCCTGGATGGAGTTGATAACTGAAAGGCCGTCGGCACCGGCAGCCTCGAGGGCCCTGGCGATCTCGGCGACGTTGACCGGCGCCATCTTCACGAACAGCGGCTTATCGGTCACCTTACGGCAGGCAGCCATAACGGAAGAGGCGCCCTCGGGCGTGGAGCCCATGGCGGCACCGCCGGCGGCGATATTAGGGCAGCTCACGTTGATCTCGTAGCCGGCAGCCCAGGGGCACAGCTCGACATACATCTCGAGCGCGCGGACAAACTCGTCAACGGAGTGGCCGGCAACCTGACAGATGACCTGGCAGCCGTCCTTGGACAGCTGTTCGAGCCACGGACCGGACTCGCGGGCAAAGGCGGCCACGCCGGGGTTCTGAAGGCCCACGGAGTTGATCATACCGCCGGGGATCTCGGCCATGCGGGGCGCGGGGTTGCCGGGCCAGGGCTCGGCAGCGCAACCCTTGGTGGTGATGGCGCCCAGCTGGGAAACATCAAAGAAGTTCTGGAACTGCCAACCGTAACCAAAAGTACCGGCTGCGGTGTTGATGGGGTTCTGCATCTTGACGCCGCCGAAATCGACGGCCATGTTCACGGTACCCACTAGAAGACCACCACCTTGGAAGCATCGAACACGGGGCCGCACATGCAAGCACCCTTCATACCGTCGACCGTCTCGACATTGCAGGTGTTGCAGGCGCCAAAGCCACAGCTCATCATGCGCTCAAGCGACACCTCGCAGTACGCACCGGCCTCGGCGGCAGCGGCGGCGACTTTCTTCATCATGACAGCGGGGCCGCAGCTGGCCACATAGTCGTAGCCGCCCTCGCCGAGCAGCTCGGCTGCCGGGTCGGTGCAAAAACCGTGCGTGCCCAGCGTGCCATCATCGGTGCAAACGTTGACCGTGGCGCCCAGCGCGCGGAACTCATCGACACCCACGGCCTTGGACGCGGTGCCAAAGCCCAGGCACACGTCGACGGCCACACCCTGCTCGGCAAGCTTGTCGGCAAGGCACAGCACGGGCGGAACACCGATGCCACCGGCGACGAGCAGGGCCTTCCTGGTGCCCTCGGGTACCATCCAGCCACGGCCACCGGGGCCCAGCAGGTTAGAGGTGGAGCCAGGGCCCATCTGGGACAAACGACGGGTATCGTCGCCCACGACGGCGTACCACAGCTCGACGGTGCCGGCCTCGGCGTCGGCGCGGTAGTAGCTCAGGGGCACGCGAAGCAGCGAGGACGCATCGCCGGGTACGGCGATGTTCACAAACTGACCGGGCTTGAGCGCACTTGCAAGCTTGGGGGCCGAGATGACGAGCGAGAAGATGCCGTCGGCAATCTCCCGGTTCGAGACGACCTCGAAGTCGTGCATGCGTGCAGTGGAAGGTGTGGGCATAGACGCTCCAATCCCCCATGCGGTTGCATGGTCCAAACTAATAGAAAGCGCGGCACCGCAAGGGCGCCGCGCACAAAAGCGATAAGGCTATGCTAGCAGATGCAGCCGTCGGCAAGCGTCTGCTTACCGCCGACGAACACATCGGTGGCACGGCCGGTGAGCGTGCGGCCGGCAAAACCTGTCTCTTATACACATCTGACGCTGCCGACGAAGAGGATAG
>URPB01000021.1:0-23950 GCA_900549575.1 uncultured Collinsella sp.
AGACATCAGAGAAATCGAGGGTGACGGACTCGCCGCCCTCGAGCTCGAGGGTCACGTTCGCCTCGGTGGCGGCGGCAATCTTGCCGGCGTACTTGCGACGGCCCTCGGTAGCGGTGGAGGTGAGCTCACAGTTCTCGCCCACAAAGCGGGCAAAGTCGCACGGGCGGCGCAGCGGGCGCGCCATGCCCGGGCTCGACACCTCGAGCGTATAGCTCGAAGAGATGGGGTCGAGCTCCTCAATCACATCGCCGACCCACTTGGTGTTGGCCGTGACATCGTTGAGCGACAGGCTCTGACCCTCGGCACCCTCGATACGCACGCGCACGCAGGGGGCCTTGGTGGCACCCACGAGCTCGACGTCGACGATGTCGACATCGTGCTGGGGAGCGACGGCCTCGAGCGCGTCGATGATCGCCTGCTCGGTCTTGGTCTTGACCATTGCGGCACCTCCATCCATACAAAAAAGAAGCGGGGCCGAAACCCCACTTCTTTCAATTACAACTTCATTTGCAAGCAAACTATACCAATAGCTGCGGAAACGTGCAAGCACAGTACGAACCTGCAGGTCAGCGTGCGCACAGCTTCTCCATAAGAATAGGACAATTGGCCGAAGGCAACTAGGCAGATACATGCAAAACGAGGGACGACCCAACCGGATCGCCCCTCGTCTTTTATGCGTCAGTTAAGCGCGCAGTGCTTACTTGACCACCAGGTTGACCAGCTTGCCGGGCACGCAGATGGCCTTGACGACTGTCTTGCCCTCGAGCCACTTGGCGACGGCGGCCTCGGCGGCAGCCTGCATATCCTCATTGGAGGCATCGCGGGCAACGTCGACGCGGCCGCGGACCTTGCCGAGCACCTGGACCACGATCTGCACCGTGTCCTCGATGGACTCGGCCAGGTCGAACTCGGGCCAGGCAGCGGTATAGGCGTTGCCCTCGCAGCCGAGCGCCTCGTGCCACAGCTCGTCGGCCCAGAACGGGCAGATGGGGGCAAGGACGCTCACGATGTCCTTGGCCACGCCGTAGCACAGCGCCTTGTCGCGGGCGGTACCCTCGGTGGCGTTGAGGTAGGCGCTCGCCGCGTTGACGAGCTCCATGACGGCCGAGATGGCGGTGTTGAACTGGCCGCGATCGAAGTCCTCGGTGCACTTGGCGATGGTGCGGTGACGCTCGCGATAGAGCTTCATCGCAACCTCATCGAGCGCGGACTTGTCGAAGGCCACGTTGGCATCGCCGGACTGGACGAGCTGCCAAACGATACGCCAGGCGCGCTTGATAAAGCGGTTAGCGCCCTCGACGGCCTTGGGATCCCAGTCGAAGTCCTTCTCGGGCGGGGCGATAAACAGGATCGCCAGACGCATGGTGTCGGCACCGTAAGGCTCGATGACCGAGCTCGGGGGCACGACGTTGCCCTTGGACTTGGACATGGTATCGCCGTTCTCGTCCTTGACCATGCCCTGGCACAGCAGGTTGGTGAAGGGCTCGTCCACGCTAAGCAGGCCCAGGTCGCGCAGTGCCTTGGTAAAGAAGCGGCTGTAGAGCAGGTGCAAAATAGCGTGCTCGATGCCGCCGATGTAGTTATCGACGGGCATCCAACGGTCGGCAGCCTCACGGGAGAAGGGCAGCTCAGTGTTGTGCGGATCGGTATAGCGCAGGTAATACCAGCTGGAGCAGGTAAAGGTGTCCATGGTATCGGTCTCGCGCTTGGCCGGGCGGCCGCAGACCGGGCAGGTGGTCTCGTAGAACTCCTTGCACTCGGCAAGGGTTTCGCCAGCGCCCAGGTCCAGGTTCTCGGGCAGCGTCACCGGCAGCTGATCCTCGGGCACGGGCACGATGCCGCAGTGCTCGCAGTGGATGGCCGGGATGGGGTTGCCCCAATAGCGCTGACGGGAAATGAGCCAGTCGCGCAGACGGAACTCGACCTTGCGACGACCACAGCCCATGGCCTCGAGGTCGGCCACGATCGCAGCCTCGCCCTCGGAGTGCTTGCCGCCGCGCATTCCGGTGTACTTGCCGGACTGGACGAGCGTGCCCTCGGCAGCGTGGGCGCAATCCCAGTCGACGGTCTCGGCATGGAAGGTATCGATGGTCTCGCCGCTGGCCTCGACGGCAGCGCGATCCTCATCGTCCAGGATGATCGGCACGATCGGCAGGTCGTACTTACGGGCAAACTCAAAGTCGCGCTGGTCGCCACAGGGAACGGCCATGACGGCACCGGTACCGTAGTCGGCAACGACATAATCGGCAACCCACACGGGGACCTTCTCGCCGTTGACGGGGTTTACCACATAGCGGCCCGTGAAGGCACCGTGCTTCTCGAGGGTGCCTTGGGCACGCTCGACGGCAGAGATATGCTTGGAGTCCTCGACGATCTTGGTGACGGCCTCCTCGTACTCCGTACCCTCGACGAGCTCGTGCAGGCCGGCGTACTCGGGAGCCAGGACAAAGAAGGAGACGCCAAAAAGGGTATCGGCACGCGTGGTGAAGACGGTGATCTTGCCCTCATCGCCCTCGATGGGCTCGCCATCCTGGTCGCACAGGGTAAAGTCGACCTCGGCGCCCTCGGAGCGACCGATCCAGTTAGCCTGCATCTGCTTGACGCGCTCGGGCCAGCCGGGGAGCTTCTCCAGATCGTCGAGCAGCTCCTGAGAGTACTCGGTGATCTTGTAGTACCACTGCTCAAGGTCGCGCTTCTCGGGCTCGGTGCCGCAACGCCAGCACTTGCCCTCGGTGACCTGCTCGTTGGCCAGAACGGTCTTGCAGGTGGGGCACCAGTTGACCGGGTTCTTCTTGCGATAGACCAGGCCCTTTTCCCACATCTTCTCAAAGATCCACTGGCCCCAGCGGTAGTAGTCGGGGCTGCAGGTCTTGACCATGCGATCCAGATCATAGGAGAAACCCATGCGCTTCATCGTGGCGAGCGCCTGGTCCATGTTCTTATACGTCCAGGCGGCAGCCTGCGTGTTGTGCTTAATAGCGGCGTTCTCGGCGGGCAGGCCAAAGGCATCAAAGCCGATGGGGTGCAGCACGTCATAGCCGCGCATGCGGGCCTGACGGGCCATGGCATCGCCGATGGTATAGTTGCGCGCGTGGCCCATGTGTAGGTCGCCCGACGGATACGGGAACATCTCGAGCACATACTTCTTGGGCTTGGTGGCGTCGGTGTCGACGGCAAAGAGGTTCTCGTCGTCCCACGCCTTCATCCACCGGGACTCAATGGCCTGCGCGTCGTAGGCGGGGATCTCATCCTTATGATCTGTGCAATCGCACATATCAGCTCCTTTGTTAGCTGGGTTGGGGCGGGGCGTTCTTACCTTTACTCGCTGCTGCGGACAGTCCTGCTCGCACGAAGAGCACATTAAGTGCTCTTCGGCTCGTGCGGAACTTGCAGCGAGCAAAGATAAGAACGCCCCGCCACATCGTTAACTCGACTGATGATAGCAAATACAACAAGCGAGATGCCTGCGACTTGCAGGCATCTCGCTTTATCTAAATAACGTGGTTGAGGCTCAACCTTTATGTGCAGGTCTTATCTTATCGATACGTTACGCTCTGTTGGGAGTCCTTGACTACGACGTCGTGGGCTCCGCCTTCGACGATCGAGGTCGAGCTTACCAGGGTCAGGCGTGCCTTTTCCTGGAGCTCGGGGATCGAGAGAGCGCCGCAGTTGCACATCGTGGACTTGACCTTGTAGAGCGTGCCGCCCACGCCGTCCTTGAGGGAGCCGGCGTAGGGAACGTAGGAGTCGACGCCCTCGACGAAGCTGAGCTTCGCAGCGCCGCCCAGGTCGTAGCGCTGCCAGTTGCGGGCACGCGCAGAACCCTCGCCCCAGTACTCCTTCATGTACTGGCCGTTGACGTTGACGCGCTCGGTCGGGCTCTCGTCAAAGCGAGCGAAGTAGCGGCCCAGCATCATAAAGTCGGCACCCATGGCCAGGGCGAGCGTCATGTGGTAGTCGTAGACGATACCGCCGTCGGAGCACACGGGCACGTAGACACCGGTCTCCTCGTAGTACTCGTCGCGAGCGCGGCAGACGTCGATCAGCGCGGTAGCCTGGCCACGGCCGATGCCCTTGGTCTCACGGGTGATGCAGATGGAGCCGCCGCCGATACCGACCTTGATGAAGTCGGCACCGCAGTCGGCCAGGAAGCGGAAGCCCTCGGCGTCGACGACGTTGCCGGCACCGACCTTGACGTCCTCGCCGTAGTTGGCGCGAATCCACTCGATGGTGCGCTTCTGCCACTCGCTGAAGCCCTCGGAGGAGTCGATGCACAGGACATCGGCGCCGGCCTCGATGAGCAGCGGCACGCGCTCGGCATAGTCGCGGGTGTTGATACCGGCGCCGACCATGTAGCGCTTGTCGCCATCGAGCAGCTCGTTGGGGTTGGTCTTGTGGCTGTCGTAGTCCTTGCGGAAGACAATGCCCATGAGGTGATCGTTGTCGTCGACGATGGGCAGGGCGTTGAGCTTGTTGTCCCAGATGACGTCGTTGGCAACCTTGAGGCTGATGTTCTTGTCGCCCACGATGAGCTGCTCACGCGGGGTCATGAACTCGGAGACCTTCGTCTGGTGGTCATCGCGACTGGGGCGATAGTCACGGCTGGTGACGATGCCCAGGAGCTTACCCTTGGGAGTGCCGTCGTCGGTGACCGGCATGGTGGAGTGACCGGTCTTCTCCTTGAGCTCGATGACCTGCTCCATGGTCATGTCGGGGGTCAGCGTGGAATCGGACTGAACGAAGCCGGCCTTGTGATCCTTGACGGCCTTGACCATAGCGGCCTCGGACTCGGCACTCTGAGAACCGTAAATGAAGGACAGGCCACCCTCGGTAGCGAGCGCGACACCCATATCGACGCCCGAGACGGACTGCATGATGGCGGAAACCATGGGGATGTTCAGGGTGATTGCCGGCTTCTCACCGCGCTTAAAGCGGGTTAGCGGCGTCTTAAGAGAGACGTTGTTGGGGATGCACTGCGAGGACGAGTAACCAGGGACCAGCAGATACTCCGAAAACGTGTGGGACTCACCGGGAAAGAACGTAGCCATGTTTCTCCTTTTTCCATGCGACCGGTCGGCTGCAGGCCTCGTAGGACCCAGCCCAACCTTGGGCGCCCAATACTGGGGAAGTATCTTAACGCACTTTGACTGCTACAATGCATGATTTAAGAAGAGCACACGAGGGTTTGACGCAGGCTTTGCGTTTGCCCAGCAAACACTTTAGCGGGGAGACGTGGAGCACATGGAGTACAAGACGACGGCAAAGTTGGTCATTCAAGCGTGCGACAAGGATTTGCCGGGCGTCTTCGGCCACGGCTGCGTCTTGCTGCTGCAGGGTATCGCCCGCGAGCACTCGCTCAACCGAGCCGCCAAGAGCATGGGCATGGCGTATTCCAAGGCCTGGCGCATTGTAAACGAGGCAGAAGGTCAGCTGGGCTGCAAGCTCATCGAGCGCGACGGCGCCCGCGGATCCACCCTCACCCCCGCCGGCGAGCGAGCCATAGCGGTCTACGAGGAGCTGCAGACCGACATCAACAACGTCATCGCCACAAAAGCGAACGACCTCATCGCCAGCATCAACCAAAGTAGCCAATTTGGGACGGGGCCTTATAGCCACACAACCCCTTCTCATAAGTTGCGGTGAAATAGGGACTGTTTATGCGGTTAAAGCCGTAAATCAATCCCTATTTCACCGCAACTTATGAAGTCGAGGATGATTTAGCTAGTTGCGGAGGGCGTTGTCTAGGGTGGCGGCCACGATCAAGGGGTCGTCGGTGCCGGCGAAGAGGCGGATGGTGCCGCCCTGCTTGCCGCGTGGGGCCGAAAGACGCGTCGTTGCGCCGCCGGCAGGCGATGTGCGAAACTCCCCGGGCAAAGCATCGAACAGTTTGCCCGCGCTACGCTCGATAAGGTCAAATTCAACTGCCGGGCCAAAGCCATGCTCGAGGATTCCCGTTGCAACCGCATGGTCGGGATGCGAGCTCAGTCCGGGATAGCGCACGTTGCGTACCATCTCATTGGCGGCCAGATACTCGGCCAGTGCACGGGCGCGGTCGAAATGCGCCTGCATACGAACATCGAGCGAGTCCAGTCCCCGCTCCAGCAAAGCGGCCTCGTCAGCTGTTAAATCAAGCTTGGCCAAGCCACAGCCCCCAAGCAGGGCGTGTGCGCACTCGGCAGCGGCATCCACACGATGGCGCTTGAGCTGCGAGCGCGCAACCGAAGCGGCAACGAGATTGCGCTGTGCCTTACCAGCACACACGCGATCGGACGCGTCGAGCGACAGCACGGCACCCAAGCGCAGCGGATCGCACCCAAAGACGCCAGGCACCGTGTTATCTACCACGAGCAGCGCGCGTGCCTCGCGAGCCGCGCGACCCAGAGCACGAAGATCGGGCACACGCAGACCAAACCCGTCAATGGAGTTGACGAACCACCACAGGTGCGGCCCCTCGGCATCAAACGAGCCGGCAAATCCACCGGACGCCGCAGCAAACGCCTCGACAGACGGCTCCCCCACCATCACAACATCGCAACCGTCAAATCCGCTCGCAAACGCATCGGCAAAGTCGTCCGCAAAGGCCACCAGGCGGTCACCGGGACGCACAATCCCCAACAGAGACAGCGCCGCCGGCACATGCAGGGCCGCAAGCAACCGCGCCTCACGCGCGCCGGCTCTCAAAGCCCAAGCCTCTTCTAGCTGTTGCACATCCACACGGCACCGTCCCTTCATAAGCAAAAACCCACGATACGAGTGTTCCCCGCATCGTGGGTAACGGCTGCAGTATAGCGCCGATATGCGACGAATCGCCTAGATGTTGAGCGCGTGGTAGGTCACGCTCGCACCCGGGGCGTCAACGGTCACGCCATAGGCCTCGGGATAGATGCGCGTCGAGAACACGAGTGCGCCATCGTTCACAAACACCTCGACCGACGAGACATCGCCAACAATGCGCACGTTGCGAACCTCGTCGACGGGCTCCCAACGCACGGTGCGACCGCAGCCGGCAGAAGCGCGACCCTCATCGGTAAATCGCATCTCAAAGCGCGAGGGCAGTTCGTCCCCAGCGGGCACAAACGCCAGATTCAGCTCGCCATCAACGGTCGCGGCAAACGCGCCGTCGACACCGTCGACAACAACATCAAAGCAAGTATCGCCGGCAACCTCCAACGAGTCTTCCCCCACACGCACCGAGGCATAATGGTGCTCAATCTCGCGCGCCGGCTGCTGCAGCACCACGCCGCCTGCACCGGCCGTAAGCTCACGCGGCACCGTCATGCAGTGCTGCCAGCCGCACACCACGGTGGGTGCGTTGCCATAGGTCGGCTCATCGGGCATGCCCATCCAGCCAATCAGAATGTGGCGACCGTCCTCGGCCGTGAACTCCTGCGGAGCATAGAAGTCAAAACCGGCATCCCACAGGCGGAACTCGCCAAGCTCATAAGCGTCATTGCAGCCCGTAATGTCGCCCGTAACAGGCATGTAGCCCGCTGCATACACATTGCCGCGGTCCCAACGACCGCCCTCGAGCCCCTGGGGCGCGAAGGACAACCACTTCGCCGGCACACCGCCATCCACCTCAAGCTCCAGATACCCCGGGCACTCCCACATAAAGCCAAAACGCTCGGGCGTAGACACACGGCTTTCGAGCTCCCAGCTCAGCATATCGGCCGAGCCATACACCAAGATCTCGCCCACATCGCGCCCGGCGCCCTCGCCGTGCATGGCGCAAAATCGACTATCGACATGAGGCCCATCCACGCGACGACGCGCGCCCAGCACCATGTGATAACGCCCGTCCGTGTCACGCCACGCCTTGGGATCGCGCACATGGCAGGTCAAATCCTCGGGATAATCCTCGGACGCCAGCACCACGCGCTTTTGGCTAAACGTCTGCCCGTCGGCGCTCTCGACATAAACAGTATCGGCGCGGCGACCGGTATTGACGTAGTCGTACGTGCCGTCTGCATCGGAAAGCTTAACGTTGCCCGTATAGAGCACGCGAATGCGACCGTCTTCGACAAGCGCGGAGCCCGAATACACGCCATGGCAATCGAACGGCTCGTCGGGCAGCAGTGGGGCGCCAACGTAGTCCCACGTCATAAGATCGCGACTCGTCGCATGGCCCCAGGCCTTAACGCCGCCCTCGACATCAAACGGCGCATACTGAAAATAGGCATGGAACACGCCACCCGCCTGGCAAAGACCGTTGGGGTCGTTGAGCCAACCCGCCGGCGGCATAATATGGAAGCGTTGGCCATACGCGCCATGACCGCACTCAGAGGCGGCGGCGTCAACAGCGGCGACCAGCTTTGCAAGGTCGCGACCAAGTGCATTAGACATATCAAAGTCCTAACGGATCGAAAGTTACAAGGCACCAGAGATCGGCACCAGATACGGGAAACGTCCGCAAGCGTACAACCCGCGGGCATCCCCTCAATCAAAAGCTCTTAGGCCTGCTCGGAAGCCTTGGGCTCGTCCTTGTACAGGACAAACGAGACGGCAAAGGAAACCAGCGCGGCGACCGCAAACATGATCGCGTACTGCACGGGCTGGGCCAGGCACAGCAGGATACCAAAGATACCCGTAACGCCCGTGCCGGAGGCGGCCAGCGAAGTGAGCGCGCAGACCAGGGCACCGCAACCGCCGCCGATGCAGCCGGCGATGAAGGGCTTAAAGAAGCGCAGGTTCACACCAAAGATGGCGGGCTCGGTAATGCCCATGAAGGCGGACAGGGCCGATGGAAGTGCCAAACCCTTGATCTTGGCATCGCGGGTCTTAAAGGCAACGGCGAGTGCGGCGCCACCCTGGGCGATGTTGGCAGCGCTGGCGATGGGCAGCCAGTAGGTCACACCGTACTGGGCGAGCTGGCCCAAGTCGATGGCGGTGTACATCTGATGGATACCGGTGACGACCGTAGGCGCATAGAACAGGCCGACGATAAAGGAACCGATGCCGAAGGGCAGGGTGAGCAGGGCCTGGATCAGGCCGAGGATGGCGTTCTCGGCCCAGACGAAGATGGGGCCGACGGCAACGAGCGTCACGAGCACGGTCACGAACACCGAGACGAGCGGAGTCACAAAGAGATCGAACATCTCAGGAACGATCTTGTGCAGGCGCTTCTCGAGGAAGGCGAGAATGGCGCAGGCGATGACGATGGGGATCACATGACCCTGATAGCCGACCCACTCAAAGCTGTACACGCCGGGGATGACGGTGACCATGGTCTGCACGCCCTCGGAGGCAACCGTATAGGCGCTCTGCAGCGAGGAGTTGATGAATGCACCACCGACGACGGCGCCCAGATACGGGTTGGCGCCAAAGGCCTTAGCGGCGGAGTAACCGATCAGGATCTGCAGAATGCCAAAGGACGTGCCCGAGACCAGATCGGCAATCTTATAAATAAAGTTATTGGTGTCGAGCGCGATAAAGCCGTTGGAGGCCATAAAGTTGAGGGCGCTCATAATGCCCAGCAGCAGGCCCGAAGCCACGATGGCGGGGATGATGGGGACAAAGACGTCGCCGAGTACCTTAATGGCGCGCATAAAGATGTTCTGCTGCTGCGCCGCGGCCTCCTTGACCTCGGCCTTGGTGGCAGCCTCGACGCCGCTGAGCGCGATGAACTCTTCGTAGACCTTGTTGACGGTGCCGGTGCCAAAAATAATCTGGAGCTGGCCTTGGGCTTCAAAGACGCCCTTGGCGCCATCGACATTCTCGAGGGCCTCCTTGTCGACCTTGGCGTTATCGGCAATCACCAGGCGCAGACGCGTGGCGCAGTGTGCGGCCGAAACAACGTTGCCGGCGCCACCGATATTGTCGAGCACCTCTTGGGCTGATTTGCGGTAGTCCATGACTTCCCTTACCTCCAACGGGCGCATCTGCACCCGGCCATCTTTGACACTTACACTGTAATCGTTTTCAGTTTCATATGTCTGTAATCGTTTTCACAGTAGGGTGAACGGTAGGAAAAAGCCGGCGAATGGTAGTTTTGAGACAAAAACTGGGGACTCAAAGGCAGGCAGACGTGCCCAAAATCTAGACATTCATAAGCTGATGGCCGAGTTTGAGCGTCTTTAGACCGCTCTCCCCCTCCACGCCATCGAGCGTGTTGAGCAACATATTGGTCGCCTCGACACCGCTGGTTAGGTAGCCATAATGCACGGTGGGAATGCCGCCCGTCAGCGCACGCAAAAATGCGTTGTCGCCAAAACCGCTCACACGGTGCACGCCCTCGCCCATACCGCGTACCTCATCGATGGCACGCAGCGCGCCCGCCGCCATGGTGTCGGTCGCGCAGGCGACAAACGAAACATCGGGGGCATCGGCAAGCAGCTCGCGCGCAGTGCGATAGCCCGAGTCGAGCGTAAACGAGCCCAGGCGAATCAAGGCAGCATCGAGTGGGTTACCCGCGGCGCGCAAACCGGCTTCAAAACCGCGGCGGCGTTCATAACCAGCCGCGCGGTCCTCTTCGGTAACTCCAATGTAGGCAATCTTGCCGTCCACGCGACCCGCAAGCGCACGGCCCAGCTCAAAGGCAGCCTCGTAATCGTCGTGATAGACGCACGCCGCACCCTCGACATGCTGGCCGATCAACACAATGGGCACACGGCACGACTCAATCGCGCGACGGTGCTCGTCGGTGATCATGGTTGCCACCAGCACAATGCCATCGACCGGGTGGTTTTGGAATAAATCGAGGTACTCGAGCTCGCGATCGGGGGCGTTATCGGTATTGGCAAGCAGCATCTGGTAGCCACGGCGACCAAGCACCTGGCCAATACCGGCGGTAATGCGGCTCACGGATTCCGAGTTGATCTTGGGTACGATGACGCCGATGAGCTTGGTGGAGCCGGTGCGCAGCGCACGAGCCTGACTAGAACGCACGTATCCGGTCAGCTCAATCGCCTTCTTAATGCGCTCGGCCTTGTCCGTCGATATGTAGCCACCGTTGAGGTAGCGCGAGACGGCGGCGCTCGAAACGCCCGCCAACTCGGCCACATCTTTCATCTTTACCACGAGCACCCCTGTCATTGAAATCGCTTTCACCATGATACCCGTGAAGACGGCATCCGAACAAAATCGGCCCACCCAGGTCGAGCAAACGTCAGCGAGCGGGCAACTGCCGTGGCGAGGTGCCGCGAAAGAGGAGCGAAGCGTACTTTATGTACGCGAGCGACGGTTTGAGCGGCAGATCGCCCGGCAGATGCCCGCGCAGCGTCGAGCGGTCCGGCGTTTGTTAAAACGCCGGAACATAATTAGCCGTGGTATTCGCCGTTGTACTGGATGAGTGTGAGGTCCTCCACGCCGTCAAGCGCGCGAATGGCGTCGGCATAGGGCATGTCAACACCGTCCGAGAAAAGCTCGACGGCCATCTCGACTTTGTCGCCGCGCATCGTCTTGGACTTGACGGTAAACTTGGTGCGCCCAAATGCACGCACGATATCGTCGCCGGCGGTCTGGCCCGTGTAGTGGATGACCATCATGTACACGCGCAACTTGTCCTGGTGGCTCGCAAAGCCGGCGATCATCGCCACGATCACCACCGCGGTGAGCCCCACGAGCGCATACATGCCGGCACCGGCCGTAATGCCCGTGGTAATGGCCCAAAACAGATACAGCAGGTCGAGCGGGTCCTTGACCGCTGTACGGTAGCGGACGATAGACAGAGCACCGACCATACCGAGCGAGATGACCACGTTCGTCGAGATCGCGAGCGTGACCATGCAGGTAAGCACGCACATGCCCACGAGTGTCACGGCAAAGCTGCGCGAATACACCACGCCGGTAAAAAAGCGCTTGTACACGTAATAGATCAGGATGCCCATGGCGAGCGCCACGAGCAGCGACAGGCCAATCTTGGCAGGGTCGACCTGGCCAAACGCCTCCAAGACGGAGTTCTTAAAAAAGTCCCTGGTGCTCATGGTCTAAATATCCCCTCGGTTCTCAAAATCCGATTCCCAGTAATTAAATCCGCGCAGGTAGGCGGTCTTGTCATAACACAGGCAGTACTTAGAGACCGCCGTGAGTTCGGCCGCGCCCGGCGGCACCATATCGCGCACCAGCTGCGGACAAAACTCCGTAAACTTGACCTCCATCACCAGCTTGCCGGGCTCCAGGACCGGCAACGCGGGCAGCGTCGCGTCAAAGATATCGAAGCTTCCCACCGCGGCACGCACGTTCATGTCAAACGTAATGCGCACGGTGCCCTCATCCATCACCCACGGCTCGCGCTCGTAGTCCACGATGGTCCGCGGGCGCATCATGTTGCAGATGCACTCGATGTAGAACTCGCGACAGAGCGGATAGGTGCTCCTCAGCAAAAAGCCGTAGTCGCCAGCCAAAATCTGCTCAAACTCGCCGCGCGTAAGCGGCGCGTCCTCCTTGTAGATCCAGCTGCCGTACTTCTTTTTGCGCTCAAGCTTAATCACCTTGTCGCTGCCGTTATAGATGCGCACGCGATACTTTTTGCGCATGAGAATGCCGGCGTCTTTTTCCTCGTAGGCCGAGTTGCAGTAGTCGTCAAAATACAGGCTGCGAATGGTGTAACCACCCGCCCGCGCATGCTTGTCCAGTTTAAAAACCGGCGCCATGCGACAGGCAAGCGCGGAGTGCTCGCCCTCGTTAATGAGATATTTGAGCTCGTGGCGGTAACGCTCCTGCGTGGTACGTACAGGCGGAGCCGCCAAGCGCTCAAGCAGCGCGCTAGCCCTCCTCATACGTGTCCTCCACGACCTTACCGCCGTCTTGCACGTAAAAACACTTCATGCCGTAGTGCTTGCCGTCGTCAGTCACATAGTAGTCAAACGCATCTTGCCTATAACCGTCGGAGTTGGTGGCACGCACGCGCACAAAATACTGGCCGGCATCGGGCGCATCGCAGGTCACCTCGGGAAGCAGCACGTCCTCGGCCTTAAAGACCACGTCGCTTATGGCATAGTCGCGCGCAAGCTCTACGGTGTAGCGAATGTCGCGCGCCTCAAAGTCGTAGGACGCATCCCAGTTAATGCGCAGCTTACCGTTATCGATCTGCGGTACGCCGATGTAGAACGGCATGGGCTTTTTAAAACTCTCGCGAAAGCTCTTGTAGTTCTCCTCAATCTCGGAGGGAATCGCCACGGCGATCTGCTCGTATTGGTCCTTGGTGACAGGCAGATGGTCGATATCGGGCGAAGCAAAGACCAGGGATTCAGTCACCTCGCGGTAGTGCTTGATCATCTTGCTCAGGCGTGCCTCGGTCATATACGAGCGCAGGTCCTTGACGGCGCGGTCGAGCTCGCTGCGAAACGATTTGCTGCGCAGCGCACGATTGAACAGTACGTTGCCCCAGTAGTTGCTTGCGCCGCGCTCCCAGCTCGCATAGTCCGAGAACCCCGTAAGAGACAGCTCCAGCTTGCGCAGCATGCCGTCGTTGTCCCAATCTAAAAAGTACCAGGTATTTGAGTTGAGCGAGCTGTACAGATAGCAGTTACGGTTCTGCGTATCGCAGTTGCCCGTCAGAATCTGAAACGCCAGCCAATAGACCAGATTCTCAGTATCAAAGTAGGTGCCGAGCACGTCGTCGATCTTTTGCGATTCGTCGTTGAGCGCATCGAGCATCTCGATGAGCTTGGTGTGGTCCGAATCGCCCTTAATCTCGAGCATGCCCTCAAAGTTTGCCTGGTTGTAGTCGGGGTCGTCGGCGAGCTTAATGGTGTCCTCGCAGCGATGGAAATCGAAGCTGTTCACCTTGTACAGATGCCCGTTCTTATCCAGGCCATGTGCCTTAAGCGCCGTCTTGTTGAGCTGCTCCACCTGTGTAAACAGGCCGTAGTCCTGAAAGGTATCGTTGGACTTTTCGGTCTGGTCGCACACCCACAGATGCACAAACTGCGTGCGCAGGCCCATCATCTGGGGAATCCCGCGAATAAGGTCGTAGGCCATCTTGTTGCGAAAACGCATACCCTCGCCCATGTGCTTGTTGAGCGCAATCGCGCGCTGTTGGCGCCAGGTACCCTTGCCCTTTTTGAGCTCCACCTTGTAATTCTTTTGCGAGTTGTTGCTCGATGTCTGACCGCGCACCTGCACGGTGGCATTGGGCGCTTCCTCGCCATAGCCAACCTCGCCGGCCACCGGGCCGTCTTCGTCGCCCAGCTGCAGCAGGCCCATAACCTGATAGCGCGTCACGCCCATGTCGGCATAGTCATACACCGAGTACGTGTTGATCTCGGCCCAGCTGTGGTCGGTGTTCTCGGAGCTGTTGCCGCGTGAGACCGTCAGGTACATGGTCACAATACCCGAGTCGTCGTAGACCTCGTACAGCTCATCTTTATCGCGAAGATGCTTGGACTGATCGGAGGCCTCGGCCTTTTTAATCTTGTCCTGCTTTTTGACCTTTTTGGTCGAGGAGTCTTCCTGCACCGAGCAGCCCGAAAGCAACAGCGCACCGGCAGCCGCCTCAAACAGGCGACGGCGGGACATCATTCTATCGGTCATCAGAACATCCCCAATGGTTGCGATACACGTGAACTGCTGCGCGCTCAAACGCGCCATATGGCTCACCCTTATGGCGACCTTCCTCATAGCGCTGCTCGGCACGGTCGAGCAAGCGGCCCAGCTGTGTAAAGCGACCCGTTTTGTCGGTCGCCACAATGGGCTGCTGGCTCAGGATACGATACGGCAAGTTGGCGGTATAGGTATCGAGCCGCAGAAGCGCCACGATAAAAAACACCGCTGCACCCAACAAAAAGCCAAAGCCGTAAAACTGCTGCGGCAAAAGCAACGACACGGCAGTCGCCAGCCCGGCCACACCGGCAAACAGCCCCGATGCCATCACGGCCCCCTTGTAGTCGGTAAAGTAAAGCAAGATGAGCATCACCGTATTGCCCACGGCATACAGGCCATAGCCCACGCACAGCGTGCGAAAATACCCATGCATCAGGTTGTTAAAGCCCAGCGGCAGGGCCGAGAGCACCGTGGTCTCGAGCGAGATGACCACCGCGGTCACAAACAACTGTTTGAGCGCGCAAAAGCGCAGTTCGCTGTTGAGCGTGGAGAGCATCCCCTCCTCTGCCACCACAATGTCGCTCACCACGCCGCCGTCGTTGAACAGGCTGTAGTAGTCGCGATAGAGCGGATAGAAATTGACCTCGACCGAGACCACAAAGTTGACGGTCGTGACCAGGATCGTCAAAAACGCGATGAGCGCCGGCACATCGTAGTAGGGCGCGCCATAAAACAAGCCCTTGACCTGCACGCCAATAGGACCGGCCCAAATAATCACCAGGTGTGCAAAGAGTCCCAGATTGGTTAACAGGCCCGTGAGCGCCAGCGGCATAAACTGATCGAGCCATTGCAAAAAGGGCCAGGGGCTGCGGTCGCTCTGAGGAAAATACCGGTACAGCAGTACCACGTCCCAGCCGAGCATGACGCCGTAGCCCAGAGCAATTGACGCCAACAGGCCCTCGACCGGCGGCAGCCCCAGCGCCAGCGCGGCCAGGGCGCACAGGCACGCCACGCCAATGGCAGCCGCAAAGCTGCACAGGATGCCGCGGTAATCCTTGATGGCCGTGAGGTAACTCATGCCGTTCCAGTTGACGATCATAATGTTGAATAGCCACAGGCATAGCAGCCCCTGCAGCAGCGTGGCGCCCGAGAACAGCAGAAAGACGCCGTAGAGCACCGTGCCCGCAACGAGCATGATGGCGTTGGAGCCCCAAAACGAAGGCAGTATCTCATCCTCGCGCTCGGCAAACAACATATCAGCCAAAAAGCGCGTGACCGGCATGGAGAAAAAGCTCGTGAGCAAAAGTGAGGCCAGCAGTGTGTAGGTCACCATGCACACCAGCAGATCCTGGTTGGCACGGCCCACACCCCACAGACCGCACAGCACCAAGATACCCACCTGGAGCAGCACGCCCAACAGCATGGGACCTGTGCACACAATGCCGGCGTAGCCGTAAGCGCGCATCGTGGCAAACAGACCCTTGCGCCTAAACAGGCGCTTAAGCTCAAAACCAATTCCGGCCACCGGCTACTCCCCCTCTCTGGGCAGGTTAAACGCACACGCCGTCTCGTCGTACAGCGCGCGATAGTTGGCGAGCATTTGCTCGTGCAAAAAGTACGTGGCAACGCGACGCTGCCCGCGCTCCCCCATCTCAATGCGACGGGCGCGGCTTGTGCACATGCGCTCCATGGCATCGGCCAAGCCCTTGCGATACATAGGCGGCGTCACAAAACCCGCCACGCCAAAGTCGTCGCCCGGGGCGCCTTCGAGAAGCTCGCGACAGCAGCCCACCTCGGTCGTCACGCAGGGACGGCGCGCTGCAAGCGACTCCAGCACGCTGAGCGGCTGGCCCTCGGAGATGCTCGTCAAAATGGTAAAGTCGAGCTTTTCCATGTACTCGACCACGTTGACGCGGCCGGTAAAGATCAGGTCGCGCACGCCCAGGGTTTCGACCAGCGCGTGGCACTCGGCGCCGTACTCTTCGTCGTCCACGCCGCCCATGATGTGCAGGCGCACCTTGGGCAGGCGCTCGTGCAGCTCAAAGAAGGCATAAATCATGGTCTTGACATCCTTGATGGGCGCCAGGCGCACCACCGCGCCAATGTCCACCCAGCCGTCATCGGTCTTTAAGGGAATATCCTTAAAGCGGTCGAACTGGATGCCGTTGGGGATGACCAGGCATTTGTCCGCATCGCAGCCCATATCGATCTGGGTCTTGCGGGCGTTATGGAACAAACTGGTCACGCAGAAGGCGCGGCGATAGATCTCCTCCGAAAGCAGGTAGAAAAAGCGAATCCAGCGGTCCTTAAACGACGGCACCACCCAGTCGGCGCGAATGATCTCTTCCTCGCGCTCGCGGGTATAGATGCCGTGCTCGGTCAGCAGCACTGGCGCATGGGAAACGCTTGAGCCCAGGCAGGCGAGCAGGCCGCCGTAGCCGGTCGAGATGGCATGGTACACATCGGCAACCGGCACCTCGCTGCCCAGCAGGTAGAGCACCGGCAACAGCATAGAGCGCATGGTGTGGAATGCGTCGGCAAAGGGCGTGTAGGGGTACTCGGCCAGGCACACGTCGCGAAAGATATCCATAAACGTTCGGCTCTGCAAAAACGAGAGCGGATGCACGCGACGGCGCTGAAAGATATCGAACAGCACGTCCCAGTCCGGATTGGAGAGCGACACCAGACGGCGTAGCGCCTCGCGCTCGCGGTCGTTAAAACTGGCTTCGTGCTGCTCGCCCGAAAGCCGCAGGGCATCGTCCAGGAACACCTCGTGCACCTCGACCACGTTGCCGGGCAGCTCGTAGACAAACTTGCCACGGTCGGCAGCATGCGCGCCGATCACCCACAGCACAAACTCGTGCTCGGGCATAGCCGTAATGTAGCCGTGCACCCAGGTAGACACGCCGCCGTGCACATAGGGGTAGCAACCCTCGAGTACCAAGCAGATTCTCATTTGTCGCTACCCTCCTTGCGCGCAATGGTCACCGTCTTGTCCGTGGCTTTGACCAGGTACAGGTCGCCTGTCAGATGCGTAATCTCGCCACCCGTCACCGCACCCGGCTCGCCATTATTGGTACGGAACATGAGCCAAGCCTCGTCGTGGAAATTGCCCAGGCTGAGCGTCCAGGCATCCGCACTGGTATCCACACTCACCGTAACCGACGAAAAGCGCTGAATGGCGCCCGAGCAATCCGAGCCGGTCTGGCGGCGCAGGTCGGGCGCAGACTTGGTAAGCCAGTCCAGGTAGTCGGTCAGGCCGCCCTTGTAGACTTCCCAGCCCTCCTTGGCGCCGCGATCGGGATCGAGCAGGTCGTCCGGGTGCATAAAGTGCGTACTCACGTAGTGCATGTTGAGCTCGGACACGGCAGCCAGGCGCATATAGGAATCGTCGACCATGCCGCCCGAGACAATACGCGGCTGCTCCACAATACCATCGCTCGCCACGCCAAACTCCTGCACGTACGGCAAGTCGGTACCGTCCTCAAAGTACGTACTGGCAATAGTCTTAATGCGCGGAACGTCGGTGCCGATAAGCTGGCGCGCGCGGGCCGAAAGGATATTCGACGGTGGCACGTAGACCGAGCCGTGCGCGTTGGGCAGCACCTCGTCCTGGAAGGCTATAAGCTCGTTGAGCGAAGCGACGAGCGTTTCCTTGTTTTTCCACGTCTTGTAGACGTACAACGTACCATAGTCGGTGTCCCAGAGCGCAAGCGGCTGATGGTTGTAGCCGTGAAAGCCCAGCTCTCCGCCCATCTGCAGCAGCATGCCGCCAAAGTAGCGGAACTGCGTGGTATCGGCCTGGCGCGCGGGCTCGGTCTGGTTGACCGCGTCCTCGTAGTTTTCGATCATCACGCCGGTATAGCGAATGCCGTATTTTTGCGCGAGCTTTTGCAGATCGGGCCACCAGACCTTGGTGTAAAAATCCGCAATGGAAAGGCCGTAGTCACGCTTGATATAAGTACCATCGCCCGAGGGCACGGGGCTAGGAAAGTCGTCCAAATAGAACACGGCGCTGTTGATGACCGGATAAGCCGTGGCATCACCCAGCAAGCTTATGGCCGAAGCATAGAACCCACGCATGACCTTGTCGTAGATACCAATGTTGCACACCACGGTGTGACCACTGCCGCAATCGTTAGACCAAATGAGCGGCGTGCCCGCGTCACCGGTCTTTGCCCATACGTGCGCCGTATCGCGCAATGAAACCGAGAGCGAAGAATCGAAGGGATCCGAGAACTCGTAGCGCTCTCCTCCGCCCAACATAAAGTCCTCGCTCGGAACGATACTTTCGGCTTTCGCATAGCCATATCCGGCCGATTCGATCCCAAGCTTGGAAGCAATAGCCTGCAGGTAGTTCGAGTTATCTGGCGTCATGCCCAGCATGAGTGAGCCGCCCGCACTCACCCAACTCATCAGATCGGTCAGATGCGTACCCAGTCCGTCAAGCGAGGGCATAAGCACAATCACGCGATCAAACGACGTGAGCGACGGGATCGCGTCCGCACCGTCGGTGGCAATATCAACATCGCGATGGGCGATCTTCATGTCCAGCAAAATCTGGTCGAACTGGTCTTTAACGTCGTCGACGCTATCTTGGTCCGAGTCGGTAATGACCAGGCACGTGGGCTTTTGGCCAAAGATTGCCGAGGAAGCCGGCACCGCATCGTTGGCGGCCAGCATCCCCAGCTTGTGCTGTCCAGCGCTGTACTGCACGCCGGCACGCTCCACCAGCAGCACGGCGGCCATGGCAATAAAGACCGCCCACACCACGAGGAGTCCCATCCAACGAAAGCGGCCTGCACGGTCGCGGATATGTTGCACCACGCTCATCTGGCCTCCTCCTCGTCGCGCCAAAACGCCAACTTTTCGCGGTTGTCGGCGCTCAAATACACATGTTGCTTGTCAATCGCATCGATCACACGGTGAACCTCGTCACCGTCACGGCGCATCACGGCCAGGCGCAGGCAAAGCATCCAAACCTCCTGCTCCTCGGGCACGTCGAGAACCAACTGGTCGGTCACGGCCTGCGCCTCGTCGATCTGTCCGACATCGGCCAGCGCCGTCGCGTATCGAATGCGCAGCTCAAGGGTATCCTCGCGCTCGCAGCGACGCGCAAGCAGGCGCGCATACTGTTGACGCTGAATCTGAGCCACGTGCCCCTCAGCCAAGCCCGAGCCCAAGTATTCACCAAGAAAATCGCAGTATTCGTTGAGGTTTTGCGCGCTCGAGTCCGTCTTAAAGGCACGCTCCAGCTGCTGCAGCTTAAGGTCGGACTCCTTGGAGATCTGCGCCACCGCCGTCGCGGCATAGTGCGCCACCTCAACGTCGTCGTTAAGCTTAGCCGCCTGCAGCTGCGCCAGGTACGCGTCGGGCTCCTCGGTGAGCATGGAGAGCATTAGGCGGCGCCGGTATGCCGGGTCGTTGACGATAAGCGCCTCCTCGAGCGGGACCACGCCCGCATCGGCGTCACGGTCGTGCACCAGAATGCTGCGATGCAGGTCGTCGTTAAAGCGCAGCGACTCCAGCGCAGACTCTTTCAGCCCCTCGCCAAACACCGCGCTGCGGACCGATAGCAGAACCACCAGCAACGGGCCCCACAGCGGCACCAGCACTATCACAGCCAGCATGTGTCCGCGCACCGGCAGCAGGCCCAGCTTCATGAGCGTCCACAGCATCAGGCAAACCAACGCATGAATCAACAGCAAGACGGCAGCAACGACAAGCGAGATCAAGCGGCACCCCCCTCACCGTCACCGGTGTAAGAGATGTGCTGCAACAGCGCCACGATGTCCTCGCCGTCGACGGGCTCCACCGCTATCTGCTTTGCACTCAGGCGCTCGCGGATAATGGGCAGATCGCACGCCTTTGCCTGGCGCATAAGCAGGTAGAGCACGTCGCCGTCGACCAAGCCCGCCGCGTCGCTCTCGCGGATTGCCGACCCAATTGCGCCCACCAGCTCGCCGACAGGCTCCATGCCCGGTACCACGCGCAGGAGCAAAAAACTCCCCATCTTGCTATCTGCCAGTGCCTGCTCCGCCGCGAGCTCTTGGCCAAAGGCAGCCTGCTTGAGCACGCAAGTGCCGTCAACGCAGCGTTTATCCTGCGCCACCGCCTCATAGTCAAAGGCACGGCCCAGCGCGCTTTCGACCAACCCGCACAAGATGCGGAACAGGTTTTGATAATAGAGGGTCATTTGGTTTTCGGCCGCACTACGCACAAAGATCAGCACGGCGGGTGCCCCGTCGCGCTCGATCGTGTATCCAAACATGGGAAGCCCCGGCGTCAGCTCGCGGTTCACCCACAGGTTCGAACGACCCCCGTCGCCCAAAAGAGGTGCAAGCTGCTCAAGCGTGAGCGAGCGTGCGGCATCTTCGGCAATCGCGGGACTTGCTGCCACCAGGCGTGCAAATGCCCCGCCCGAAACATGGTAGATCGCCACCGAATTGTTCTCGAGGATCTCGCCCAGAAGCTCGCAGCACTTGCGATAGATGTCGCGCGGGTTGAGCATATCGAGCTCCTGCGTCACGGCAAAGATCTTGCCAAAGCTGTCGTGGCGACCCACGATCTGGCGCCTGTACGCGCGCTTGTCCTCGATCGCGTCGTGGTAGAGCTGCGTAAGGAACGTATTGCGGTTGCGCACGAGCTCGTTTTGATCTCGCTCCGCCCTAATGGCTTCGCTGTTGCGCAGCTGCACATAGCCGCACACGGCACCCACCACAAAGTACGCAATAAACGGCAGCCAGTTGGACGGCTCGTAGAACAGGCCCTGGAAGGTATAGCCGTACTGAGTAAAGTAGCTCGCGGCCAAACCCACCGACGCCAGCAGCGCCGCAACCAGGCCAAAGTCCAAGTCATACAGCGTGCCAATGAGCACCACGTAGAGCAGGCGATAATCGAGCACGTTAAGCTGGGCCGATTGTGAGAACAGATGCTCCAGCACCTCGAACAGAACCCAGGCAACGCCCGTCTCCAGGCATTTGATGGGCAGCGAGCGCATCTGGATGCGGTCGATGGCGGCACGCAGCGGGTTGATCTTTTTGATGCGTCCAGCGCCCCAGCGAGCTTGAATGGTCGAGAGATCGCGCAGCAAGTCATAGCGCTGAAACCAGCCATAGCGCACGCGAGCGACGTCGCTGGCGGGCAGGGCGTAGCCGGCAGAATCGCCATGGGCAACGGCAAGGCCGGGGAACAGCGCCATGAGGGCGTCGCCCACCTCACCCGCCGTGTGATGGAAGGCATCGGCAACGTCGAGCGTCTCAAAGTTACCATCCCAGCTATCGAAGATACGGCGTACCAGCACCGCAAGCTCCTCGGCACACAGCAGGGGAAACGCCGCATCCTGCGCGCCCTGCAGAGCGACCGATCCGGTTGAGCACGCGTCGAACAGCGGCACCAAAAACGGGTCCTCCAGCGCGGCAGACGCGGTATACAGGAACGGCACGCGCAGAATCTTGGTCTGAACGCCCTCGCGAGCAGCGTAGTAGCGGCACAAGTCGTTGGCTGCGTGCGCGATAATGCCCTTGCCCGTTCGCCCCGCGGCATCGGCGGCGCCCTCGGCACCCGCGGGCCCCGCTACATACAGCAGTTGGACCCGGCGACCCGCGCACGCACGAAAGACCGTGCGCAGCAGCTCGATATCGCCCACGGTATCGGTATGCGGGGTAAGGTAATTAGACAGGTAGACCACGCGTTCGAACTCGTAGGCCTGATCCAGGTGTTGCAGAAGCTCTTTCCACGAGGCATGGGGCGATGACTCATCGCGGCGTGCTTCGGCGGCTACGACCTTAACGTGGTCCCCGGGGAACGCCTTGGCACAAAAGTCATCGTCAACATATGCGGTGTTGCCAACAACCAGCACCTCCATGGCGTACTCCTCCCCTAAAATCCACTTTAGTCATAGTCAAACACGCTTATTTTACGCTGTCAACGCGAGTTGAAACGCCTTTAAGGCTGTTTTAAGAACTTTTTTAGAGGATGTGGGGACATCGAGAGTGTTAAATGAGCGCCCAATCCGAAAGTATGCGGCAAATTCTTGACATGCCGACCACGCCGTATAGCGACAACGCTTCTACCTGCGGTTTCTTTTCATGAAATGGGCAGTGTGCTCAAGGGTTCCGAAATTTGCCGCATACTTCCGTCGAGCAATTCCGGAAGTGCGGTGAAAAACCGAGACCTGTCGACCAGACCGGTAGCGCGCACAGTCGTGGTGTAAGAAGCAAGGGAGGGCCATCGCCTAGAATCGTCAGTGCCTAGATATTCGACGAAAGGAAAGACGATGGCCCACAGCGACATTCTATCCCAGCCGGACCGGGGGCTCGGCCTCGACCGGCCCCAGACCGAGGCCCTGCTCGCGCTGTTCTCGCGGTGCGACGACCTGAGGGAGTTCGGCAGGGAGGTGATCCAGTCCGTGGTCAACGCCCTGATGGACTCCCAGGCGCAGGAGGCCTGCGGCGCGCCCCGCGGCTCCAGGTCGCCCGAGCGCGTCAACAGCAGGAACGGCTACCGCGAGAGGTCCCTGTCGACCTCCCTCGGCGACCTCGAGCTGCGGGTCCCCAAGCTGCGCGAGGGGACCTACTTCCCCGAGGGCATACTCGAGCGCTACACGCGCGTCGAGGCGTCCATGGTCGCGCTCGTGCGCGAGATGTACGTCGCTGGCGTGAGCACCCGCAAGGTCGGGCTCGTCGCCGAGGAGCTCGGCGTCTCGTCGCTGTCCAGCTCCGAGGTGTCGGCGCTGTGCGCCGGGCTGGACGAGGAGGCCGAGGCGTTCAGGACCCGGCCGATCGAGGGCGAGCACCCCTACGTGTGGCTCGACGCGACCTACATGAAGTGCAGGACCGGCGGGCGCTACGCGAGCGTCGCGCTCGTCACGGCGATCGGCATGTCGTCCTCCGGGCACAAGGAGTTCCTCGGCTGCGCCTGCTTCGACAGCGAGAGCGAGGCCGCCTGGTCCGAGTTCCTCGGCTCCCTCAGGGACAGGGGCCTGCGCGGCGTGAGGCTCGCGGTGTCCGACGCCCACGCGGGGCTCGTCGCCGCCGTCTCCAGGGTCCTACCGGGCTGCTCCTGGCAGCGGTGCCTGACGCACCTCCAGCGCGACATCAGGGGCCACGTCCACAGCCTCGCCGGCCAGGCGCTCGCCGCCGACCTGGTCCGGGCGTGCGCGGGGCAGGCCGACGCCGACGTCGCCCGCGCGGCGTGGGACCTGGCGGCGCCCAGGGTGCGCGCCCTCTCCCGCGCGGCCGGCGACGTCTTCGAGGGCGCGAGGGAGGACGCGCTCGCCTTCATGTCCTTCCCCCGCGAGCACTGGCAGAAGATCAGGACGAACAACGTGCAGGAGCGCGCGAACCGCGAGATCAAGAGGAGGTACCGCTCGGTGCAGTCGTTCCCCTCCGAGGCGTCCATGATGCGGCTCGTTGTTAGCGTCAATATAATTTTCACCATTTCCACCAACGCATTTTCGCCAATCGCG
>URPB01000022.1:0-23842 GCA_900549575.1 uncultured Collinsella sp.
TACGATATTGCCTCTTGTCTCGTGGGCTCGGAGATGTGTATAAGAGACAGGACCTCAACACCGACCTCGTCGGCCGTTGCTTCATCGAGGACGTCGTGGCTCCCGATGGCACCGTGCTCTTTGAGCAGGACGGCTACATCGAGAAGGTCGCCGACATCCAGAAGATGGTCGATGCGGGCCTCAAGAAGGTCAAGCTTCGCGCGCTGCTCACCTGCCGCTCCAAGTACGGCGTGTGCCAGAAGTGCTACGGCTGGGATCTTTCCACCCGTCGTCCGGTCGCCATCGGTACTGCCGTCGGCATTATTGCCGCCCAGTCCATCGGCGAGCCCGGTACGCAGCTTACGATGCGTACCATTCACTCCGGCGGCGTCGCTGGCGTCGACGATATTACGCAGGGTCTGCCTACGGTCAGCCGTATGTTCGATATCGTCGGCAACGTCAACGAGAAGATTCTGGGTCGCGAGGCCGAGCTGGCTCCGTACTCCGGTCACCTCTCGATCAAGCCCGAGAAGTCCGAGTACGTGCTGACGCTCACCGACTCCGAGGATCACACCCGTGTCCTCGACGAGCGTCGCGTCCCCGCATCTGTGCGCTTTATGCCCGAGATCGAGGATGGCTGCGAGGTTCGTGCCGGCGACCAGATCACCAAGGGCTTCGTCAACTTCCGCAACCTGCGCAAGCTGACCGACATCGAGTCGACGATGCACACCTTCGTCGAGAGCGTCAAGGACGTCTACACCAGCCAGGGCGTCGACCTGAACGACAAGCACATCGAGGTGCTCGCACGTCAGATGCTGCGTCGCGTTCAGATCACCAACCCCGGCGATTCCAAGTACCTGCTTGGTCAGTACGTCGACCGCTACGAGTTCGCCGACGAGGTCGAGCGCGTTGCCCGTCTGGGCGGTCAGGCCCCCGTGGCCGAGCCCGTCATCCTGGGTACGCTCAAGGTCGCGTCCAACATCGACTCCTGGCTGTCGAGCGCTTCGTTCATCCGTACCGCCGGCGTCCTTACCGAGGCTGCCATCGAGGGCAAGGTCGACCACCTGCTCGATCTTAAGTCCAACGTCATCGTCGGTAAGAAGATCCCGGCTGGTACCGGCCTCAAGCCGTACGCCAACGCCAAGCTGACGTATCGCACGGCCGACGGCTACGTGGACATCGACGGTCCGGCTTCGCCCAACGCCAAGTCGCTGCCCGAGTGGGCTCCTGTGGAGCTCAAGGACCTGGACGAGCAGCTTCCGCAGCAGCTCGACTGGGCCGGCTACGACGAGTTCGGTGGTGCTGACGGTTCGTTCACCCGCAACGGCCACACCATCTCCGCCGAGAAGGCTCGTCTGTACCTGTTCGACGACCTGGGCGTGTCGCAGCGCTGGACCAACAAGTTCAGCGAGGTTGGCATCGAGACGGTCGGCGACCTGGTTGGCAAGTCTGAGGAGGATCTGCTGCGCATCGATGGCATCGGTGCCAAGGCGATCGAGGAGCTCCGTGACGGCCTCGAGGCCCACGATCTGCTCTACATCCTCGAGAACAACGACGACGTTGCCGACGAGGAAGACCTCTCGCAGCTGCTGCAGATGGTCTTTAGCCCCGACGGTCCGGACGATATCCTGCTGGGTACCTCAGCTCCGACGCATCACGCTGACGCCGACGAGGAGCTCCTGGGCGCCCCGATCGACGACAAGAAGGCTCCCGCCAACGGCGCGATCAACGAGGACATGGCTTCCCTCGACGAGCTGCTCAACCAGCTCGTGGACACCGACGACGCCGAAGAGGCCAAGGACAACGACGAGGAGTAACTAGTTCCGCCGTTCTAACGAACGGCGGCGATCTCCGTCGCTGCGCGGCCCCCAGAGCTACAATCTGTCATTCAAAAGGCAGGGCATGACCAAAAGGTCAATGCCCTGCCTTTTTCATGCCACCTTGTACGCTCTGGGGGCCGCTCGCTTGCGTATGCTCAACTTGTTGCGTTCCGTTGATCACTTGCAAAAAAGGACAGGTTTATTTTGGTAGTTTTTCCTGCTTGAATTTGAAACATTCCGTTTGGTCAAAGCGTATCTATGGTGAGGGCCCCATCAAGAACCATCAGTGTCACCGGGAGGTGATTATGGAAGAACAAGCTTTTAGACAGGCGGTCGAGGATCACCGAGATGTCGTGTTCCGAATCGCCTTGACGTATCTGCGTGATCGCGCTGACGCCGACGATGTCGCTCAAGACGTCTTTCTAAAGTTACTCAAAAGCGATACGCATTTTGAAAGCTGGGAGCATCTTCGTCGATGGCTCATCCGGGTCACGATCAATGAATGCAAATCTCTCTTTCGAAAGCCGTGGAGGCGCGTGGAGGATATTGAAAGTCTGACCGATTCGCTCTTGACGGCGCAGGACGAGACCAAGGCCGTCCTATTAGACGTCATGCGGCTTCCGGAACGATTCCGTATCTCCATCGTGCTCTATTACTATCTGGGCTTCTCGACTTCAGAAATTGCCGAGTTACTGCATGTGCCAGCCGCGACCGTTCGAACGCGTTTAGCTCGCGGCAGATCGAAGCTCAAGTTCATCCTAGAGGAGGGCGACCGTGAAATCCAACCAGATCAAGCAGGCCTTCGAGTCCGTCCAAGCCGATAGCGATCTTGCTGACCGTGTTCTTTATGCCGCTGCTGGCGAGCCGCTTCGCCGAAAGGGTCACGCGAAGCCTCTGTATGTTGCCGTAATCGGATGTCTTGCCGGAGTGCTGGCGACCGGAGGGGTCGCCTACGCTGTTGTCAATTCCAGTTATTTTGCCTCTGCCTGGGGAAACCATGGCAACGGAGAGTCCGTTACCTGGACAAATGGCGGCTCGTCGGGGACGAAATATACCTACACCAGAGAGTTTGGTGATGGTATCGCGCCCCAAAGCCTGGAGGGTGCAGTCCAGAAGGTCAATCTGTCCGTCGAGGGCAACGGCTATACGCTCGACATTCATGAGATGGCAATCGACGAGAACGGTTGCGGTGCTGTGACGTTTACATTGTCCAATCCGAATGGCGTTAGCTACTACAAGCCGGCGGCAGAGCTTGGCGAACTTGTTCTCTATGGTGAAGAAGAAGGGGGCGTCAGTACACCCAGCATGAACTTCGGCGAGGAATGGGCTGATACACGCTGCACCATTGATAAAGACACATCAAGCGACACGGTCATTAACGGCACGATGTACTTTGCATCTTGGAATCGCGATCGAGATTTACGACATGCGGTCACCTGGAATATCAGTTGGACGGAGGGCAAAGGTGAGGATGCGAAGGTGATCGAGGTATCGACGCCAGAGTTTAACGTCGGAGCGCACGTCGATACAAAGGAGCTCCGCTCCGACGACTCGCCTCTCGAGATCAGCCCGTTTTCCATCCAGACGCACATCGATGATCTGGGCTATGAAGCAGTTGATCATAAACTGACCGTCAGCTACAAGGATGGATCGGAGCAGATTATCGAAGATGACGACGCAGGGGCGTACAATTTCTATGTTTCGATGGCGCGCAATAGCGGAGAGAACATCTGGGTTCCGACAAAACTGATCAATGTCGATCAAGTGGTCTCGGTGACCCTCGAGGGCACGAGATGCACATCAACAGGAGAGACCGAAACAGAAGTACCCTTTACCATCGTCTATTCGTAAGGTCTAGGCCGCTTCCTGCTAGAGGAAGCGGCCATTTTTGCGTTACATGGACGGCTGGAATGGGCACTTGCGCACAGGCGGGGATTCCTTTTATGGAGGCTTTGCGGAAATATGGCTATTTTGGGATACGCCCGGCGGCGTGGTCTGTTGACGGCACAGCTAACGCCACGTATCCTATCGAACTGCGTGTTTCGTAGGGGGATGCTGACCCCTCGATTCAAGCCGTTGCACTTTACAGAAAGCTGGAATCATTCGAGAAGGAGTACGCTTTGCCTACTATTAACCAGCTGGTTCGCCAGGGCCGTCGTTCCGTGCCCAAGAAGTCCAAGAACGCTGCTCTGCAGCACAACTCCCAGAAGCGCGGCGTGTGCACCCGCGTCTTCACCACGAGCCCCAAGAAGCCGAACTCGGCTCTTCGTAAGGTTGCCCGTGTTCGCCTCGTCAACGGCATCGAAGTTACTGCTTACATCCCGGGTGAGGGCCACAACCTGCAGGAGCACTCCATCGTGCTCGTCCGCGGCGGTCGTGTCCGTGACCTCCCTGGTGTCCGTTATCACGTCATCCGTGGCGCCTACGACGCTGCTCCGGTCCAGAACCGTATGCAGGCCCGTTCCAAGTACGGTGCTAAGCGCCCCAAGGCTAAATAAGCCAGATAACGTTTTGATACTTTCGCCGTGTGCCGCCTAAGCGCCGCACGGTAGACACTTAAGGAGATTTCACATGCCGCGTCGTGCAGCAGCTAATCGTCGTGAGGTTCAGCCTGACGCCGTTTACAACAACCGCCTGGTGACTCAGCTCATCAACAAGGTCCTTCTTGACGGCAAGAAGGCCACCGCTGAGCGCATCGTTTACACCGCTTTCGAGATCGTTGCCGAGAAGTCCGAGGGTGGCGACGCTCTCGCTACCTTCAAGAAGGCTATGGACAACGTCAAGCCCACGCTCGAGGTTAAGCCCAAGCGTGTCGGTGGCGCTACCTATCAGGTCCCGATGGAGGTCAACTCCCGTCGTTCCACCGCTCTGGGTATCCGCTGGATCGTCAACTTCTCCCGCGCTCGCAAGGAGAAGACCATGGCCGAGCGTCTCGCCAACGAGATTCTCGACGCTTCCAACGGCCTGGGCGCTTCCGTCAAGAAGCGTGAGGACGTCTTCAAGATGGCCGAGGCCAACCGCGCGTTCTCTCACTATCGTTGGTAAGTTAAGGTAAGGAACTAACATGGCTAAGCCTAAGTACAAGCTTTCCGATACCCGTAACATCGGCATCATGGCCCACATCGATGCCGGTAAGACCACCACGACCGAGCGTATTCTTTACTACACCGGTAAGACCCACAAGATCGGTGAGGTCCATGAGGGCGCTGCCACCATGGACTGGATGGTTCAGGAGCAGGAGCGCGGCGTAACCATTACCTCCGCTGCTACCACGTGCTTCTGGAACAAGGACGGTAAGGACTACCGCATCCAGATCATCGACACCCCGGGCCACGTTGACTTCACCGCTGAGGTCGAGCGCTGCCTGCGCGTCCTCGATGGCGCTGTCGCCGTCTTCGACGCCGTTGCCGGCGTTCAGCCCCAGTCTGAGACCGTTTGGCGTCAGGCTTCTACCTTCAACGTCCCCCGTATCGCCTTCATCAACAAGTATGACCGCGTGGGCGCTGACTTCTTCAACGCTATCGAGACCATGAAGGATCGTCTCGACGCTAACGCCGTGGCCGCTCAGGTCCCGATGGGCGCCGAGGACAACTTCTGGGGCGTCATCGACCTCGTTACCATGACTGCATGGGACTTCAAGGCCGACGAGAAGGGCATGACCTACCCCGAGCCGATGGACGAGATCCCGGCTGAGTTTGCCGACATCGCTGCCACCAAGCGCGAGGAGCTCCTCGACGCTGCTGCCAGCTTTGACGACGAGCTCATGGAGAAGATCCTCATGGAGGAGGACTTCACCGTCGAGGAGCTTAAGGCCGCTCTGCGCAAGGGCGTTCTGGCCAACGAGCTCAACCTCGTCTTCGTGGGCTCCGCCTACAAGAACAAGGGCGTTCAGGAGCTCCTCGACGCTGTCGTCGACTACCTGCCCAGCCCGCTCGACGTTGAGGCCGTCACCGGTACCGATCCGGACACCGGCGAGGAGATCCAGCGTCATCCTTCCTTCGACGAGCCCTTCTCCGGCCTGGTCTTCAAGATCATGACCGACCCGTTCGTCGGTAAGCTCACCTATGTCCGCGTTTACTCCGGCCGCGCCGAGTCCGGCTCCTACGTGGTCAACGCTTCCAACGGTCAGCGCGAGCGCCTCGGCCGCATCCTCGAGATGAACGCTGCTGAGCGTATCGACCGTGACGACGCTGCCGCCGGCGACATCGTCGCTTGCGTCGGTTTCAAGAACTCCACCACCGGTGACACCCTGTGCGCCGAGGGCAAGGAGATCGTTCTCGAGAAGATCGAGTTCGCTAAGCCCGTTATCGACGTCGCCATCGAGCCCAAGACCAAGGCCGAGCAGGACAAGATGTCCCTGGCTCTGACCAAGCTCGCCGAGGAGGACCCGACCTTCCAGGTGTCCACCAACCACGAGACCGGCCAGACCATCATCGCCGGCATGGGCGAGCTGCACCTCGAGATCATCGTCGACCGTCTGCTCCGCGAGTTCAAGGTTGACGCTAACGTTGGTAAGCCCCAGGTTGCCTACCGCGAGACCGCTGGTCACGACGTCGAGAAGGCTGAGGGCAAGTTCGTCCGTCAGTCCGGCGGTCGCGGTCAGTACGGCCACGCCGTCATCAAGCTCGAGAAGATGGAGGAGGGCTTCGGCTACGAGTTCGTCAACGCTATCGTCGGCGGCGTCGTGCCCAAGGAGTACATCCCGTCCATCGATAAGGGCATCCAGGAGGCCCTGAACACCGGTGTTATCGCCGGCTTCCCGGTCCTCGACGTTAAGGTCACCCTGTTCGACGGTTCTTACCACGAGGTCGACTCCTCCGAGGCCGCCTTCAAGATCGCCGGTTCTATGGCTATCAAGGATGCCCTCAAGAAGTCCGATCCGCAGCTGCTCGAGCCGATCATGGCTGTCGAGGTCGAGACCCCCGAGCAGTACATGGGCGACGTTATGGGCAACCTCTCCGGTCGCCGCGGCAAGATCGAGGGCATGGAGGATCGCAAGAACAGCAAGCTCATCCGTGCCAAGGTGCCGCTGGGCGAGATGTTCGGTTACGCTACCGACCTTCGCTCCCAGACCCAGGGCCGTGCATCCTACACGATGCAGTTCGACTCTTATGAGCCCGCGCCCAAGTCCATCGTGGACGAGGTCATGAGCAAGAACGCCTAAGTTCGAGCTCCCTGTTACGTAATCCGCGAGAACATCTCTCGCACTCTTTGGAGGTTTAAGTTGGCTACCCAGAAGATCCGCATTCGCCTCAAGGGCTATGATCACGAGGTCGTCGATCAGTCCGCGAAGCTCATCGTCGAGACCGCTCAGAAGACCGGCGCTCGCGTTTCCGGTCCTGTCCCCCTGCCCACCGAGCGCAACCTGTACACGGTTATCCGCTCGCCGCACGTGAACAAGGACTCCCGTGAGCAGTTCGAGATGCGCACTCACAAGCGCCTCATCGACATCCTCGACCCCACCTCGGGCACCGTTGATTCGCTCATGCGTCTCGACCTTCCCGCTGGCGTCGACATCGACATCAAGCTCTAAGCGATATCGCTCTTAGCTTAAAGGGCCCCGCTGCCGTTACGGTAGCGGGGCCCTTTTGTTTTGAGTTTAGATTTTGGGATAGCGAATTCGTCTGCCGAGCCGGCGGCTGCGGCGCCCTATTCGCTCAGGGGGCGCAAGGATGCTTCTTCGAAGTGGAAGACGCACAAGCCGCTCTCGGTCTCAACGCATGCGCGGCCGCAATCGTCGACCGTTCTAAATATGCCTCGTGCCAGCTCGTCTCCAGCGGGGGAGCGGGCGATAACGTGCTTCCCGATCCAATTGAGGTGAGCGATATATTCGTCGTGGACGGGCGCGAGCGGACCGGCGTCTTCTTCCTTGGCGTTGAGGCGCTCTGCCCAGGTATCTACAGCGTCTATAACTGCGTGATAGACCTCATCGAGGAGCATGTCGACGGCGGGAACGCTCTCGTTGAGGTCCGAGAGGCCAATTGCCGCCAGGCCGCCATCGGGCACCTCTTGGGGCGTGTAGTTTACGTTGACACCAATGCCGCAGACGGCGAAAGGTTTGCCTTCGTTATCGCGTGCGGCCTCGACCAGAATGCCGCCGAGTTTGCGTCCACGCGCGACCAGGTCGTTGGGCCATTTGAGGCCAATCTCGTTTGCAAGACCCTGCTTTTCGAGTGCTTCGAGCACCGCTAGGCCGCTGACGGCGGCAAGACCAGAGTACTTTGCAGGATTAACGCATGGACGCAGGACAATCGAAAGCAATAGGTTGCCGGCGGTTGAATCCCACTTGTGGCCGCGCCGGCCGCGTCCTGCCGTTTGCGCGCGGGCGGCAAGTCCTGTGCCGTGCGGCGCACCCTGTTTTCCTGCCTCGAGCAGGTCATCGTTGGTCGATCCGGTTACGTCGACTATCGTTAATTTGGCATCCATAACGGTTGCTACCTCCTAAGTTAATAAGGCAATCGCGTAATGGTGTCGAGAGATAGACACAATGTGAAGCCTTTGTCGCATTTGGACAATTTAATGTTAACACGTCAACAAAAACTGAAATGCGTTATCCTCTCTTGGTCGATGTAAACACGTCAACAACTCAAAGGAGGTTAGTGATGGGTTTCACGATTCTTGGAACAGGCTCGGCGCTTCCTGAACGCAGTGTTTCCAATGACGAGCTGTCTGAGTTCCTCGATACCTCGGATGAGTGGATTTTTACCCGCACGGGTATCAAGAGCCGCCACGTCTGCACCACCGAGTCACTTGACGACCTTGCCGTAGCGGCGAGTGAGCGGGCACTCCAGGTGTCCGGAATCGACGCGAGCCAGCTGGATCTGATCGTCTGCTCGACGACGACGGGTGACCACCTTGTTCCCGCTGAGGCGTGTGCCGTTGCTGAGCGACTAGGCGCGACGTGCCCTGCCTTCGATGTCTCGGCGGCTTGTGCCGGCTTCGTATTTGCGCTCGATGTCGCCGAGGGCTATATCGCCCGTGGTCGCGCCGAGCGCGTGCTTGTCGTTGCTGCCGAGCAGATGACCCGCGCGCTCGACTGGACCGACCGTGCCACCTGCGTGCTCTTTGGCGATGGGGCGGGCGCCGCAGTGATTGAGGCTGGGGGAGACAGTCCCCTTGCCGTTGAGCTTTCGACGGCGCCCGACGTCGAGACGTTGCGCGTTCCCGGTCTGGTCGGTACCTCGCCGTTTAAGGCTTCCACAGATAGCGCGAGCGTGCTGTCCATGAATGGCCGCCGCGTGTTCAAGTTCGGCGTCAACGCCATCTGCGACACGGTCCATAAGCTTGCGATCGATGCGGGCATTTTGGTCGAAGACATCGATCATTTTGTATTCCATCAGGCTAACGAACGAATCCTGAGCCAGGCGGTCAAGCGCCTGGGCGTGCCGGACGAGCGCGTGGTTCGCACGTTGCGCGAGACCGGCAACATTTCGAGCGCATGCATTCCGCTTGCCCTCGACCGGCTGGCAAACGCCGGTGCACTTCACGCAGGCGACACCATCGCCTTGGTTGGATTTGGCGCCGGTCTGGATATAGGTGGCTATCTGCTTCGTTGGAAGTAGTCGCACATAGGAAATAAAAACGCCCTAGGGCACAACCAAAGGAGAACTACCATGGCAGATCAGAAGACCTTCGAGCGCGTTTGCGACGTTATCCGCGAGACCGCCGGTCTTGACGATGTCGAGATGAAGCCCGAGTCCACGCTCGAGGAGATTGGTCTCGACAGCCTGGGCACCGTCGAGATCCTCGTTGCCGTCGAGGACGAGTTTGGCATCCAGCTCGATACCGAGGAGAACCCCAAGACGGTCGGCGAGTTCGCCGATACGGTCGAGGCGGCATTGGAGAAGTAGAGATGCTCAAGACTCCTCTCTGCGATCTGCTCGGCATCGAAAAGCCCGTGTTCCAGGGCGGTATGGCCTGGATTGCCGATGCCTCGCTGGCGTCCGCAGTGTCCGAGGCGGGTGGCTTAGGCATCATCGCGGCCATGAACGCCGACGCCAACTGGCTTCGCGACCAGATTCATGAGCTGCGCGCCAAGACGGATAAGCCCTTTGGCGTGAACGTCATGCTCATGAGCCCGTTTGCCGACGAGGTTGCACAGGTCGTGATTGACGAGCGAGTGCCGGTCGTCGTGACGGGCGCCGGCAATCCCGCCAAGTACATGAAGGCGTGGAACGAGGCGGGCATCAAGGTCATCCCGGTCGTTGCCTCGGTGGCGCTGGCGCGCCTCGTGGCACGTCGTGGAGCCACGGCGGTTGTTGCCGAGGGTACCGAATCGGGCGGCCATATTGGCGAGACCTCGACGATGGCACTGGTGCCGCAGGTCGTCGATGCGGTTGACATTCCCGTTGTGGCCGCCGGCGGTATTGCCGACGGCCGCGGCGTGGCGGCCGCCTTTATGCTGGGCGCCGAAGGCGTGCAAGTGGGTACGCGCTTTCTGGTCGCAGACGAGTGCACCGTCTCGGAGCAGTACAAAGAGATGGTCCTGAAGGCCAACGACACTTCAACGCGTGCGACTGGTCGCTCGACGGGACATCCAGTGCGCGCCCTCAAGAGCCCCTTCACCAACGCCTATGCCAAGAGCGAGGGTTCCGGCGCGAGTGCCGAGGAGCTCGGTGCTATGGGAACCGGTGCGCTGCGTAAGGCCGCCAAGGACGGCAACTACGAAGAGGGTTCGTTTTTGTGTGGACAGATTGCCGGCATGGTCAACGAGCGCCAGAGCGCACGCGAAATCGTTGACGACCTGGTCGATGGCGCCGAGCACGTCCTGAAGGGTGCGTGCGCATGGGTGGCGTAGCGTTTTTGTTTGCCGGCCAGGGTGCCCAGCACCCCGCGATGGGCGTCGACTTGATCGAGACATCGCCGGCGGCCGCCGAGGTGTTCGCCATTGCCGACGAGGTGCGCCCGGGGACCAGCGAGCAATGCCGGAGTGCCTCCAAGGAGGAGCTCTCGCAGACCGAGAACACGCAGCCGTGCGTGTTCGTTCACGACTTGGCTGTCGCCGTCGCCCTGCGCGAGCGCGGCGTGGTGTCTGCCGCCTGTGCGGGATTCTCGCTGGGCGAGGTCGCTGCACTCACCTTTGCGGGGGCATTCGATACGCGAGCGGGTTTTGAGCTCGTGCGTGAGCGCGCGGCATTGATGGCCACGGCGGCCGAGCGTCACCCCGGCGGCATGCGCGCCGTCATCAAACTTGATGCTGCGCAAGTCGAGAACCTGGCTGCGCAGGCCGGCGAGGACTGCTGGCCGGTCAACTACAACAGTCCCCAGCAGACGGTTGTGGCCGGAGCGCCCGATGCGCTGCAGACCCTCGACGTCCTAGTAAAAGAGGCTGGCGGCCGCGCCATGAAGGTCGCGGTGTCGGGTGCATTCCATAGCCCCTATATGGCAGAGGCGACTGAGGGGCTGGCGACGTATATCCAAGCCGGCCACGCGCCGTCTCCGCTGCTGATTCCGGTCATGGCAAACATGACGGCGGCGCCCTATCCGGCGGACCCGCGAGCGGCATCGGATGTCTTGGCCAACCAGGTGAGCCATGCCGTGCGCTGGGTCGATACACTGCATGCTTTGCAGGATCAAGGCATCGACACATTTATTGAGGTCGGCCCCGGCAAAACGCTGTCGGGCCTGGTCAAGCGTACGCTGAGCGACGTTCGCGTGTATTCGTGCGAAACGGCCGAGCAGGTCGCAGCTATTGCCGACGAGCTCGCATAGTCCACAGGGCTGTAACCCGAAAGGAATGACATGGGCAACTTGAACAACGGCACGCTCGAGCGCAACGACTCACGTCGCGTGGCACTGGTCACGGGCGGTTCGCGAGGTATCGGTCGCGCCTGCGCTGTCGGTCTGGCGGAGGACGGCTTTGATATCGCCGTCGTCTATGCCGGCAGCGTCGATGCGGCGCGCGAGACGTGCGAAGCCTGCGAGGCGGCTGGCGCCACGGCGCGCTCATATCAATGTGACGTGGCCGACCCCGCTGCCGTCAACGCGTGCGTGGAAGCGGTCCTCAACGACTTTGGCTCCATTTGGGCGCTCGTCAACAACGCCGGCATCACCCGCGATGGCCTGCTCATGCGCATGGGCGATGACGCCTTCGACCGCGTGCTCGACGTCAATCTCAAGGGAACATTCAACATGATGCGCGCGCTCACCAAGACCTTTATGCGCCAGCGCGGCGGTTGCGTCGTCAACATGAGCTCGGTCGTGGGCCTGATGGGCAATGCCGGGCAAGCCAACTACGCTGCCTCCAAGGCGGGCGTGATCGGCTTGACCAAGGCGGTAGCGCGCGAGCTTGCGCCCCGCGGCGTACGAGTGAACGCAGTCGCCCCCGGGTTTGTCGAGACGGATATGACGGCAAAGCTCTCGGAGAAGGTGCGTACGGCAACCGAGGAGCAGATTCCCCTTAAGCGTATGGCGCAGCCCGAGGAGGTGGCCGGTGTGGTGCGCTTTTTAGCGAGCGATGCGGCTGCCTACATTACGGGCGAAGTCATACGCGTCGACGGCGGAATGGCGATGTAGAAAGCAAGCCGGTTAAGCGGCTTGGATGAGGAGACCATGATGGAACAGAGAGTTGCAATCACCGGCATAGGTGCCGTATCGCCGCTCGGCAACACGGCGCTTGCCACCTGGGCGGCCATGTGCGCCGGCACGTGCGGCATCGGCCCGATCACGCACTTCGATACCGATGCGTTTACCGTCAAGGTGGCGGCCGAGGTCAAGGGCTTTGACGGCAACGAGTACTTTGGCAAGCGTGACGCCAAGCACCTGGACCCCTGCGTTCAGTTTGCACTGGCGGCTTCGGACGAGGCCATGCACGATGCAGGCTTTGATGTCGAAGGCGCCGTCGATCGCGAGCGCCTGGGCGTCTACGTGGGCTCGGGTGTGGGCGGCATGCAGACACTCGTCGACAACGTCCATACGATTGCCGACCGTGGGCCCCGCCGTGCATCGCCCTATATGATCGCGATGATGATCCCCAACATGGCATCGGGCAATATCGCAATCAGCCACAAGGCAAAGGGCCCGACCCTGCCCGTGGTGACCGCGTGCGCAACCTCGGCCCATGCGGTGGGCGAGGCGTTCCGCGCCATCAAGCACGGCTATGCCGACGCGATCCTCGCGGGCGGCGCCGAGGCGGCCATTATCCCCGATGCCGTTGCGGGATTTACGTCCTGCCGCGCATTGACCACCAACCCCGATCCCGCGACGGCCTGCCGTCCGTTCGATGCAGACCGCGACGGCTTTGTGATGGGCGAGGGCGCCTGCGTGCTCGTGCTCGAGAGCATGGAACATGCGCAGGCGCGCGGTGCGCACATTTATGCCGAGGTCGTGGGCTACGGCAACACCGATGATGCCTATCACATCACGAGTCCTGATCCCGAGGCTGCCGGCATTGCCCGCGCGATATCGCTGGCGGTGACCGAGGGCGACGTCAAGCCTTCCGAGGGTCTCTACATCAATGCCCACGGCACATCGACCAAGCTCAACGATTCGTCCGAGACGACGGGCATTAAGCGTGCGCTCGGCGAGGACGCGGCGCGCGCCGCGCACGTCTCGTCGACTAAGTCGATGACCGGCCACATGATCGGTGCCACGGGCGCCATCGAGGTCATGGCCTGCGCCATGGCGCTCGAGCAGGGCGTGGTGCCGCCGACCATTAACTACCACACGCCCGATCCCGCCTGCGATCTTGACTACACGCCCAATCGCGCGGTTCGCGCCGACCTTACCTGGGCGCTTTCGACCAACCTGGGCTTTGGCGGACACAACGCCGCCATCGCGCTGCGTAGATATACGAGGAGCTAGAGCATGGATTCCAAAAGACTTGCCGAGATAGCCGATGTTATGGAGGACCGCGGCCTCACGCGCGTACGCGTTGAGGAGCCCGATGGCACCGCGGTCGAACTCGAGCGCACGAGCGCCGCACAGCCGGTTGCCGTGCCCATGCCTATGCCGGGTGCCGTGACTGCTCCGGCGGTGGCTCCTGTCGCCATGCCTGCCGCCGCACCGGAGCCCGCCGCGCAGGCGCCTGCCGCCGCACCGGAGCCCAAGGGCACCGAGGTGACCGCTCCCATGGTCGGCGTGTTCTATGCTGCCCCGGCGCCGGGCGACGAGCCGTTTGTGCACGTGGGCTCCAAGGTCAAGGCCGGCGAGACCCTCTGCATCATCGAGGCCATGAAGGTTCTCAACGAGGTGACGGCCGAGGCGGATGGCGAGGTGCTCGAGATCTGCGTGGCCGACGGCGACCTCGTGGAGTTCGGCAGCTGCCTCATGAGGATCGGATAGGTGATATCCATGAACAAAGAAGAGCTCAAGAAGCTGTTACCGCATCGCGAGCCGATGCTTTTGCTCGACGAAGCCGAGCTGGTGGGCGACGAGGCCCACGGCAAGATCACGATTACGGGCGACGAATACTTTTTGCAGGGGCATTTTCCGGGAAACCCGGTGGTCCCCGGCGTGATCCAGTGCGAGATGCTCGCCCAAAACTGCTGCGTGCTGCTGATGGGCGATGAGGAGGCGCGCGGCGCGACGCCGTTCTACACGAGTCTGGACAAGGTGCGCTTTAAGCGTCCGGTGCGCCCGGGCGACACGGTGGATCTGGTGTGCTCCATCACGCGTGCGCGCGGGCCGTTCCGCTTTGCGACGGGTACCGCGAGCGTCAACGGTGAGGTTTGCTGCCGCGCCGATATGTCTTTTGCACTCATGCACGAAAGTTAAGGAAGGCTCCATGTTCGACAAAGTGCTCATCGCCAACCGCGGCGAAGTCGCGGTCCGTGTTATCCGCGCGTGCCGCGATATGGGCATCAAGACCGTCGCTGTTTATTCCACGGCCGATGCGGACGCGCTGCACGTGCAGCTTGCCGACGAGGCGTATTGCATCGGTGGCCCGCGTCTTGCCGAGAGCTACCTCAACGACGATGCCGTGCTCACCTGTGCCGTAAAGTCGGGAGCTAAGGCAATTCATCCCGGCTATGGCTTCTTTTCCGAGAAGGCGAGCTTCGTGCGCGACTGCGACAAGTATGGCCTGGCGTTTGTTGGTCCTTCGGCCAAGGTGATCGACAGCATGGGCGACAAGGACGCCGCACGTCGAACGGCTGCCGCGGCGGGCGTGCCCATCGTGCCGGGCTGCGATTTGCTCAAAAGTCCCGAGGAGGCAACGGCCGAGGCTGAGCGCATTGGCTGCCCCGTGCTTATTAAGGCGCGTGCGGGCGGCGGCGGTCGCGGTATTCGTAAGGTCGAGCGCGTGGAAGATGCGGCAAAGGCCTTTATTGAAGCACGAGCCGAGGGCGAGGCCGTTTTTGGCGACGGCGAGTGCTACATGGAGAAGTTCGTCGCGCCGGCGCATCACGTTGAGGTACAGATTATGGCCGATAAGCAGGGCCATGTGTTTTCGCTCGGCGAGCGCGAGTGCTCGGTGCAGCGGCGCAACCAAAAGCTAATCGAGGAGAGCCCCGCGCCGTGCCTCGACGGACACGACGACATTCGTGCTCGCATGCACAAGGCAGCGCGTGACCTGGCTCGTGCCGTCGGCTACGAAGGAGCCGGTACCATCGAGTTCCTGTATTCGGACGACGGCAATTTCTACTTTATGGAAATGAACACGCGCTTGCAGGTGGAGCATCCGGTTACGGAGTTTGTGACCGATACCGACTTGGTCAAGTGGCAGCTGCGCGTGGCAGCCGGCCAGCCTCTGCCCTTTGAGCAGGAGGACATGCCGGTCCGCAACCACGCCATGGAGTGCCGCATCAATGCCGAAACGCCGGACTTTCTGCCGTCATGCGGAACGGTCACCGCGTTGCGTGTGCCGGGTGGTCCGCGCGTGCGCTGGGATTCCGCCATGTTTACCGGTGCTAAAGTTCCGCCGTACTACGACTCCATGCTTGGCAAGCTCATCGTGTGTGCGCCCACGCGTGACGGCGCCATTCGCAAGATGCGCTCGGCCCTGGGCGAGCTCGTGATTGAGGGCGTGAGCGAAAACAGCGAGCTTCAGCTCGACGTGCTGGCAAACGACGAGTTCTTGTCGGGCATGTATCACACCGATCTAATGGGGCATCTCTATGCTGATGAATAGAAAAGCGAAGACGGTCAACGTCCTCGAGGGACCGATGACCGAGTCGTGCGCCGAGTTTCCCGCGCGCCACGTGTTTATCAAGTGCCCGGAGTGCCGCCGCGTGATCGATGAGGCGCGCCTGCACGACAACCTCGAGGTCTGCCCTCGTTGCGGCAAACACTTTCGCGTGAGCGGGCGCGACCGCATGCACATGACGATTGACGAGGGCACGTTTGAGGAATGGGATGCCAGTCTGGCGCCGGAGGACTTCCTTTCGTTTCCCGGCTATGCCGACAAGCTCAAGAGCGTGAGCGAACGTTCGGGCGAGCGCGATGCCGTTGTGTGCGGCAAGGGCAAAATCTGCGGTTGCGATACGGCGCTCTTCTTTATGGACGCCAACTTTATGATGGGCTCGATGGGTTCCGTGGTGGGCGAGAAGATCTGCCGCACATTTGAGCGTGCGACCGAGCTGGGACTGCCGGTCGTTGGCTTTACCGTATCGGGTGGCGCCCGCATGCAGGAGGGCGTGACCTCGCTCATGCAGATGGCCAAGATTTCTGCGGCGGTTAGGCGCCATAGCGAGGCGGGCGGCCTGTATATCACGGTGCTCACTGACCCCACGACCGGAGGCGTAACCGCGAGCTTTGCCATGGAGGGCGATATTATCCTGGCCGAGCCCGATGCCCTGACGGCATTTGCCGGCCCGCGCGTGATCGAGCAGAACATGCACAAGCGCCTGCCCAAGGGATTCCAGCGCTCCGAGTTTTTGCTGGAGCACGGCTTTTGCGATGCCGTTGTTCCGCGTGGCGAGATTGCGCTCACGGTAGGCGAGCTGCTGGCGCTGCACGAAGGGCACGCGCCCGGCCTGGGGGCACCGCATGAGATCGTGCATACGGGTCGCCGCGGCAAAAAGCTGGGACACTTGTTCAAGCGCTCGGCCGCACCAAAAACCGCGCTCGAGATTGTCAAGCAGACCCGCTCGGCAGATCGCGCCACGGCAGGCGAGATGATCTCGCTGGGCCTGGATGGATTTGTGGAGCTGCACGGCGACCGCTACTTTGGCGACGACGCTGCTGTGGTGGCTGGCATTGGCTGGAAAGACGGACGCCCCGTAACGGTCATCGCCATCGAGCGCGGCACCACGACCAAAGAGCGCATGCGTCGCAACTTTGGTATGGCACATCCCGAGGGCTACCGCAAAGCGCGTCGCCTGATGCGCCAGGCCGAAAAGTTTGGTCGACCGGTTCTGTGCCTGGTCGATACTTCGGGCGCGTTTTGCGGCATCGGTGCCGAGGAACGCGGCCAGGGTGAGGCGATTGCCCAGAACCTCATGGAGATGAGCGGCCTTAAGACGCCGATTGTCTCGGTGGTGACAGGCGAGGGCGGCTCTGGTGGCGCGCTGGCGCTGTCCGTGGCCGACCGCATCCTGATGCTCTCAAGCTCGGCCTATTCGGTCGTGAGCCCCGAGGCCTGTGCGTCGATCCTGTGGAAGGATACCGAGCGCGCGAATGAGGCCGCCGAGGCGCTTAAGCTCACGGCCCCCGATCTGCTGGCGCTCGGCATCATTGACGGCATTGTTGACGATAAGGGCCTGTCGCATGAGGAGATCGCCGGTGCCGTCATGTCCTCGGCATTTGATGCCTTCGATGCGCTTGGGCAGCTCGACGACGCGACCCTCACAAACCTCCGCTACGAAAAGTACCGCGCAATCGGTCAGTACCGCACGATGTGACAAAGGGACAGTCCGCATGTCACATTGGGAAAGGCGTTCCATGTCACAAGTTTCTAACACCTCGTTTACAACGACGGTTTCATCAAACGCCATGGCCGTGGTGGACTATCTGTCCAAAAGCATGATGTCGGCGTTGCCGTTTATTGTCTGCGCGGCGCTGTTCCGCACCGTTGCCGTCATTATGGGCGAAGGCATGCTTGGTCTATGGCCTGCCGATTCCGAAATCTATCGCCTGTTTTACAGCTGGCTGTATAACGCTGGCTATTACTTTTTGCCCATCTATCTTGGTTGGGCCGCTGCCCGCCAGCTCGGTTGCTCGGAGCAGCTGGGCATGATGCTGGGCGGCGTATTGATTGTGCCCGATCTGCTTAAGCTCGTTGATGCCGCATCGACGACGGGGGCATCGATGACTTTCGTGTATGATCTACTTCCCGCGCCGGTCAACGATTACACGACGACTGTTATTCCGGTTCTCATCTCGGTGCCCGTGCTATGGCAGGTGGAGCGTTTCTTTAAGCGCACTATCCCTCAGGCTGTGGCGTTTTCTTTTGTACCGTTTGCAACCATGCTTGTCATGGTTCCGGTGTCGCTGTGTGTTACGGCGCCGGCAGGCAGCTATCTGGGCATGCTGTTGGGACAGCTTATGTTTATGCTTGGCAATTCCGGTGGCATCGTGTCGCTGCTCACGCTCATGGGGCTTGCCGCGGGCTGGGAGTTTCTTAAGATCGCGGGTGTCAGCAACGTTGTCCTATCGCTCGCCTATGCGCAGTTTATGAGTGTGGGAACGGATTCGTGCATCCTGATCGCCGCGACGATGGCAACGTTCGCCGTTTGGGGTATGCCCTTTGGCGCGTCGCTCCGCGTTGCGGATAAGGACGAGAAGGCGCTCATGCTGGGCTATTCAATCTCGGGGATTCTTGGCGGCGTAAGCGAGCCAGCGCTGTACGGATGCGGCTTTAAATATGGCAGGTGTCTGACGTGCATGGCCGTTGGCGGCGCCGTCGGAGGCCTTGTTGCGGCCGTGGGCCACGTTACGGCTTATACCATCGGTATGACGAATGTCCTCATGGTCATTGGCTTTGCCACGGGCGGCATCTCGAATCTGCTGTGGTGCTGCGCTGCCGGCGGCGCAGCATTTGCGGTGTCTGCGGCGCTGAGCTGCTGTTTTGGCGTGGTGCCGACAAAGATGCAGGCGGCAGAAGACGCAGCTGATTCGCTCGAAACAGTGGCGAGCGCTGCTGAAGCAAGCGCATAAATCTGTGCGACAAAAGGACGATTCCTTTGTCATATTCCAAGGCTGCGGCCCGTGTGGGCTGCGGCCTTTTTGTATCTGGAGGACAAAGTGGCTACACTACAATCCGTTTGAGCAATAGATATATAGGTAGTACCGTGGGGACTGATGAGGATGGTCGAGTGGATTGTTCGTCGTGCGCAGGGCGACCGTGCGCGCGTGGGAACGTTGACGGGCATAGTGTGTATTCTCGCCAATGTTGCGCTTTGCGCTGCGAAGGGTGCAATTGGCGTGCTGTCGGGATCGGTTTCGATTGTGGCGGACGCCATGAACAACCTGTCCGATGCCAGCTCGAACATCGTGAGCGTGCTTGGCTTTAAGCTGGCGGGCAAGCCGGCCGACCCCGAGCATCCTTACGGACATGGCCGCTACGAGTATCTCTCGGGTCTGGTCGTGGCGGCGCTCGTGCTGCTTATTGGCATCGAACTGGTGAAGTCCTCGGCGGAGCGTATCGTCAACCCGGAGCCTGTCGAGTTCTCGCTTGCCCTGGTGGCAGTCTTGGTGCTTTCGATGATTGTTAAGCTCTGGATGGCGGCCCTCAACCAAAAGCTCGGCGATCGCATTGAGTCCGAGACGTTGCATGCGACCGCTCAGGACTCAAAGAACGATGTCCTAGCTACGGGTGCCGTGCTGGCGTGCGCAATTGTTTCGCAGGTGACGCACATCAATCTTGACGCATGGGTCGGCCTTGCCGTTGGCGCCTATATCGGCTGGAGCGGCTTTGAGCTCATCCAGGATACGGTGAGCCCGCTTTTGGGCCAGGCACCCGATCCAAAGCTGGTCAAGCACATTCGAGACAAGATCATGAGCTACCCCGGCGTTTTGGGCGTTCACGATTTGATGGTTCACGACTACGGCCCGGGCAGGAAGTTCGCAAGCGCTCACGCCGAGATGGCAGCCGAGGCCAGCCCGCTGGAAAGTCACGACACGCTCGATAACATCGAGCAGTCGTTTAGGGTCGAAGACGGCATGATCGTCACGCTCCATTACGATCCCATCGTGACCGACGATCCAAAGGTGGCGAGCATGCGTCTGCGCATCAACGCTATGGCTCAAGAGATTGATAGCCGCCTCTCGATCCACGACCTACGCTGTGTTCCGGGCCCCACGCATACCAACGTGATCTTTGACTGCGTACGTCCCTCGGATTTGGCGATGAGCGCCGAGGACCTGAAGCGCGCGCTGGCGAAACGGGTCGAATCGGAATATCCCAAGTCGGTCGCCAAGATCACGATCGATGAAGACTACGTAGGCCATACCCACGAGTAGGGCTGTGCCAGCAAAGCAAGTTATACAGAAGGGGAGAGCATGAAGCGTCTATATCTACTCCGCCACGGTCAGACAGAATTCAACGTTAAAAAGCTCGTCCAGGGCCGCTGCGATTCTCCGTTGACCGATCTGGGCCGCAAGCAAGCGGGAATGGCAGCCGCATGGCTCAAAGCCCACGGCGTCGTCCCCGACAAAGTGGTCTCTTCGCCCTTAGGCCGAGCCATGGACACGGCTCAGCTCGTCGCATGCGAGCTCCTCGGCCCGGACACAGCAGTCGAGCCCTGCGAAGGCATCATCGAGCGCAGCTACGGCACCTTCGAAGAAGGCCCCCACGACGCCCTACCCACCGACGTCTGGGACCCCGGCGAGGACCTGATCCCATTTGGCGGAGAAGGAAGCCATGCCCTGCAGGAGCGCATGGTGGGCACCCTCACCAATCTCATGGGCGCCGAGGGCATCGAAACCCTCCTAGCAGTAAGCCACGGCAGCGCCAGCCGCCAATTCATCAAGGCTGCAGCCCCAGAGGGCTTCGAGCTCCCAACAAAACTCCCCAACTGCGCCATTATGATTTTCGATTTTGATGAGGCGGAGCCACAAGTAGAGGGCGAGCCAATGCAATGCAAGTTCACCCTCCAGCAAATAGTGGACCCCCAACAAAGTCATTAGCCTGAGCGAGCAGAGTTAAGCAGACATCAACGTGTCGTCTCCCGAGCACGGCGGAGGGCCGGAGAAATATATTAAGGTCATCGCGAGTTCCGCACGCAAAGGAGAGCACTTAATGTGCTCTCCGTCGTGAGCAGGACTGTAGAGCAGCAACCTTAATATGTCTCAGGCCCGCCCCCTCCGCCGCACACTGGGAACGTGCCACGCACTTTACCTGCGTAAACAATGTGAGTGAAATATGAATCTCGATGGATACGCCCGCAGCCGTGTATACTAAACAGCTGTGTGAAACCAGCGGAGTATTCTGGCTGGACAAAATGCCTGCTTAATAGGGTTGTCAGGTAGTCCGGGCGAAATACAAGGCTGGGGAGCACGTCGTGTAAGTAGTGGTCCTCTAGGGGCGTACGCTCGGTGGTGTACGCATTGTCCCAAGACCACGCGAGAGTTGGGATCATATCTTGATCAGCATGATTCTCGGCCGCAAGATTGGCATGACCCAGGTTTGGGACGAGGACGACAACGTCGTTCCCGTCACGGTCATCCAGGCTGGCCCCTGCGCTGTCTCGCAGGTTAAAACTCAGGCAACCGACGGCTATGACGCCGTCCAGATCGGTTTCGGCGACATCAAGGCCAAGAACGTGAACAAGCCCATGGCTGGTCACTTCGCCAAGGCTGGCGTCGAGCCTGTCCGCTTCCTTCGTGAGGTCCGCGTCGAGAACGGCGAGGAGCACAAGGTCGGCGAGGTCGTCACCGTCGCTGATTTCGCTGATGTCGAGAAGGTCGACGTCATCGGTACCTCCAAGGGTAAGGGCTTCCAGGGTCGCATCAAGCGCTGGGGTCAGCGCCGCGGTCCTATGACGCATGGTTCTCACTTCCAGCGTCACCCCGGTTCTATCGGTCAGTGCGCCTATCCTGCGCGCGTCCTCAAGGGCGTCAAGATGGCCGGTCACATGGGTAACGAGCGCGTTACCGTCAAGAACCTTTCCGTTGTCCGCATCGATGCCGAGCAGAACCTCATCTTGGTCAAGGGCGCTGTCCCGGGTGCCAAGAATGGTCTCGTCGCCATCCGTATGGCCTAAGGGCCCAGCCCATTTAGCCCAGCGTCATACCAAGGAGAACACTTAAATGGCAAAGTTTGAAGTAAAGAACAGCGAGGGCAAGAAGGTCGCCGAGGCCGAGCTCGCCGCTGAGGTGTACGGCATCGAGCCGAACATCCACGTTATGCACCACATCGTCAAGTGCCAGATGGCCTCTTGGCGTCAGGGCACCCAGTCTGCTAAGGGTCGCTCTGAGGTTTCCGGTGGCGGCAAGAAGCCTTGGCGTCAGAAGGGCACCGGCCGTGCCCGCCAGGGTTCCATCCGTGCTGCCCAGTGGCGTCACGGTGGCGTTGTCTTCGCCCCCAAGCCCCGTTCCTACGCTAAGCGTATGAACAACAAGGAGGTCAAGCTGGCTATGCGCTCCGCGCTGTCCGCCAAGCTGGCCGATGGCGAGCTCGTGCTCGTCGACGACTACGGCTTCGAGAAGCCTTCCACCAAGGCTGCCGTCGCCATGCTCAAGGCTCTCGGCCTTGAGGGCAAGCGTCTGACCATCATCGTTCGCGATGAGGACGTCAACGCCTACCTGTCGTTCCGCAACATTCCCAAGACGTTCATCATCACTGCCGACGAGGCCAACACCTACGATCTCGTCAACAACAACGCTGTGCTGATGCCCGCCGACATCGCCGCTCACTTCGGGGAGGTGCTTGCATAAATGACCGCCCACGAGATCATCATCCGTCCGATCGTGTCCGAGCGTTCCTTCTCCGGCATGGAGCTGAACAAGTACACGTTCGAGGTCGCCAAGGATGCTAACAAGTATCAGATCAAGGACGCTGTCGAGGAGATCTTCGGCGTCAAGGTCGTTCGCGTGAACACCTTGACGGTCAAGCCCAAGATCAAGCGCGTGCGCTATGTCGCCGGCAAGACCCGTTCTTGGAAGAAGGCCATCGTCACGCTGGCCGAGGGCGACACCATCGAGGTCTTTGGCAACCAGGCCTAAGACTCGCTGCTGTTGAGTGAGCTCATGCCTCCCAAATAGGGGAGGCGAGAGCTCAAGGTTTCGGGCGTATAAAATGGACACGCCCGGAACCGTGTATACGTCCGGTGTCATCGCACCCGAGGCAGAACCTCGAATCCCTGTCTGCGATGGCTAACGGATTCCTATTGAAAGGGATTGTAATGGCTGTAAAGCACCTTAAGCCGACCTCCGCTGGTAGGCGTTGGCAGACGATCTCCGACTTCTCCGAGATCACCTGCACCAAGCCCGAGAAGTCCCTTCTCGAGCCCCTGCCCAAGAAGGCCGGTCGTAACAACAACGGCCGCATCACCACCCGCCACCAGGGCGGCGGCGTGAAGCGTCGTTACCGCGTGATCGACTTCAAGCGCAACAAGGACGGCGTGCCCGCCAAGGTTGCCACGATCGAGTACGATCCGAACCGTTCCGCTCGCATCGCTCTGCTGCACTACGCTGACGGTGAGAAGCGCTACATCCTGGCCCCCAAGGGCCTCGAGGTCGGTCAGACCATCATGTCCGGTTCTGACGCCGACATCAAGCCGGGCAACGCTCTGCCCCTCGCCGACATCCCCGTCGGTACGCTCATCCACGCCGTCGAGTTCCAGCCGGGCAAGGGCGCTGCTATCGCCCGTTCCGCCGGTAACTCCTGCCAGCTGATGGGTAAGGAAGGCAAGTACGCTATCGTCCGTATGCCTTCCTCCGAGATGCGCCGCATCCTCGTTACCTGCCGCGCCACCGTCGGTGAGGTCGGCAACGCCGATCACGCCAACATCGTCATCGGCAAGGCCGGCCGTAAGCGTCACATGAACGTGCGCCCGACCGTCCGCGGTACCGTCATGAACCCTGTCGACCACCCGCACGGCGGTGGCGAGGGCAAGAACCACACCTCTGGTCGTCCCTCTGTTACCCCCTGGGGTAAGCCGACGAAGGGCCTTCGTACTGTCTCTTATACACATCTGACGCTGCCGACGAAGAGGATAGTGTAG
>URPB01000023.1:0-22769 GCA_900549575.1 uncultured Collinsella sp.
ACGAGATTGCCTCTTGTCTCGTGGGCTCGGAGATGTGTATAAGAGACAGGAGTAGGAGAGCATGGCCACGTGCGGCTCGACGTTGCCCATGAAGGTGGACCAGGAGTGGGCCGAGGCGATGGCGATCTCTGAGAGCTCGTCAGAGGACGGGTTGATGTTGAGGCCGCAGTCGGCGAAGATCAGCGTGCCGTCGGTGCCAAACTGCGGGGTGTCGGTGCACATCACGAAGAAGGCCGAGACCAGCTTGGTGCCCGGGGCGGTCTTGAGGATCTGCAGAGCGGGGCGCAGGGTATCGGCGGTGGAGTGACAGGCGCCGGAGACCAGGCCGTCGGCATCGCCCATCTTAACCATCATGGTGCCAAAGTAGGTGGCATCCATTACCTGGGCGCGAGCCTGCTCGATGGTGACGCCCTTCTTGGCGCGGAGCTCGGCAAACTTCTGCGCGTACTCCTCGTGCTTCTCGGCATTGCGCGGGTCGATGATGGTGGCGCCGGGAACGTTGATGTCATCGGGATTGCCCAGGATGACGATGTTGGCCAGGCCCTCCTCGATGATCTTGTTCGCCGCGACGATGGTGCGCGGGTCCTCGCCCTCGGGCAGGACGATGGTCTTAAGGTCGGCCTTGGCGGCAGACTTCATACGGTTTAGGAAATCGCTCATGTTACTCCTTACAAGCGTTTCGCTAAGCTCCAGGCACCCGGCTGTTCACGAATAAACCCGCTGCTAACGGGTTTACCTTTCAATTATGTTCGCCACGGTGCTTGAGCTTTCCTTGTGTGGCAAGCTCATTATAGGACGCATTAGCGCTATAATCGCTCTGATAAATATGTCTCGAAGAATGTTCGAGAAAAGCCCAGCTAACAAGCGCGTGGCTTTTGACAAGGAGTATCGATGCAGATTACCTCAGGCCTGCCTGAAGGCTTTAATGCCGGTGCGTACGACATGATCGTTGTCGGTGCCGGGTACGCTGGTGCCGTTTGCGCCCGCCGTCTTGCCGAGACTATCGGCTATCGCGTTGCCGTTCTGGAGCGTCGTAGCCACATTGCAGGCAATGCCTACGACTGCGCTGACGAGGCTGGAATCCTGATCCACGAATACGGTCCGCACATTTACCACACCTTTAACGAGCGCGTGCACAATTTCCTGTCGCGCTTTACCAAGTGGACGGACTATCAGCACAAGGTGCTTGCCAACATCAACGGCACCCTTATGCCCGTGCCCTTCAACCACGCGAGCCTCAAGCTTGCTTTTGGTGATGAGCGCGGCGAGGAGCTGTATCAAAAGCTCGTGGAGACCTTTGGCAAGGATGTCAAGGTGCCCATCATGGAGCTTCGCAAGAAGAATGACCCGGATCTGGCCGAGGTCGCCGACTACGTCTACGAGAACGTCTTTTTGCACTACACCATGAAGCAGTGGGGTCAGACGCCCGACCAGATCGATCCCTCGATCACTGGCCGCGTCCCCGTCTTTGTGGGCGATGACGATCGCTACTTCCCGCAGGCCCCCTTCCAGGGTATGCCGCAAGACGGCTATACCGCGCTGTTCGAGCATATGCTTGACCATGATCTGATCGATGTGTTCTGCGACGTGGACGCCCGCGATCTTTTTGAGATCGACGAGACCACCGTCAAGGTCGACGGCAAGGTCTACGGCGGCGAGATCGTCTACACCGGTCCGCTCGATGAGCTGTTCAATCTCGATCTGGGCGCGCTACCGTACCGCACGCTCGACATGAAGTTCGAGACGCTCGATATGGACCAGTTCCAGCCCGTGGGCACCGTCAACTACACCACGAGCGAGGACTACACGCGCATCACCGAGTTCAAGAACATGACCGGTCAGGTCCTGCCCGGCAAGACCACCATCATGAAGGAGTACTCCAAGGCCTATACGCCCGGCTCGGGCGAGACGCCGTACTACGCCATTCTTGAGCCCGAGAACCGTGAGCTCTATGAGCGCTATCTTGAGCGCGTCCAGAACCTGACGAACTTCCACCCGGTGGGTCGTCTGGCCGAGTATCGTTACTACGATATGGACGCCGTGACCAATTCCGCCCTCGATCTTTCGGATGAGATTATCGCCTGCCATGCATAAAGTCATAACATTCGGTATTCCCTCGTATAACGCCGCCAAGGACATGGACCATTGCATCACCTCCATCTTGGAGGGGAGCAATTACGCTACCGATATCGAGATTATCGTGGTGGACGACGGCTCCAAGGACGAGACGGCCGCCAAGGCCGACGAGTGGGAGGCCCGTTATCCTGGAATCATCCGCGCGGTGCACCAAGAGAATGGCGGTCACGGTATTGCCGTCCTTTCGGGTCTGCGCGAGGCGCAGGGCACCTACTACAAGGTTGTCGACTCGGACGACTGGCTTGACGGCGCTGCCCTTTCGACCATGCTGTCGATTCTGCGTGGCTTTGAGGAGCGCGACCAGCGCGTTGACCTGTTTATCTCGAACTACGTGTACGAGAAGGTTTACGAGGGCACGCATACCGCTATTGGCTACAAATTTGCCCTGCCGCGCAAAAAGATCTTTTCCTGGGATCAGATCGGTCATTTCCGCCTGGACCAGAACCTTCTTATGCACAGCCTGTGCTATCGCACGGATGTGCTGCGCGAGTCCAACCTTCCCATGCCGCCGCACACGTTCTATGTGGACAACATCTACGCCTACGTGCCGCTGCCGCGTTGCAAGACCATGTACTACGCCGACATCGACCTCTACCGCTACTTTATCGGTCGCGAAGGCCAGAGCGTCAACGAGGCAACGATGGTCAAGCGTCTGGACCAGCAGTTCCGTGTGACGCGCATCATGATGGAGTCGTACCACCTGTACAGCGATGTTGAGTCGTCGCGTCTGCGCTCGTACATGATGGGCTATTTCACCATGATGATGGCGATCTGCTCGGTGCTTACCAAGCTTTCCGAGGAAGATTGCGCCGACGAGCGCCTAAAGACGCTGTGGAATGATTTGAAGGCCTATGACGAGCGCATGTATCGTCGTGCCCGCTACGGCGTGGTCGGGTTCTTCACCAATCTGCGCGGTCGTGCCGGTGACAAAACCACACTCGGCCTATACCGTCTTGCCTCAAAGATCTTCAAATTCAACTAGCTGCTGAGTAATCGCTGCTGATAGGTTGACTGGGCCCCTTGGCCTTTAGTTTGCTACTGCGAACAGTCCTGCTCGCGCGGAACTTGTATCAAACTAAAGGCCAAGGGGCCTCTGCTATAAGAATCGATTGTCAGGTTATTTGAATTTGAAGATCTTCGAAGCGCGGTACACAGGGGCCTGGGCTGAAAAGAATTAGGTTGGAAGTCGGTCGGAGGCGGGCGGGCATTACGTTTGTCGCGAGTTCCGCATGCAAAGAAGGCCACTTAATGTGGCCTTCGTCTTGCATAGGACTGTAGAGCAGCAAACGTAACGCCCGCCCGTCTCCGACCGACGGTCGAGTGGACTACTTCGCGGCGCCGGGGATGCTGTGGGAGGTTTTGGCGGTTTTGGCTCCGTTTACGATGGCAGTTTCCAGGGCCCTTACTGCGAGCATGCCCAGCAGGTCTAGGGGAACGGCGGCGCTTGCCTGGGCGCCCAGTTTGCCGCTGGCGAGGGTGTAGATGGTGTCGCCGTCGTTGGTGGTGTGCGTGGGACGGATGGCGTGTGCGTAGGCGTCTGCGGCCATCTGGGAGACCTTGGTGGCTTGTGCCTTAGTGAGTTCCACGTTGGTGATGATGCAGCTGATGGTGGTGTTGGTGCGGTCGAGCGGCATCTGCATGGATCCGGCGGCGGCAAAGGCTGCGAGTTCCATGTCGACGATCTGGTCGCTATCGGCTGCGGCGCGCATGCCGGCGACCCACTCGCCGGTGAAGGGGTCGACAACGTTGCCGCAGGCGTTGACCGAGACCACGGCGCCCACCTTGACGGGACCGAGTGCCACGGCGGCAGCTCCAAGACCGGCCTTCATGCAGGTGGCAGGCCCCATGAGCTTACCCACGGTGGCGCCCGTGCCGGCGCCTACGTTGCCCTGTTCGAGCTTGGTGGGGGTGTGGTCGAGTGCTTCGCGCACGGCGGCGATGCCGGCCTCAATGTCGGGGCGCACGGTGGGGTCGCCAAAGGCAAGGTCGAAGATACAGCTGGAGCACACGATAGGCACCTGCGTGGGGCCGACGGGAAGGCCGATGCCGCGGCTCTCAAGCTCGCGAGCGACGCCGCTTGCAGCTTCGAGGCCAAAGGCCGATCCGCCCGAAAGGCAGACGGCGTGGACCTTGTCGACGGTGTTCTCGGGTCGTAGCAGGTCGGTCTCGCGCGAAGCGGGAGCGCCACCGCGTACGTCAACGCCGCCGGTGGCGCCCTCGGGTGCCACGATTACGGTGCAACCGGTGCCGGCCTCCTCGTCCGTATAGTTGCCATAGCAAAAGCCATCGACATCGCAGACGTCAATGGCCTCGAGCAGTGTATCCATGTTTAACTCCTATCGGTTTTCCGCCGCGCCTTGTGCCCGGTCGGGATCCGTACTGTACGCCAAAATTGTAGGCGCTGGGGAATACCCAGCGCCAGATGCAATTACGAGAGTTTTTGAATCGCGCGCGCGACGCGGGCGATGGGTAGGCCCACTACGTTATAGAAGTCGCCCGAAATATCGTGCACGAGCATGCGGCCGCCTGTGCCCTGGATGCCGTAGACGCCTGCCTTATCCATGGGCTCACCCGAGGCAACGTAGTGCTCGATCTGCTCGTCGGTGAGCTCGTAGAATGTCACGTCGGTCACATCGACAAACGACAGGCTCTCGGCGGCATGCGGGGCGGCCGTATCGCCTGCCTTAACGATGCAGACGCCGGTTGCGACCTGGTGCGTGCGGCCCGAAAGCTCACGGAGCATGGTGCGCGCCTCGCCCTCGGTTGCCGGCTTGCCCAAAATCTTGCCGTCGAAGGTGACGATGGTGTCGGCCGCGACCGTCAGTTCTTTGGGCTCGGCATACTCGGCAGCAACGGCAGCCGCCTTGGCGCGTGCCAAGCGCTCGACAAGCGTGAGCGGAGCCTCGCCATCAAAGGGCGTTTCGTCGATATCCGCGGGAATCACGCGAATGTTGTAGCCTGCCTCGCGCATCAGCTCTATGCGGCGCGGCGATTGCGAAGCCAAAATCATAGTTGGATGCCCTCGGCGACCTTCTCGACGGCCTTGTCGCCAGCGAGCGTGCGCAGCAGCTCCAATGCAAAGGGGAGTGACTGTGCCATGCCGCTGGCAGTGATGATGTTGCCGTCTTGCGTGACCTTCTCGCCAGTATAGGCGCCTTCGGGGAAGCTTTTCTCAAAGCCAGGGAAGCACGTGGCGTGGCGCCCCTCGAGTAGGTCGAGCTCGCCCAGGATAAACGGGGCGGCGCAGATGGCGGCGACGTGCTTGGTCGCGGCGAACTCGCAGACCACGTCGCAGACACGCTGATCGGCGCGCAGGTTGGTGGCACCGGGCAGGCCGCCGGGCAGCACGACGCAGTCGTACTCGTCAAAGTTGATCTCATCAAAGAGCGCATCGCAGGTCACGGGGATCTGCAGCGAGCTTACGACCTCACGCGTGGGCATAATCGAGACGAGCGTGGCACGCACGCCGCCGCGACGCATGACATCGACCATGGTCAAGCATTCAATAGTTTCAAAGCCATCGGCGGCGAGAACGGCAACGCTGGGCATGAGGGTTCCTTTCATAGGCGGCATACAATTAGCCGTCTTATACCCCGAAGACCTCCGCTTGCCACGCTCGATTTCCCAATGATTTTTCTGAGCAATGATTAAGTGGCTAGTTGCGCCTAAGGTGGACGACGGTCTCGCAGTGGAAGGTTTGTGGGAACAGGTCGACTGGCGTGATCTTTACGGGGGAGAAGGTGCCTTCTTCGACAAAGCGTTTGAGATCGCGCGCCAGGGTGGCCGGGTCGCAGCTCACGTAGGCGACATCGTGGGCACTCGTGCTGGCGATAAGGTCGATCGCTTCGGGGGCGAGGCCTGCGCGCGGCGGGTCGACCACCAAGACGTCGGCATCCTGGTCGGGGAACTCGCGCACCGCGTCTCCGCCAATGACGTCGACGTTATCAAGCTTGTTGATCTCCAGGTTACGGCGCAGGTCGCGCACGGCGGGGCCGTAGGCCTCGACGGCGGCGACAAAGTCGCAGCGGCGGGCGAGCGGCAGGGTAAAGGTGCCGGCACCGCAGTACAGGTCCACGGCAAGCTCGTCTTCCTGCGGATCGAGCGCTTCCATGACAAGCTCGATCAAAATCTCGGCACCCTTGGTGTTGACCTGGAAAAAAGACGGGGCAGACAAGCGCATCTGACCCTCGGCGATATTCTCGGTCCATGAGCCTTCTCCGGCGAGCATTTCGACCTTGGAAACACGGCGGGCCTTCTTTTCGCCCTTGCTCATCACGCGTACGACACTTGTGGGGTGCGCGGCGTCTGCCAACACGCGCGAGACTTGCGAGCGCGGGAAAGAGCCCGTAGGCGTCCAGAGCGCCACCTCGAGTGCCTTGGTGCGACGCGAGGCGCGAATGCCCACGCGCTCCAGACCCAGGTTGTGGCTGCCGCTCAGATAGTTGAGCGCGCCGACGACTGACTTGAGCGCCTTGGGAAAACGCTTATCGAACAGCGGACACATATCGACGGTCACGATTTTGCTGGGGTCGACACCGTGCATGCCAAGGCGCACGCGACCGTTGACGACGGTCGGTTCGAGCTCGATTTTATTGCGGTAGCCCCAGTCGTCCTTGGTGTGGCAGATGGGCTGTACCAACTCATCGACCTGCTCAGGAGCGAATTTGCCGATGCGCTCGAGCGTGGAGCGCAGGTTTTGCTCCTTGGCGGCGAGCTGTGCCGTGCGTGAGAGATTGCCCCACGAGCAGCCGCCGCAGATGCCCACGAAGGGGCAGGGAGGCTGAATGCGATCGGGGCTTGGCTCCAGAATCTCGGTGGTGCGGGCGCGCATGAACGACTTGCCGTCCTGTACGACCTCGGCCTCGACGGTGTCGCCTGCCACGGCACCCTGCACAAAGACGGCCTTGCCGTTGTCGGCGTGCGCCAGCCCGTCGGCGCCGTAGGTCATCGATTCTATAGTGAGCTTCATATTCCTGCCTGTCATTCGCGTTGTTGTTCGCACCATGGTAGCAGGGAAAAGCGCCCCGCATCCGAGGCTTTCCTCAAATGCGGGGCGCTTCTACAAACTGCTTCTACAAACGACTATTTCGTCTTGCCGGTAATGAGCGTCTTAAGACCCAGGCCGATCAGACCCAGGCCCATGCGCACGCGGCCGGGGCGATGGCGCTCGATGGCCTTGGTCTTGCCAGCGGGCTTATCGCGACGGGCGCTCGTCTCGGGTGCGGGCTTGGTAACCTGCGGATCGGGCTGAGGTGCAGGTGCGGGCTCGGGCTCAATGACGGTCGCCTGGACCTTCTGAACTTCGGGTGTGGCCGGCTGCGGCTCAGGAACAGGGGCGGGCTTTGCCTCGGCGGCGGGCTCCGGAGTCGCGGTAGCGGGCTCGGGCGCTTTCTCCACGGCGGGCTCTGCGGCAGCCTCGGGCTCATTCACCGGGGGAGCGGCAACCGCTTCCGGTTTGGCAGCTGCCCCATGTTCAACCTTGGCCTGAATGGCCTCCTCGGCCACACGTTCCTTCTCCTGCGCACGCTGCTGCGCGGCGGCCTCGGCGTTGCGGTAGGCACGCTCCAGTAGAGCTTCCTGCGAGTTGAAGGGTTTCTCACCCTCTGCACGCTCCACGGGGACCCAGGTGCCGTCGCTCGTGAGGCTGCGGGCCTTCACGTTGTCGCGCAGCTGCATGCCCATGTACTCGTGCACCAGGGCGCGGCAGGTGGGGTCGAGCACGGGGAAGGCAATCTCCACGCGGTGCTCGGTGTTGCGCGTCATCATGTCTGCCGAGCTCAGGTAAATCATGTCCGAGTCCACGCCGAAAGCATAGACGCGCGCGTGCTCCAAAAAGCGTCCGACGATGGAGCGGACATGCACGTTCTCGGTCTTGCCCGGAACACCGGGCTTGAGGCACGAGATGCCTCGGATGATCATGTCCACGCGGACTCCAGCGCACGATGCCTCGGCGATCTTGTCGATGACCTCGCGGTCGGTGAGCGAGTTGAGTTTAAAGAACACGCGGGCGGGCTCGCCAGCGAGAGCGCGCTGAATCTCGCGATCCAGACCGCGCATGATGAGCGGCTTGAGGCCTACGGGCGCCACACCCAGGAAGCGGTAATCGCCGCGCAGATTGCCCAGCGACAGATTGCGGAAGAACAGGTTGGCGTCTTCACCGATGCCGGGATGGGCTGTCATGAGCATAAAGTCGCTGTAGAGCTTGGCCGTCTTCTCGTTAAAGTTGCCGGTGCCCAACAGCGTGAGGCGCGTTAGCGCCATGCCCTCGCGATAGGTGAGCTGGCAGATCTTTGAGTGGCATTTAAAGCCCTCGGAACCATAGATGACGGTGCAGCCCGCCTCTTCCAGACGCTCGGCCCACTCGATGTTGTTCTGCTCGTCAAAGCGGGCACGAAGTTCCATGAGCACCGTGACCTCTTTGCCGTTCTCGGCAGCATCGATCAGCGACTCGCACAGGCGGCTCTGCTTGGCCACGCGGTAGAGCGTGATGCGCAGCGAGATGCACTCGGGGTCGTAGGCGGCCTCGTGCACCAGATCCAGGAAGGGGTTCATGGCCTCGTAGGGATAAAAGAGCAGCTTGTCGTGCTGCAGCACCTGCTCGCGGATGGAGCGGGTCATGTCGATGGTGGGATTGGGCTGCGGCCTAAACGGCGTAAAGAGCAGCTCGTTGCGCAGGTGCTCGGGAATCTTGCCCTCAATGCCAAAGACGTAGCCCAGGTCGAGCGGGATATCGCAGGTAAAGACAGAGCGGCGCGAAAGCTCGAGCGCCTTGCGGATGGTCTTGAGCGTTGCCTTCTCGAGCGACCCCGAGACCGCGAGCACTACCGGCTGCAGACGCAGGCGCTTCTTGAGGATGCGCTTCATGTGCTGGCGGTAGTCCTCTTCCTCTTCGACGCCCTCGCCGTCCGGATCGATGTCGGCGTTGCGGGTGACGCGGATCAGCGCACGATCCAGCGGCTTATAGGAGCCAAAGCAGCTGTCCAGGCAGGCGAGGATGACGTCCTCGAGCAAGATGTAGGAGTAGGTGCCGGTGGGCGAGGGGATCTCGACCACGCGGTTCATCGAGGCGGGAATCTCGATAAGGCCCAGCAGGCTCTCCTCGTCGGTGGCGCCGTCCAGACCACAGGCCAGATAGAGCGCGCCATTGCGTAGGTTGGGGAAGGGGTGGCGAGGATCGATGACCAGCGGCGAGATGACCGGCGACACGTAGGCCTGGAAGTAGCGGGTTACAAAGGTGCGCTCCTCGGGCGTAAGCGAATCGATGCGGGCGCGGTGAACGCCCAAGGTGTCGAGCTTGCCCTCGATGCTCTTAAAGATGGACTCCCAACGGGTAAGGAGCCCGGGCATTTCGGCCATGACAGCATCGACCTGTTCGGAGGCGGTCATATTGCTCTTGTTGTCGACAGGTTGCTTTTTGAGCTCTGCCAGATCGGACAGGCCGCCCACGCGCACCATGAGAAACTCGTCGAGGTTAGACTCGAAAATCGACACGAACTTTAGACGCTCGAACAGCGGAACGGTCTCATCGAAGGCTTCGTCAAGCACACGGTTGTCAAAGCGTAGCCAGCTGAGCTCTCGGTTCTGCGTGTACGAGAAGTCGCGAGGCGGTTTGCGCAGCTTTGCGGCGGCTTGCTTTTTTTCGATTTTGCTCGGCATATGCATCTGTCCGTTCAGTCCCCGCAGGGGACGGTAGCCTAACCCTATTCACTATTGTCTCAATTTAGTCGACTTGTGGCACGGACGTATTGTGCGAACGGTATCTTTACCTACTTCTTACGCTGACAAGTCATAGGACTGACGCCCCGCTCGTCTGCAAGCGGTCTATATCCTCACTCAACTGGTACGTAAGTGTGAATAAGAATGATGGATAGCTGAATATCATTGAATGCAGGCGGAAACGTAAACAAACATCATTTATATACATAAAACCGATTTAGCTATGCAATTCTGAATCAAAAGTTTAGAGATGCAATTGCAAATAGTTTTTAGGAAAAAAGAGCGTTTACCTTAGAAAAGTTACTTTAGAACGCCGAAGTACATTATGGGGGAATCTCATGCGATATACCGTTCATCGCACTTTGTTGACCGTTCGGGGGCGAGGTGGAATTCCGGGTGGAATTTGGATATAACTAGAGCTGTCAGCAAGCAGCGTCCGCTATGGAAGGGCGCTGAGAGATTCGGCCGAAAGGCCCGAAAGAAAGGTAGGAGGCCATGACGAAAGGTCTGCACGTGCCTTCCGAGATCGGCAAGCTCAGGAAGGTCTGCCTGCACCGTCCCGGCGACGAGCTCCTCAACCTGCCGCCCGACGAGCTCGAGCGACTCCTGTTCGACGACGTCCCGTTCCTGGAGGTCGCGCAGCAGGAGCACGACACCTTCGCCCAGATCCTGAGGGACCAGGGCGTGGAGGTCCTCTATCTCGAGAACCTCGTCGCCGAGGTGTTCGACCAGGTCCCCGGTGCCCGCGCCGAGTTCACCGACCAGTACATCGCCGAGGCCGGCATCCGCGGCCAGCACATGCCGCAGATCGTCCGCGAGAAGCTGGACTCCATCGAGGACAACCTCGAGTTCGTCAAGAAGACCATGGCCGGCATGACCAAGTCCGAGATCGACATGCCCCTCACGGCGTCCACGACCCTCGACTCCCTGGTCAACTCCGAGTCCGAGTCCGACCTGATCATCGACCCGATGCCCAACCTCTACTTCACCCGCGACCCGTTCGCGGTCATCGGCGAGGGCGTCAACCTCAACCGCATGTACTCGGTCACCCGCAACCGCGAGACCCTGTACGGCAAGTACATCTTCAAGTACCACCCCGACTACAAGGACGTCTCGCTGTACTTCCGCCGCGACTGCCAGTTCCACACCGAGGGCGGCGACGTGCTGAACATCAACGAGAAGACCCTCGCCGTCGGCATCTCCCAGCGCACCCAGGCCGCCGCGATCGACGTCATGGCCCAGAACATCTTCTGGAACTCCGACTCCAAGGTCGAGCGCATCCTGGCCTTCGACATCCCGGTCTCGCGCGCCTTCATGCACCTCGACACGGTCTTCACCCAGATCGACGTCGATAAGTTCACGATCCACCCCGCCATCATGGGCACCCTGCGCGTTTACGAGCTGACCGCCGGCAAGAACCCGGGCGACGTGAACATCCGCCTGATCGAGGACACCCTCGAGCACGTCCTGGAGGACGCCACCGGCGTCGACCAGGTCAAGCTGATCCCCTGCGGCGGCGGCGACCCGATCGCGGCCTCCCGCGAGCAGTGGAACGACGGCTCCAACACCCTGTGCGTCGAGCCCGGCAAGATCTGCGTCTACGCCCGCAACACCGTCACCAACGACGTGCTGTACAAGGAGGGCCTGGACCTTCTCGTCGTGCCCTCCGCCGAGCTCTCCCGCGGCCGCGGCGGCCCGCGCTGCATGAGCATGCCCTTCTGGCGCGAGGACCTCTAAGGTCTTCAAGGACCCGTACAGGTCATAATACATACATCTAGCTGCCATTAGATGTCTCCCATTGGGGCGGTGCGGGTTTTCGCACCGCCCCAATCTTGTATGAGGAACGTCAACACGATTGGATGACTGCTTTTGTAAGGAGCTTGGCCATGGACATCAAGACGATTGGCGTTGAGGAATGGCTCAACGTTTGGGAGAAGAGCGCCACGTGGGACATCGCCCAGTCGACGATCTCGTCGCTCACCATGGGCGAGCTGCGCGCGCTCGATGAACAGGACGGCGCCACGTTCTACGAGCGCCTGGACCGCGAGAAGATGAACTACGGCTGGATCGAGGGCTCGCCGGAGTTTAAGGCCGAGGTTGCCAAGCTGTATCGTCGGGAGGTCAATCCCGATCACATTCTGCAGACCAATGGCTGCACGGGCGCTAACCTCAACGCCATCATGGCTGTGGTCGAGCCCGGCGACCATGTTATCGCCGAGTGGCCCACCTACGCGCCGCTCTACGAGATTCCGCGCACGCTGGGCGCCGAGGTCGAGTATTGGGAGCTTCGCGAGGAACTCGGCTGGAAGCCCGATATCGAGGAACTCAAGCGCTTGGTGCGCCCCAACACCAAGCTTATCTGCATAAACAACGCATCGAACCCCATCGGTACGGTGCTCGATGCCGATATGCTCGGCCAGATTGCCGAGATCGCCCGCTCGGTGGGCGCCTACGTGCTGTGCGACGAGGTGTATCTGCCGCTTGAGAACACCGAGGCCTTTATGTCGATGGTCGACGTGTACGAGAGGGCCATTGTCACCAACTCGTTGTCGAAGACCTATTCGACGCCTGCGGCCCGCGTGGGCTGGGTTCTGGCCGACGAAGAGGTGTCCAACCGCATCCGTACCTATCGCGATTACACCATGATCTGCGGCGGCGTGTTCAACGATGCCCTGGCGACCTATGTGCTTGAACACAAGGATAAGATTCTCGAGCGCAATCGCAAGATCGTGTTTGGCAACCGCGATATCGCGCAGGCTTGGATCGATACGCAGCATCGCGTTTCCTGGACGGCCCCGCAGGGCGTGTCCACCTCGTTTATCCAGCTGGATATTCCCGAGGATGATGAGGAGTTCTGCAGGCGCCTGCTGTCCGAGAGGGGAGTGCTGCTGGTCCCCGGTAGCCGTTTTGAGCTTCCCTGCGGCGCACGCCTGGGCTACTGCGCGAGCGAAGATGTTCTTCGTGAGGGCCTGAGGCTTTTGGGCGAGGCACTGGCGGAGTTCGATCGCTAGGATTCCGATGGTCTTCGGGGGCCTTATCCAAATTAGCCGAAGATAATCGAAAACGGACCCGTTTCCCTAGGGGAAGCGGGTCCGTTTTCTGTACCGAGAAGTCAAGTTGTTACAAATGGGGCCGTAAAGCGAGCCGGTATCCGCTGGGCCTTATACTGAGTTTCCGGTGAACGGTATCAAGCGCCTGGTAAACGGTAATTTATTTACCAGAAATGAATAGGACAAACTTTTTTCTGAATAAAAATGAAAATGGTTGAGACGCGGTGTGAACCGCTAATTCTATTCATAGCTTTATTGGAAATATGCAATTTGAGGATGGTTTAACAAAGTTTAGTTCCATTTGATTTTAGGATTAAAACGCGTTTAAGCACGTAAATACGCTTTATTAAGATGAAGTGTGCCATGCGTGAAGTATATGTGTATGCCGTTCACCCCCTATAAAAAACCGTTCGGGGGCAAGGTGGAAGTATGAGCTGATTTTGGATATAAATATGTCGTCAGCAATAACGCCTCACACGGAGGGGCGCTAACGAATCGGCCCTGACAAGGGCCCGAAAGAAAGGTAGGAGGCCATGACGAAAGGTCTGCACGTGCCTTCCGAGATCGGCAAGCTCAGGAAGGTCTGCCTGCACCGTCCCGGCGACGAGCTCCTCAACCTGCCGCCCGACGAGCTCGAGCGACTCCTGTTCGACGACGTCCCGTTCCTGGAGGTCGCGCAGCAGGAGCACGACACCTTCGCCCAGATCCTGAGGGACCAGGGCGTGGAGGTCCTCTATCTCGAGAACCTCGTCGCCGAGGTGTTCGACCAGGTCCCCGGTGCCCGCGCCGAGTTCACCGACCAGTACATCGCCGAGGCCGGCATCCGCGGCCAGCACATGCCGCAGATCGTCCGCGAGAAGCTGGACTCCATCGAGGACAACCTCGAGTTCGTCAAGAAGACCATGGCCGGCATGACCAAGTCCGAGATCGACATGCCCCTCACGGCGTCCACGACCCTCGACTCCCTGGTCAACTCCGAGTCCGAGTCCGACCTGATCATCGACCCGATGCCCAACCTCTACTTCACCCGCGACCCGTTCGCGGTCATCGGCGAGGGCGTCAACCTCAACCGCATGTACTCGGTCACCCGCAACCGCGAGACCCTGTACGGCAAGTACATCTTCAAGTACCACCCCGACTACAAGGACGTCTCGCTGTACTTCCGCCGCGACTGCCAGTTCCACACCGAGGGCGGCGACGTGCTGAACATCAACGAGAAGACCCTCGCCGTCGGCATCTCCCAGCGCACCCAGGCCGCCGCGATCGACGTCATGGCCCAGAACATCTTCTGGAACTCCGACTCCAAGGTCGAGCGCATCCTGGCCTTCGACATCCCGGTCTCGCGCGCCTTCATGCACCTCGACACGGTCTTCACCCAGATCGACGTCGATAAGTTCACGATCCACCCCGCCATCATGGGCACCCTGCGCGTTTACGAGCTGACCGCCGGCAAGAACCCGGGCGACGTGAACATCCGCCTGATCGAGGACACCCTCGAGCACGTCCTGGAGGACGCCACCGGCGTCGACCAGGTCAAGCTGATCCCCTGCGGCGGCGGCGACCCGATCGCGGCCTCCCGCGAGCAGTGGAACGACGGCTCCAACACCCTGTGCGTCGAGCCCGGCAAGATCTGCGTCTACGCCCGCAACACCGTCACCAACGACGTGCTGTACAAGGAGGGCCTGGACCTTCTCGTCGTGCCCTCCGCCGAGCTCTCCCGCGGCCGCGGCGGCCCGCGCTGCATGAGCATGCCCTTCTGGCGCGAGGACCTCTAAGTCTTTCCGTTTCCGGTGCGGTCCCCCTACAACCGCACCGGCTTCGCCCGTTAAACGGGCACCACTAATACTTACGTAATTCATTTCTTCGAAAGGAATCAAACCATGGGTGTTAACCTTTCCGGCCGTAGCTTCCTCAAGCTTCTCGACCTCACCACCGAGGAGATCGAGTACCTGCTCAAGCTCTCCAAGAACTTCAAGGATATGAAGCGCGCTGGCGTTCCGCACCGCTATCTCGAGGGCAAGAACATCGTTCTGCTCTTCCAGAAGACCTCTACTCGTACCCGCTGCGCCTTCGAGGTCGGCGGCATGGATCTGGGCATGGGCGTCACCTACCTCGATCCGGGTTCGTCGCAGATGGGCAAGAAGGAGTCCATCGAGGACACTGCCCGCGTTCTCGGCCGCATGTATGACGGCATCGAGTTCCGTGGCTTTGCCCAGGACGACGTCGAGGAGCTCGCTGCTAAGTCCGGCGTGCCCGTGTGGAACGGCCTGACCACCGAGTGGCACCCCACCCAGATGCTCGCCGACATCCTGACCGTCCAGGAGAACTTCAACTACGACATCAAGGGCAAGACCCTCGTCTTCATGGGCGACTGCAAGAACAATGTCGCTCGCTCCCTCATGGTCGTCTGCTCCAAGCTCGGCATGAACTTCGTGGCCTGCGGCCCCGAGGAGTGCATGCCCGCTGACGACGTCATCGAGGCCTGCAAGCCCATCGCCGAGGCTAACGGCTGCACCATCAAGCTGACCACCGACGTCAAGGACGGCGTCACCGGTGCCGACGTTATCTACACCGACGTGTGGGTCTCCATGGGCGAGCCCGACGAGGTCTGGGCCGAGCGCATCGCTCAGCTCACCCCGTATCGTGTCACCTCCGAGGTCATGGCTATGGCCAACCCGGGTGCCATCTTCCTGCACTGCCTGCCCAGCTTCCACGACACCAACACCACCATTGGCGCCGAGAAGTGCGAGCAGTTCGGCATCACCGAGCAGGAGGTCACCGACGAGGTCTTCGAGAGCCCCGCTTCCAAGGTCTTCGACGAGGCCGAGAACCGCATGCACACCATCAAGGCTGTCATGTACGCCACGCTCAAGTAAGAGCATCTAGCATCTCGCTCGGGGTGTATTGCTGCACACCCCGAGCGGTTTTATCTGGTAATAATCTCGCATCAAGCGGCAGGCACGGCACGGAAGAGCCGCTTCTGGCGAGATCAGTAAATGATTTATGAAGGGGGGATGAGAACTATGACTGAGACCGCTAAGAAAAAGCGCGGTATGCCTTCATCGTTCACCATTCTTCTTGCTCTGCTGGCAATTGTCGCAGTGATTACCGTTATCGTCTCCGGCACGTCCGGCGGCGCGGTTACTGCCGCCCGTCTGAGCGATTTCTGCACCGCCCCGATTAAGGGCTTCGCTGACGCTCTGCCCGTCTGCCTCTTCGTTATGATCCTGGGCGGCTTCCTCGGTATGATGACCGAGACCGGCGCCCTGGACAACGGCATCGCCGTTCTGGTGCAGAAGCTTAAGGGCAACGAGATTATGCTCATTCCCGTGCTGATGCTCATCTTCTCCCTCGGTGGTACCACCTATGGTATGTGCGAGGAGACCGTTCCCTTCTACGCCCTGCTCGCCGCTACCATGATGGCCGCTGGCTTCGACCCCATGGTCGGTGCCGCTACCGTCCTGCTCGGCGCTGGCTGCGGCTGCCTGGGCTCCACGGTTAACCCGTTCGCCGTCGGCGCTGCCGTCGACGCTCTGACCGGCGTTGGCATTGAGGTCAACCAGTCCATCATCATCGGCCTCGGTGCCGTCCTGTGGATTGTCACTACCGCTATGTCCATCTTCTTCGTGATGAGCTACGCCAAGAAGGTCAAGGCTGACAAGGGTTCCACCATCCTGTCGATGCAGGAGCTCAAGGACGCCGAAGAGGCTCACGGCAAGGCTGCTTCCGAGGTCCACAAGGAGGTCAAGCTCACCGGTCGTCAGAAGGGTGTTCTGATTGCCTTCGCCTTCACCTTCGTCGTCATGATCGTCGGCTTCATTCCGCTGGCCGACCTCAACGAGGGCGTCGCTAACTTCTTCGACGCTGGCGCTGTCTACGACGCCGACGGTAACGCCGTCGTCCAGGGCTGGTCTGCCCTGATCACCGGCCTGCCCATTGGCCAGTGGTACTTCGACGAGGCTTCCACCTGGTTCTTCCTTATGGCCGTCCTGATCGGTATCATCGGTGGCCTGTCCGAGAAGCAGATCGTTAACACCTTTATCACCGGCGCTGCCGACATGATGTCCGTTGTTCTCGTCATCGCCCTCGCCCGTGGTATCTCCGTCCTCATGGCTAACACCGGCCTCGACGTCTTCGTCCTCGACGCTGCCGCCAATGCTCTGGCTGGCCTGTCCGGCGTGATCTTCGCTCCCATGAGCTTCCTGGTCTACTTCGGCCTGTCCTTCCTGATCCCCTCGACCTCCGGTATGGCCACCGTCTCCATGCCCATCATGGGACCGTTGGCTGTTAAGCTCGGCTTCTCGCCTGAGGTCATGGTCATGATCTTCTCCGCCGCCATCGGTGTCGTGAACCTGTTCACCCCGACCTCCGGTGCCATCATGGGCGGTCTCGCCCTGGCCAAGATCGAGTGGACGACCTGGCTCAAGTTTGCCCTTAAGCTCATCGTCGCGCTCTCTGTCGTCTGCGCCATCATCCTGACCGTCGCCTGCGTGTTGATCTAAGTACCCAACGGGTACCCCACGGAAACCTTGACGATCCTGTAGAGGATCACCTGGTCATCGTCTGTCCGGTGGGGTAAACCCACCGGTAGACTCCTACCTTTAGCCCCCTTCCGTTCCGTGCGCGGGAGGGGGCGACTTTTTGTTCCGCGGTTTTACCAAACCGCGGAACCGGTCGACGCTACGCGCCGTCCAGAACGACAATTTGTCATTCAAAAGGCAAGGCATGACCAAAAGGTCTATGCCTCGCCTTTTTCATGCCAACTTGTACGCTCTGGACGGCGCTCGCTGTCCGTCCTCTGCCTGCGGCGCTTTCCATTGTTGGTGCAGAGGGCGCTTTGCCTACTCTGGTGGGCTTTCGCTGGCTTATGCTCAACCTGCGACGTTTCCATTATTGATACAAAGGCCAGGTTTGTTTGAACCAAAAAGGGGAAGTTGCGGTGGAATAGTTCCTGTTTGGCCGTCTTGAGGGGTTAAACGGGAACTATTTCACCGCAACTTATCGATGGCGTGTTTGGTTGGTGCCAGTTGATTGCTTGGGCGTTGGGGAGGGTCTGCTCCGTTATAATCGCCTAGAACATTAAATGGAAACGGGACGGGAGCCATATATGCGCCAGGGTTTCGACAACGCGAAATATATCGAGCTGCAGGCTGCTCACATTAAGGAGCGCATCTCGCAGTTTGGTGGCAAGCTCTATTTGGAGTTTGGCGGTAAGCTGTTCGATGACTATCATGCGAGCCGCGTGCTGCCGGGTTTTGAACCGGACAGCAAGTTCCGCATGCTCAAGAGCATCGCCGACGATGTCGAGGTTATCATCGCGATCAACGCGAACCACATCGAGAAAAACAAGGCTCGTGGTGACCTTGGCATTACCTATGACGAGGATGTGCTGCGCCTGGTTGACCTGTTCCGCGGCAACGGCTTTGCTGTCGCGGCTGTGGTCATCACCCAGTACGCCGGCCAGCCCGCTGCCGATGTGTTCCGCAACCGCCTGAACGCGCTCGGTATTCCCGCCAAGCTGCACTATCCCATCGAGGGGTATCCGCACGATGTCGATCTGATCGTGTCCGACGATGGCTACGGCAAGAACGAGTTTGTCGAGACCACGCGTCCGCTCGTTGTCGTGACGGCACCCGGCCCCGGCTCGGGCAAGCTCGCCACTTGCCTCTCGCAGCTGTATCACGAGCATAAGCACGGTACCGCCGCCGGCTATGCCAAGTTTGAGACCTTCCCGGTCTGGAATCTTCCTCTGACGCATCCGGTCAATATTGCCTACGAGGCCGCCACGGCTGACCTCGACGATGCCAATATCATCGATTCGTTCCACCTTGAGGCCTACAACAAGACCACGGTCAACTACAACCGCGACGTCGAGGCCTTCCCGGTAGTCCGTGCCCTGATGGAAAAGATCCTGGGCAAGAGCCCCTACCAGAGCCCTACGGACATGGGCGTCAATATGGTCGGCTTTGCCATCACCGATGACGATGCCTGCCGCGACGCTTCCAAGATGGAGATCGTCCGCCGCTACTTTACCGCGGTCGAAAATGTGCGCCGTACCGGCGTGGGCGATGAGCAAGTCGACCGTCTCAAGATCATTATGAAGAAAGCCGGCATCGATAAGAACTACTCACCGGCGCGCTCGGCGGCCCTCACCAGGGAGCAGCTGACGGGTGGTCCCGTGGGTGCCATGGTTATGCCCGATGGCTCCGTGGTGACCGGCAAGACTTCCACGCGCCTGGGCGCTGCGAGCTCGCTCATCATGAATGCACTTAAGCATGTCTCGGGCGTCGACCTTGAGCTCGAGGTCATTAGCGATGAAGCGATCGAGCCCATCAGCAAGCTCAAGACGCATTTCCTGGGCAGCAAAAACCCGCGCCTCCACACCGACGAGACGCTTATGGCGCTGTCGATCACCTCGGCCACGAGTGAGACGGCCGCTCGCGTCCTTTCGGGCCTGGAGCAGCTGCGCGGTTGCGATGCCTTCTTTAGCGTGATTATCTCGCCGACGGACGAGACGGTACTGCGCAAACTGGGTATCAACGTGTGCTGCGAGCCCAAGTTTGAGCGCCGCGGTTTCTTCCATCGCTAAGTTTGAAGCACCGCGGTAATTGCATTGCATTTTGGCCGTATCGGGTTAGCGCCCGGTACGGCTTTTTGATCAATAAAGCGCCTATTTCGGCGAAAAATAGCTGTTTACCTGCCTAGAAACAATTTGAGCGGTATACAATAACCGTAACTGTTTCATCCTTAGCGGGATGCCGCATGATGGATATTACCTGCCATCGTGAGGTGTGTCGGTCGCGCACGGCGCGTTAGATGCTCGTGCTCGGTTTGAGGAGGCTGCTATGGCGGGCAAGGGTCGTGCGAGTGTCAACGATATGAAGCGTGTCGAGGTGCTGGTGTTGATGGAGATCGACCAGCAAACCGAAGACAATGGCGGGCCGTATGGTTTCTCGCGCAAAACGCTTGCCGAGCGCGTGGGGGTTTCGCCGTATCGTGCCCGCGCCGCAATCGATCGCTTGGATTCCGAAGGCATGATTGATGTCGTCTCGCGTTATAGCGACGACGGCGGTCAGCTTGCAAATGGCATTTGCCTCACCGAACGTGGCGAGTGGTATCTTGAGGGCGTCCGTACCGGCATGCTCGTTCAAGAAATGCTTGAGGACGAGGTTGCTGATCGATAGCAGCATGTAACCCTTGTCACGGCGACGCCGCCTGGGAAACCGGGCGGCGTTTTGTTTCAAGATTGAGAAATGCAATCGCACGCGAGAAAAATTGCGAACGGTCCGCGGCGCGAGTATTACAATGAAGACCCGTAAGATGTGGATAAACAACTTCTACGGGAAGCGCAGGTAACTCAATATGACCAAGCATGTGTTCGTAACCGGTGGCGTGGTTTCGTCCCTGGGCAAGGGTATCACCGCGGCCTCGCTGGGCCGTCTGCTCAAGTCGCGTGGCTACAAAGTAACGATGCAGAAGGCCGATCCGTATCTGAACGTCGACCCCGGTACCATGAGCCCCTTCCAGCATGGTGAGGTCTTCGTTACCGAGGATGGTTACGAGTCCGACCTGGACCTGGGTCATTACGAGCGCTTTATTGATGAGAACCTGACCCGCGATTCCAACTTTACGACCGGTGCCATCTACAAAAGCCTAATCGCCCGTGAGCGTCGCGGCGACTTTTTGGGCGGTACCGTGCAGGTGATTCCCCACGTCACCAATGCCATTAAGGACAAGTTCCGCCGCATTGAGGAGCAGACCGGCTCCGATGTGGTCATCACCGAGCTGGGCGGCACGATCGGCGACATCGAGTCGCAGCCGTTTGTCGAGGCCATCCGTCAGTACCGCAAGGAGGCCGGCCCCGAGAACGTCTGCTACATCCACGTGTCGCTCGTTCCCTATATCGCCGCCGCCCACGAGGTCAAGACCAAGCCCACGCAGCATTCCGTCAAGGAGCTCCGCAGCTTTGGCATCCAGCCCGATATCATCGTGCTGCGCTCCGACCACCATATCGATGACGCTATCCGCGGAAAGATCGCAAGCTTCTGCGACGTCGACACCGATTGCGTCTTTACCAACGAGGACTGCGCGAGCATTTACGATGTTCCGCAGCTGCTTGCCGAGCAGGACTTTGACCTGCGCATTTGCGAACGCCTGGGTCTGGACCCGCGTGAGCGCGACATGAGCGAGTGGAACGAGTTCCTGCGCAAACAGAATCACGCCAACCATCACGCCGACAAGGTGAAGATCGCCGTCGTGGGCAAGTACACGCAGCTGCCCGATGCGTACCTGTCGGTTATCGAGGCCCTGCACCATGCGGGCGTCTTCTACGATCGCCATGTGGACGTCCAGCTGGTCGACGGCGAGAGCCTCGACGAGCAGAATGTCTCCGAGGTTCTGGGCGACGCCTCGGGCATCCTGGTCCCCGGCGGCTTTGGCAAGCGCGCCCTGGAGGGCAAGATCCTCGCGGCCGAGTTTGCCCGTGAGCACAAGATTCCGTATCTGGGCATTTGCCTGGGTATGCAGGTGGCCGTGTGCGAGTTCGCCCGCAACGTCGTCGGCCTTGCCGGCGCCAGCTCCTCCGAGTTCGATCCGGATGGCCCGTATAGCGTCATCGATCTGATGAACTCGCAGGAGGACGTGACCGAGAAGGGCGGCACCATGCGCCTGGGCGCCTATCCGTGCAAGCTCGCCGCCGATACCCTTGCTCGTGAGGCATATGGCGAGGAACTCGTCTACGAGCGTCACCGTCACCGCTTTGAGTTCAACAACGCCTTCCGTGACCAGCTCGAGGACGCCGGCTTGGTTATCTCGGGTCTGTCGCCCGACGAGCGCCTGGTCGAGATGGTCGAGCTGCCGCGCGACGTGCATCCGTGGTATGTGGCAACCCAGGCTCACCCCGAGTTCAAGAGCCGCCCGACCAACCCGCAGCCGCTGTTCCGAGAGTTCGTGCGTGCCTCGATCGGTCAGCACGAGGGCGTCGATCGCCTGCAGGTGACGCCCATGAACCTCGCTACGGACTAAGGGTGCCGGCGAACAAAGAACATACCGAAGCTACTCCCTCGTCGCTCGCCGTGGCGGCGGGGGAGTATCTCGATTACCTCGCGGTCGAGCGGGGTTTGGCGCGCAACACGATTGCGGCCTATCGTCGTGACCTGACGACGTACTGCGCCTATCTGGAGCGGGCGGGTATTGTGTCTTTTGAAGAGGTGACTCGTCAGGTCGTGGAGGGCTTTGTCGCCGACCGTCGCGATGGGGGCTATTCCGATGCCTCGGTGGAGCGTGCGCTTGCGGCCGTGAAGGGCTTGCACGCCTTTTTGGTGCGCGATGGGGCTGTGGCCCAAAATCCAACGGCGGCGTTGCGCCTGCCTAAAAAGGCTGATCGTTTGCCGGAGTATCTATCGGTGGAGGATGTCTCGGCGCTGCTCGATCAAGACTTCCCCGAGGGCGAGATGGGCTTGCGCGACCATGCCATCTTGGAAGTGCTCTACGGATGCGGTTTGCGTGTGAGCGAGTTGGTGGGGCTCGATGTGGGCGATATCCATATCGACGACGGCTTTGTACTCGTTCGCGGTAAGGGCTCAAAGGAACGCCTGTCCCCGCTGGTGGGAAGCGCGGCGCGAGCTCTGACGCTCTATGTAACTGAGGGACGTTCTCGCTTGGCGGCCCATGCCCGCGGAACCGAGACCTCGGCGGTCTTTTTAAATAAGAACGGCCGCCGTCTGTCGCGCCAGGGCATCCATGCCATCTGTGAGCGCTACGGGCGCCAGGTGGGACTGGTGGGACTCCATCCCCATACGCTGCGTCACTCCTTTGCCTGTCTCTTATACACATCTGACGCTGCCGACGAAGAGGATAGTGTAGATC
>URPB01000024.1:0-22656 GCA_900549575.1 uncultured Collinsella sp.
CGAGATTGCCTCTTGTCTCGTGGGCTCGGAGATGTGTATAAGAGACAGGCGCTGCCTGAACGGCATTATGTTTGGCAAGCGCATCTCCTGCACCGTCAACCCGGACGTGGAGCGCGACGAGGCCGGCTACGAGCCTGCCGCCGAGGCCAAGAACGTGCTCGTTGTGGGCGCTGGTCCTGCGGGCATGGAGGCAGCCTACATTGCCGCCAAGCGCGGCCACAACGTGGTACTCGTGGATAAGCAGGACGAGTCGGGCGGCGAGATGCGCATCGCAGCCGTTCCGCCGGCAAAGCAGGAACTCACCCGCGTGATCAAGTACCAGTATCGCCGTCTTGCTGAGGCTGGCGTGAAGTGCGTATTTGGCACCGAGCTTACTGCCGAGGATATTCAGCGCGACTACGCCGGCTACGAGGTCGTCCTGGCTTATGGCGCCGAGCCCATCGTCCCGGCCTTCATGCAGGGCTTTAAGCAGGTTATGACGGCTGACGACCTGCTGGGTGGCAAGGCTTTCCCGGGTAAGAAGATCGTCATCGTGGGCGGCGGCACCGTCGGTTGCGAGACGGCCGATTACCTGGCTCCGCTGGTCAACGACCTGTCGCCGGCCAACCGCGATGTCACTGTTATCGAGATGACCAAGACTCTCGCCGCCAACGAGGGTGGCGCCGGCCGCGCGGTGCTCATCACGCGCATGCTCTCAAAGGGCGTCCACGTGCTGACCGAGGCCAAGGTGACCGAGATCACCGAGGACGCCATCAGCTACGAGAAGGATGGCGAGATCCACACCATCGCCGATGCCGATACGCTGGTGCTTGCCATGGGCTATCGTCCCAATACCAAGTTGGCCGACGACCTTGCCGCTGCCGGTGTTGCCACCCACGTGTTGGGTGACGCCAACAAGTGCGGCAACATTCGCGACGCCATCGGCGACGGCTACAAGGTTGCCTGCGAACTCTAGTCAACCCCTTTGCACCAATCGATTGCAAAAAGCGGCGGCTGCCCTGTGTGTTGGGCAGCCGCCGCCTGCGTTTTGCCAAAGAAAGATTATTGTCGGCCCTAAATGCCTTTTGCTTCTGCTCCCTCCGCAATCATGTTGCGGTTATACACCAGGTGCAGATACATCGCGTCGTGCGCGGCGGTGGGATTGCGCGAGGCGATGGCGTCGGCCACATCGCGGTGCGTGCGGATAGCTTCCTCGACGAGCTTTTTGCCGGTCACGTCGATAAAGAGGGGGACGGATGCCTTGAGCACGCCCATCAGGCGGGGAACGACGAGGTTGCCGCCATCCCAGGGTGGCTACATGGAGTAGCGCCCATGCGCATCAAATATCTCCTCTCATAGATGCGCGGCACAAAGAGCCCCGAGCTCACACGAGCTCGGGGCCTTTTTCGTCTGGATTGGGGACGCATAGCCGGACGAAAACAATTTGTGTCTGGTAATAAGCGTACGAAAGCGCAATTTACGTCTTAATTTCGGACGCAAATCAAGACGAAAACCGTTTACGTCTGCTTTAAATCCGTACGAAAACGGTTTTCATCTTGCAGGGCAGTTGTCGTTTCTACAGTTCAACTTCCAGTTCGGCTTTGTGCTCGTAGAGGTAGTCGCGCATGTAGGGGATGGCAAATGAGACCTTGCCGTACGAGGGAGCCTCGATAATCGATTCTCTTAACAGGCGGCTGCGGACGGAACTCACCTGTTGAGGCGTTTTGTTTAGGGCATCGGCAACCATGCTGGTCGAGCTCGTCTGCCCCAAAGACGCCATGCTCAGCAGGTAAGCGATGCACGTGGGCGGAATGCGCTGCAGCGCGGGCTCAATCACCATGGCGCAGAAGCGTTCGCGTGCCGTTGCAATGCCACGCTCGGCTTCTTCTTCTCCAATAATCGCTGTACGTGCGCGTCTTGCCAACTGCCATGCGTAGTATCCAACGAGTTGGATCATGAAAGGATAGCCTTGCGTTGCCTCGGCAAGTTGGCCGGCAATACCTGGCTGCAACTCCATGCCAGACGCTTCAATGGTTTCCTCGAGGGAGTACGACACTTCGGTTACTGCCACAGCCTTCAGATCAAAGGGGAGGGCACGGCGCAAAAACGTAAGTGTCTTTCCGTTGATGATGCTTTCAATCATCGAAGGCAGCCCAGCAAAAACAAAGGCGATATCAAGGTCTTCGCCGATAACCTGCTGAATCGCAATGGAGAGCGTTCGGACCTCATCGAGCTCTGCGTCTTGAACCTCGTCGAGAGTGATGAGCAGGCCATTTCCATTCTTGGATATTGTCTGTCTCATGGCGTCGCGTAGCGATGGGCCGATTCGCTCAATATCTATGCTGCCGATGGATATGCCAGCTACGGTGGGCTCAAATCTGGCGTGTTTGGCCTGGAATTTGGGCTGCAGCTGTTCGAGAATGCGCTGGCAAAGTCCCTCGGTTGCGACCTCTTTTATGACCGTCCAGCCACGGCTTTGCGCCAAACGTGAGCACTCGTCAAGGAGGACCGTCTTGCCCGTTCCACGGACGCCGGCTATGCGCATTAGGCGCCCCGGGGCACCAGGCCCGTTGACGAGGCCCTCATTGAATTCTTCGAGCACATCTTCGCGGCCGATAATCGTGGGAGGTGTTTTACCTGCTGTGGGCTTAAAAGGGTTTGTTTGCATGTGAGCCACCTTTGCTCAAGATATAGCAAGATATAGCAAAGTATAGCAAGATATAGCAACGTATAGCGCTGTTTGCGGGTTCTTACGGCGGTGCTATTTCCCGAATGCCGCGCGGATAAAGCGCTGGGCGAACAGCTTGTTGGCAACTCACGAGGACTCGGGGTGCCAATTTGGGGCGCAGTAGTGCTTCGCCACGAAAAGGGCCTATCTACTACGTTTAAGCCGCAGGGGTCAACCATAGTTGGCTTTTTCGAAAATCAACAAGCTGTCTACCTGCGGTTTTGTTTTCGCACTTTTCAGCATGGTCTGGGCTCTCCGCGTTAACGTAGTAGATGGGCCCCTTTTGTGGCAAGGGGCCGACCTGCGGCTCAGGGTAGCCAAAAAAGCCACGTCCCAAAAAGACTGTTGGAAGTTGCGGTGGAATAGTTCCTGTTTTTGCTGCTGAAGGCTTTGAGCAGGAACTATTCCACCGCAACTTATGAGGGGGGCGGGGGATGCGATAGTATTGCATGGTGGTATTCGATTAACCGAGGCTTCATCCGAGGGCTTTATGGAACAACACCAGCATAATCAGAGCCTGCAAGATCAGGCATACACCGCATTGCGCTCCAAGATCATCTATGCCGAGCTCAGGCCCGGCACGCGTCTTTCGGCGATTGGTCTGGAAAAGGAGACGGGAATCGGGCGCACGCCCATTCGCGAGTCCTTTGTGCGCCTGCGTGAGCAGGAGCTGGTGGAAACGCGTCCCAAAAGCGGCACCTACGTCTCTAAAATCAGCATGGAACGCGCCGAAAACGCCTGCTTTTTGCGCGAGAAGCTCGAGAGAAGCGTGCTTATTAAATGCTGTTCGGCCGCCTCGCCCGAGCAAAAGCAGCGGATTGAGCAGATCCTTGCCGAGTCCGAGTCGCTCGACCATAGCGAAACGCGTCGTTTCTTTGACCTGGACAACCTGTTCCATGAGACGTGTTTTGAGATTGCCGGTCGTCACATGTTGTGGGATTGGATGAAGAGCATCAACACGCATTTTGAGCGATACAACTGGTTGCGTATGGTGTCGCAGGATCTGGATTGGGAGCCGATTCGTCGGCAGCATCGCCGGATTCTCGAGGCCATTAAGGGGGGCGATACCGACACGGCGAGCTATCTGGCAGAGACGCACCTGCACCTGATGCCCGAGGAGCAGGGCCCAGTTATCGCCTTGCATCCCGACTATTTTGAGCTGTCCAAGGACTCGTTCATCTAATCAATCCCCATATAAGTTGCGGTGAAATAGGGACTGTTTTGCGGCCTGGGTGGCGCAAACAGTCCCTATTTCACCGCAACTGCGTTGGGGCGTAACCGGGGCACAAAGCTGCGGCACCGCTTGGAGGAAAAGACCGGAAGCAAGGGTCCATTCCTCCAGACGGCGCCGCAGCTGTTTTGGTGGCTCGGCTTTTGTCGAAGTGTCTTAGTTGAGCGCGACTGCCAGCCGAGTAGGCAAAGCGGCTCGGGGGCGTGTCGCTTCCGTCACGTTCTATCAGCATACAAGACGGTTTTGGTTCTTGCTCGTGACGGAAACGGCGCGCTTCCGAGCCGCTTTAAAAGAAAGGGGGCGAGGTCTAGGACACGCCCCCTTTCACGATAGAGAGCTAAACCTAGCCGCGGACCTTCTTGACGACGTCCATGGCCTCGCGGGCGATCTGCTCGACCTTGGAGAAGTCGCCGTCAGCGAACAGGGCCGGCTTGACCATCCAAGTGCCACCGCAGGCGATGATGGCGGAGGAGCTCAGGTACTCCTCGACGTTGGCGGTGCTCACGCCGCCGGTGGGCATAAAGCGGTGGCCGACAAACGGAGCGGCAAGGGCCTTGATGGTGTTCAGGCCGCCATACTGGGACGCGGGGAAGAACTTGGTGACCTTGAGGCCCAGGTTCTCGGCGGCGGTAACCTCGGAGGGGGTCACGGTGCCGGGCAGCACGGGCAGGTCGATATTGATGCAGTGCTTCACGACGTCCTCGTTGTAACCCGGGGAGACGATGAACTTGGCACCGGCGGTGCGAGCCTGCTCAACCTGCTCGACAGTCAAGACGGTGCCGGCGCCGACGCACATCTCGGGCTCGGCCTCGGCCATGGCGGTGATGCACTCGGCGGCGCAGGCGGTGCGGAAGGTGACCTCGGCGGACTTCATGCCGGCTGCCATAAGGGCGTGGGCGAGCGGTGCGGCGTCCTCGACCTTGTCGAGCACAACGACCGGCACGATGCCCAGGGACTCAAGCGTGGTGTAGAACTGATCGAACATGATGTTCCTTTCGATGTAAGGCGCGCATGGGCGCGTGATTGCCAAATGTGCTGGTCGGGAGCCGATTTTGGATTGGTTATCGGAGGCACTGCTTGGGGTTCAAGCAATTCCAAAACCGGCTGCTCGACCAGTCATGTAGGGAATGCCAGGCAAAACCGGAATGGGACTGGTGGTTTTGCCCGGTCGGAGGAATCGGGGAGCGAGCCGCAGGGGTATGGGATTGGAAAGCTGCGGCCCGCGGAATGGAGGCGGACTAGCGCGCGACGCGGGTGCCACCGTCGGCGGCGGATGCCACGGCTGCAATCTCGCCTGCGGTCACCAAGTTGGAATCGCCCTTGATGGTGAGCTTGAGGATCGAGGCTGCAATCGCGTAGTTGACGGCGTCCTGCGGGTCAAAGTCGTTGATGAGGGCATGGACGAGGCCGGCGTTGAAAGCGTCGCCGGCGGCAACACCCTCGAGCACGTGTACGTCGTGAGCAGGGGAGAACCAGTGCTCGCCACTCTCGGCGTCAAAGAGCATGCCCATCCAGATGGAGCGCTCGACGCAGGAGATGTTGCGAACGACCGAGGTAACCTTTCTGCAGCCGTACTCGGCGCAGATCTGGCGGGCCATCTCGACGTAGGTGTCGCGTTCCTCGATGCCGTGGGCAAGGGAGCCAGAGACGCAGGTCATGCCAAGGCCGGCAGGCGCATCCTCGTCGTTGGCGATGCAGATGTCGACGAGCGGCAGGAGTTCCTTCATGGTGGCCTGCGATTTCTCGGGCGACCACATCTTGCCGCGATAGTTCACGTCGCACACGGTGGTGATGCCCTTGGCGCGGCAGACGGCGAGCGCCTCCTTGCAGGCGGCGGCCATCTCGTCGGAGACGGCGGGGGTCACGCCGGAGAAGTAGAAGACATCGATGCCCTTGAGGATCTCGTCCCAGTCAAAAACATCGCGCTTGGCCATGTTGATGGCAGAGAACTTGCGGTCGTAGACGCAGCCGTTGCCGCGCTGCGAGGCGCCGACCTCAAACACATAGGAGCCAAGACGGTCGCCCTGACGCACGACGCGCGTTGTGTCGACGCCGTAGGCCTTCAGCGAGCGCAGCGCGCACTCGCCTAGGCGGTTGGCCGGAACAACGGAGACGTAAGCGGCCTTGTCGCCCTGGTAGGCCAGGGAAAGCGCAGTGTTGGCCTCGGCGCCGCCGTAGCGGACGTCAAACTCGGTTGCCTGCTCAATACGCAGGTGGTCTTTGGGCGAGAGTCTCATCATGATCTCGCCGAAGGTAAGAACCGTTTTACCCATGGTCGCGCAGCTCCTTTTACTCGTGCGTACACCTTTGATATGGCGTTGGCACGCAGGTGCCAAGACGGTAGGGTGCGTCTTTGCACCTGCGTGCCAACGCTCGCCGAAATCGGTTTACGAAATCGGTTTCGTTTCGAGTTGTAGTATACTCACCTACAGCGTTTTGCAACCGAGATTTTTAAAAAAATGCCTAAAATGGCTCAGACCGCCGACAATTGGGAAACGGGGTGCGTTATGGCGCAGATGAGAATCAAGGACATTGCCGCCGAGGCGGGCGTGAGCCCGGCCACGGTCTCGCGCTATCTCAACAACCGCCCCGGGCAAATGACCGAGGAAACCCGTGCTCGCATCGCGGCGGTTATCGAGCGCACCGGCTATCGCCCGCGTGCCGCCGCGCGCAATCTACGCAGCTCGCGCACCAACCTCATCGGTGTGATCCTGGCCGACATCGCCAACCCGTTCTCCAGCGCCATGCTCGAAGGGCTTTCCGTCAGCGCCGCCGCGCGCGGCTGCTCGCTCATGACGGCCATTAGCGGCAACGACCCCGCTAAGGAAGCGGAGTCGCTCACCAGGCTTATCGATGCCGGCGTGGACGGCCTGGTCGTCAACACCTGCGGAGGCAATGACGAGGTGATCGCCGCGGCAGCGGGACGTCTGCCTGTTGTGCTGCTCGACCGCGATGTTGCCGACGGCGGTGTCGATCTAGTGACATCTAACAACCGTGAGCTGGTCGCCGGTCTGGTAGACGCCTTGGCCGCTGCAGGCAGCGAGCGCCTGTGCCTGCTCACCGAGGCAAGCGACGACAGCCCCGTGCGTCGCGAGCGTGCCGAGGCCTTTACCGACGAGCTTTCGCGCCGCGGTCTTGCGGGCGAGGTCGTCACCCTGGCCGACGGTGGCGCCACGGGTGTCGGTCGCTTGGACGAGACCATCCGCGGCTATGCGGGCAAAAGGCTCGGCCTTATCGCTGTCAACGGCCTGGTCTTCCTGCGCCTGACCGAGGCGCTGGCGCAGCTTGGTCCCTCGCTGCCGGCGGGGCTCAGAATCGCGACGTTTGACGACTACCCCTGGAACCATGTGCTCTTTGGCGGTGTGACCACGGCAGCGCAAGACACCCTCACCATTGCCGAGTGCGTGGTCGAGCGCCTCTCCGAGCGCATCGACGTCGTTACCACTACGGTGGGCGATGCCGCAAAGCTCGCCCCCAAGCGCATCGAGATACCCGGCCACATCGAATACCGCGCTTCGACCTCACGCTAACCATTCGTTCGTGACCGCCTGTTCACACACGTTTTTTGAGCGCTTGATACGCTTTAACCCTGCGGAAACATTTTTCTGCGATAGTATCTGCGATATAGACCAGTCGAAACCCGCCCGAAAGAAAGGGGAGCGACATGAACCAGCAGAACATCGATTACGTACTCCGTTCCGTAGAGCAGCGTGACATCCGCTTTGTGCGTCTGTGGTTTGTCGACATTCTCGGCCGCCTCAAGAACTTTGCCATTAGCCCCGAGGACCTCGAGGTCGCTTTTGAGGAGGGTATTGGCTTTGACGGCTCCGCCATCGAGGGCTTTGCCACGCCCGAGGAAGCCGACATGCTGGCGTTCCCCGATGCTTCGACCTTCCAGATTTTGCCGTGGCGCCCGAGCCACAACGGCGTCGCCCGCGTGTTCTGCGACGTGTGCACTCCCGATCGCAAGCCGTTTGCCGGCGACCCGCGCGATGCCCTGCGCCGCATGTTCCGCAAGGCCGAGAAGGCTGGCTATCTGCTCAACGTGGGTGCCGAGCTGGAGTATTACTACTTCCCCGACGAGCACACCCCCGAGCCGCTCGACAACGTGGGCTACTTCGATCTTTCGGTGAGCGATGCTGCCCGCGACCTGCGTCGCAACACGGTCCTCACGCTCGAGAAGATGTCCGTGCCCGTGGAGTACACCTTCCACGCCGCCGGTCGCTCGCAGCATGGCATGAGCCTGCGTCACGCCGAGGCCCTGAGCATGTCCGACGCTATCACCACGGCCAAACTCATCATTAAGCAGCAGGCCTACGAGAGCGGTTGCCACGCCTCCTTTATGCCCAAGCCGTTGGCGGGCGAGGACGGCAGCGCCATGTTTTTGCATCAGTCGCTGTTCGACCACGACGGCAACAACGTCTTTTGGGGCGAGGACGACGAGAAGTACCACCTCTCCGAAATCGCCAAGCACTACATGGCCGGCATCTTGGCGCACGCGCGCGAGATCAGCGCCATCACCAACCCCACGGTCAACTCGTACAAGCGCATCACCACGGGTGGCGACTCCGTGCCGCAGTACGCCACGTGGGGCCTGCGCAACCGCGCGAGTATGGTCCGTATCCCGGTCTACAAGCCCGGCAAGCCGCTGTCCACGCGCATCGAGCTGCGCAGTCCCGACCCCATGGCCAACCCGTACCTGGTCAACGCCGTCACGCTGGCGGCTGGTCTGGACGGCATCGAGCGCAAGCTGGAACTCCCGCCCGAGGCCACGGCCGAGACGCTCAAGCTTACCGACCGTCAGATGGTCGAGGCCGGCTACGCGCCGCTGCCGCGCTCGCTCAAAGAGGCGCTCGACGTGTTTGAGGACTCGCAGTTTATGAAGGATGCTCTCGGCGAGCACATCCACAGCTTCTTCCTCAAAAAGAAGCGCGACGAGTGGCATAAGTTTGAGTCTACGATCACCGAGTGGGAGATCAAGCACTACCTGGCGAACTCCTAATCGCGCTGGCTTGTTCCAGTACGATTGAGCTCATTTCTTTGGAGGCCGATATGTCCGAAAAGAGTGCCCTGTTCATGGCGCGCACGACGCGCTTCCACGAGTTTGCCCGCAGCTTGACGACTACCCTGGGTGTCGAGGTGAGCCTGGCAACCCCTGATTCGCCAACTGCGGCGCACGACTTTGACCTGCTGATTCTCGATTCCGATGGCATCCGCAGCGACCGCATCGATCAGATTGCCAAGTGGCTTGACGACCGCGGCGGCGTTCCCATGCTGGTGATCGTCGACGACGAGGCGCTCGGCACCCTGCGCCTGCCGAATCACGCGCATGCCGACTTTGTATGCCCCACGGCGACGCCCAACGAGCTCAAGGCTCGCGCGCAGCGCCTGATGGGCGAGGAGGAGACCGTCACCGCCGACGATGTGCTCAACATCGATAACCTCGAGATCAACCTGGCTACCTACCAGGTGACGCTCGATAACGAGCCCATCGACCTGACGCTGATGGAGTACTCGCTGCTGAGCTTTTTGGCGACGCACCCCAACCGCGCCTACAGCCGCGAGGTGCTGCTGCACCGCGTGTGGGGCTTTGAGTACTGCGGCGGCACGCGCACCGTCGACGTGCACATCCGACGCATCCGCTCCAAGGTGGGCCCGCAGATCGCGGCACACATCACCACCGTCCGCGGCGTGGGCTATCTGTTTAAGGACTAGATTTCCACCACAAAGGGGACAGGCACCTTTGTGGTGGTTTTGACGCAGGTGCGGGTTTCTTTCGAGTTTGCAGCAGAACTTAAGCCTTCCTAAAAGATTGCGTTCTCGTACACGTACGCCCGCATATTGGGGTACAACTCAACGTGAACAATGATGGCCCGCCACATGTTTGGCGGGCCTTTGGTTATTTGACGAAAGGATCGCAGCTATGAGCGAGTACGATTCCCAGCGTCCCCAGGATGCGGGCAACGCCGGCGAGACCCAGCAGCAGCCGCGCGTGCAGGTGGAGTCGACGCCTGCCGACGGCAACATTCCCTACGTGCAGGCCTACGATACGCAGACCGGCAAGCCGCTGGGCGGCCAGCAGGTTGTAAACAAGCACACGGTGGTCAAGACCAAGACCAAAAAGCTGCCGATCTTCATTACGGCGCTTGCCGGCTGTGCCTGCGGCGCCCTGCTGGTCATTGCACTCATTATGAGCGGCACGCTCGATATCGGCGGTGGCAAGAATGCCGTGACGGCGGGTGCTTCGGGTTCATCGACGCAAAAGATCACCATCGATTCCGAGGACACTACGCTGGCCGAGGCCGTTTCTGCCAAGGCCCTGCCCTCCGTCGTTTCCATCACCGCCACGTCGAGCGGCAGCCAGAATGGCTCGCTTTCGCAGTCTGCCGACGAGTCGGACAACTCGGGCAGCGTCGGTTCGGGCGTGGTGCTCGATACCGAGGGCCATATCCTCACCAACAACCACGTGGTCGATGGCTATGACCAGTACGTGGTGACCATGGACGACGGCACCACCTACGAGGCCGAGTTCGTGGGCAACGACGCTTCGAGCGACCTGGCCGTCATCAAGCTCAAGGACGCCGACGCCTCCAAGCTCACGCCGATTGAGATCGGTGATTCCTCCAAGCTCAACGTGGGCGAGTGGGTCATGGCGATCGGCTCGCCCTTCGGCAACGAACAGTCTGTCTCCACCGGTATCGTCTCGGCGCTGTATCGCTCCACGGCCATGAGCTCTACCGGCGGCAACACCATCTATGCCAACATGATCCAGACCGATGCCGCCATCAATCCGGGCAACTCCGGCGGCGCGCTCGTCAACGACAATGGCGAGCTTGTGGGTATCAACTCGCTTATCGAGAGCTACTCGGGCTCCAGCTCGGGCGTGGGTTTTGCCATTCCGGTTAACTACGCCAAGAACATTGCCGACCAGATCATCGACGGTAAGACGCCGGTGCATCCGTACATGGGCGCTACGCTTTCGAGCGTCAATGCGCTTAACGCCCGCACCAACAAGTTGAGCACCGATAGCGGCGCGTATGTGGCGAGCGTCGTTGAGGATGGTCCTGCCGCCAAGGCCGGCATTCAGGAGGGCGACGTCATCACCAAGCTGGGCGACGATGAGATTTCGAGCGCCGACGGCCTGATCATCGCGCTGCGCAGCCACGAGGTGGGCGAGAAGGTCGAGATCACGCTCATGCGCGGCAAGGAAGAGAAGAAGGTCACGGTTGAGCTGGGCTCCGACGAGGAGCTGCAGAACCAGCAGCAGAACGACAGCGCGACCGATACCGGCAACGGCGGTATTACCGACGAGCAGCTGCGCCAGTATCTGGAGGAGCTGCTTGGCCAGCAGGGTCAGGGTCAGGGCAACGGTCAGGGTTTCTAACGAACCGTATTGCACATATCGAAGCCAGAGGGGACTGTCCCGCCAACGCGGGACAGTCCCCTCTTTTCTTATTGATCCGTTGGGGACGGGGAAACGGATCATTTAGAAATGGCAAGGGCATGAGTTGATCGCGCGATCCACTCCGGTCTGGCGGCTGCCGATTCGATGCGGTTTGAAAGGGCGATTCGACCCCATTGTGACCGGTGGTACTCTAGTATCCGTTTGAAATCGAGCGAAGGAGTGCCGCAATGGAGCAATCGAGCCTGTTTGGTGACGGTGTAGATATCGATACCAAAACGCCCGCGAGCGAGGATACCGCTGCACCGGCCGATGCCCGTGCCCAGGCGGCGGCGCGTGCGGCCGAGCTGCGCCACGAGCTCGATTACCACGCCTACCGCTACTACATGCTCGATGCGCCCGAGATCACGGATGCCGCCTTCGACAAAATGCTCGTTGAGCTCCAGCAGATCGAGGCCACCTACCCCGACCTGGTGACGCCCGACAGCTATACCCAGCGCGTGGGCGGCTACGTGAGCGAGCAGTTTACGCCGGTCACGCACATGGCACGCATGTATTCCATGGACGATGCCATGGATCTGGACGAGCTCGACGCGTGGCTCCAGCGCACCGAGGATGCGCTCGGAGCCGGTAGCGTCACCTATACCTGCGAGCTTAAGATCGACGGTCTGGGCGTGGCGCTTGCCTACCAAAACGGCACCTTTGTGCGCGCGGCCACACGCGGCGACGGCACCACGGGCGAGGACGTGTCGCTCAACGTGCGTACCATCAAGGATGTGCCCATGCACCTGTCCGAGCCGGCGCTCGCCCACATGGGCGCCGACCGCGAGCGTGCCATCGAAGTACGTGGCGAGGTCTATATGCCCAAGGGCAGCTTTGTGCGTCTGAATGAAGAGGCCGATGCCGAGGGTCGCGACCCCTTCGCCAACCCGCGCAACGCCGCTGCCGGATCGTTGCGCCAGAAGGATCCCAAGGTCACGGCACGCCGCGACCTGGCCACCTTTATCTACGCCATTGCCGATACCGATCCGCTGCACGTCCACAGCCAGCGCGAATTTCTCGACTGGCTGCGCAGCGCCGGCTTCAGCGTCAACCCCAACGTGGCCCGCTGCGCCACGCCGGCTGAGGTTCACGAGTTCTGTGCCCAGGCACTTGAGCACCGCGGTGACCTGGACTACGACATCGACGGCGTAGTCGTAAAGGTCGACAGCTTCCAGCAGCAGCTCGACCTGGGCTTTACCGCTCGCGCACCGCGCTGGGCTATTGCCTTTAAGTTCCCGCCCGAGGAAAAGCAGACCGTCCTGCGCGAGATTCGCATCCAAGTGGGCCGCACCGGTGTGCTCACGCCGGTCGCCGAGTTCGACCCGGTCACGGTTGCCGGCTCTACCATCGCGCGCGCAACGCTGCACAACATCGACGAGATCCGTCGCAAAAACGTGCGCGAGGGCGATACCATCATCGTGCACAAGGCGGGCGACGTGATCCCCGAGGTCGTGGGTCCCGTGCTCGACAAGCGCCCTGCCGATTCGGCCGACTGGCACATGCCCGAGGTCTGTCCCGTGTGCGGCAGCCCCGTGGTCCACGAGGACGGCGAGGTCGCCTACCGCTGTGTCTCCATCGACTGCCCTGCGCAGCTCAAGGAGCGCCTGCTCCATTGGGTGAGCCGCGGCTGCATGGACGTCGACGGCCTGGGCGACGAGATTGTCGACAAGATGATCGCCGCCGGGCTGATCCACGATGTCGCAGACTTCTACCAGCTCACGGTCGACGACATCGCCGGCCTGGACACGGGCCGCGTGTACGCCAGCTCCAACAGCAAAAAGGGCGTCAAGAAGGGCGATCCCATTCCGGTGGGCCTCAAGACGGCCGAGAAAATCATCGCCGAGCTCAACAAGTCCAAGAGCCAGCCGCTCGGTCGCGTGCTGTTTGCCCTGGGCATCCGCCATGTGGGCAAGAGCGTGGGCGAGGTCATCGCCGAGCGATTCCTGTCGATCGACAAGCTCATCTTGGCGAGCGAAGAGGACATCGCCGAGTGTGAGGGCATCGGTCCCAAGATTGCGGCGAGCGTCAAGCAGTTCCTGGCCGTGCCCGAGAACCTCGCCGTGCTAGAGCGCCTGCGTCAGGCGGGCCTGTCGCTCGAGGTCGACTTGGGCGCCGCGCACGCGCAAGCCGCGGCCGACGCTGGCGTGGCGGGCGAGCTTGCCGACGCTCAACCACTCGCGGGTCTGACCTTCGTGCTCACCGGCACGCTCGTCAACCGTACGCGCGACGAGGCAGGCGCGGCGCTCAAGGTGCTCGGCGCCAAGGTTTCGGGTAGTGTTTCAAAGAAGACGAGCTATCTGGTCGCCGGCCCCAAAGCGGGCTCCAAGCTCACCAAGGCCGAGCAGTTGGGCGTGCCTGTATTGGATGAGGACGCACTCGAGCAGATCTTGGCTACTGGTCAGGTGCCAGAGGTGTAAGGCATCGATAGCCAAATTGAAGAACCGCCCGGAAGCACGATGCCTTCGGGGCGGTTCTTACTTTGCTGGGGAAACGGGCACCGTGATCTGCGTCACGTAGGTCTCTGGATCGTCGCTGATGATGTCATCGATAAGGGCGATCTCGCGTGAGGGACCGGCGGGTGTCAGGCCGTGCTCGCACATATAGCCGAGCAGCTGCTCGTAGCGTGGGGCTGCTTGCCCATGTGTACCGCGGAAGCTTATGGTCAGACAGCGCGCGGCGGGCCGCACCTCGACGTCGCCCACGTAATCATCGGTGTCATCGAGCAGCAGGAAGACCTCGTCGTAGCCATCAAAGTCGCCGGCGGCGAGGCGCTCGGCGCCAATCCCGACGCCCAAGTTGCCCAGAAAGACAAAGGTCTCGTGCTGGCCCTTCTGCAGTTGACGAATCTGCCACTCCAGCGCATAGGCGTCGGTAGGGTTGACGCGTTCGCGCAACACGGCGCAGCGAAGCTCGGGCGCATCGATTTCGCGGATGGTATCGAGCTCGGTGCTCAAGGCATCGTGTAGCAGAGCAAGCCGGTTGTCGATCTTGCGCGATACGCGCTCCAGCTCGCGGCGCTTGCGCTCGATGAGTTCCTGCTGCTGAGCTAGCTGCCGCTGCATGAGGTCCACATCGCGCGTGGTCACAAACTCGCGGATCTGTGCCAGCGGCAGGTCCAGAACACGCAGGTGGCTGATGGTGTTGAGGGTGGAGAGCTGCCGCGATCCGTAGTAGCGGTACCCACTCGCCGGATCGATGTGCGCCGGGTCCAGTAGGCCCATCTGCTCGTAATGGCGCAACGTGCCCACGCTCAGGTTAAACAGGCGCGTCACCTCGCCAATGCGGAGCAGGCCCTCGGTATGTTCAGTTGGCGAGTCGGCCATAGGAACGCTCCTTTCAATAGAGCCGGGGAGGGGCGCCGGGCTCGCGTTGCCCCGCTACGCCATCAGCTTGTCAAAAGCCCCGCGCCGGTTGAGCACGGTAAATGCAATCACGCAGATGGCCGCCGACAGAATCGACCCGCACGGCGAGGCGATACCCATGGGGAACAGCGTGTCGGAATAGGCGTTCGACAGCAGCCATGCGCCGGGTACGCGAATGAGCGCCACGGCCAGCACGTTGTGCGCAAAGCCGATGTAGCTCTTGCCGTATGCAGCGAAAAAGCCGCTAAAGCAAATGTGGATGCCGGCAAAAATCGCGTCGAAAATATAGCTGCGCATATAGCCGGTGCCGGCGGCGACCACCGCGGGGTCCTTGGCAAAAAAGCCGATAAACGCCGGCGCCACCAGCCACATCAGCACCGTGATCAGGCAGCCGTACACCACCGAGATGGTCATGGCATCCTTGAGCACCTGGCGCGCGCGGTCGCCCTTGCCTGCGCCGGCGTTTTGCGCCGTGAGCGCGCTGACGGTAGCGCCCATGGAACTCGGCACGATAAACAAAAAGCTGATCATCTTTTCGACCAAGCCTACGGCGGCGGCATCAACCAGGCCGCGGTGGTTGGCGATGACGGTGATGAACATAAACGCCACCTGGATGCAGCCGTCCTGCACGGCTACGGGCACGCCGATCTTAAGGATGCTGCCGAGCACCTCGGGCTGGGGGCGTAGGTCGCTGCGCTTGAGGTGAATGTGCGTACGGCGGCTCTTGAGCCACACGAGCGCGAGAGCCACGCTCGCCGTCTGCGCGATGACTGTGCCGAGTGCCGCGCCTACGGGGCCGAGCCCCATGTGGCCGATAAACAGAAAGTCGAGCGCGATGTTGATGATGCATGCCACGCCAATCACGTACATGGGCGAGCGCGAATCGCCTAGGCCGCGAAAGATGGCCGAGAGGATGTTGTACGCGGCGATAAAGGGAATGCCCATAAAGCAGATACGCAGGTAGGCGGCGGTTCCTTCGACCGCCTCGGCCGGCGTGCCAATGAGTGCCACAATCTGCGGACACAGTGCGAGCAGGACAGCGGCCAGCACCACCGAGACACCCATAAAGAGCGTGATGGTGTTGCCGATGGCGGTCTCGGCGCGGTCAAACCGACGCGAACCCACGGCGTGGCCGACGATAACCGTCGTTCCCATGGCCAGGCCCACGAGCGTCACGGTAATGATATAGAGCGTCTGCGCGCCGTTGCCCACGGCGGTGATGCCGGCGGCGCCGCTAAACTGCCCCATCATGTACAGGTCGGCCATGCCGTAGAGCATCTGCAAAAAGTACGAGAGCATATAAGGCAGGGCAAAGACCGCGATGGTCTTGGGGACATTGCCGCGTGTGAGGTCGTGTTCCATGGGCGGGGCTTTCTGGCTTGGTCTGTTTACGTACCAGTGTAGTGAAAACCCTACAACGATTATAGAGTCAAGGTTTATGTTGGCAGTGGGGCGAAAAAGTCACGCTCGCGTTCATTTCTAATTGAATACAGGGGCGCGTCCTGCGAGCTTGGTGCCTGCACTAGCCTTGCAGAAATCGATTTCGGAACACTTGACACCGCCGCACGGCGCGCCATAATACGTGGGTTTGCGAACAACGTTTGATGGGGGATGAACCTGCGTGCGCAATCTCAAGATTCTGTTTTCCTATCTGGGGTCATACCGCCGCGATGCCATGCTCGGCGTGCTCTTTGTGACGGCCGAGACGGCGCTCGAGCTGTTTATCCCGGTCATCATGGCAAATATCATCGATGTAGGCGTGCCCGCGGGCGACATCGACTACATGCTGTTGCAGGGCACGTATATGTTGGTATGCGCCGCATGTTCGCTGGTACTTGGCTTGGGCTATGCGCGCACGTCTGCTCGCGTCGCCTCGGGGCTGGGCGCTAACCTGCGCGAGGCCGAGTATCGCAAGATTCAGACGCTCGCTTTTGGCAATCTGGACAACTACGACGCCAGCTCGCTGGTCACTCGCATGACCACCGACATCACTGTTATTCAGAACGCTATCGGCAACGGCTTTCGCCCCATGGTGCGCGGCCCCGTGACGCTCATCGTCGGCTTGGTCTATGCGCTGGTGCTGTCGCGTCCGCTCGCTACGGTATTCGCGATCATCCTGCCGGTGCTGGCGATCGTACTGGGCGTTATCACCTATCGCGTCAGTCCGCTCTACCGCCAGCTACAGACCTCGATGGACCATCTCAACGGTGTGGTGCAGGAGGACCTCACCGCCGTGCGCGCCGTCAAGGCGTACGTGCGTGCCGAGCACGAGGAGGCCAAGTTCGACGCCGTCAATACCGAGCTTGCGCATACGGCGACGAAGACCTTTGGCAACGCTGTGCTCAACTTGCCGGTGTTTCAGCTGTCGATGTACGTGGCGGCGCTTTCCATTCTGTGGATCGGCGGTCGCATGATTCTTGCCGGCGAGCTCGGCGTGGGCTCGCTCACGGGCTTTATGAGCTACGTGCTGCTCATCATGAACTCGCTCATGATGATTTCCAACGTGTTTTTGCTGCTCACGCGCGCACTTGCCAGCGTGGAGCGCATCTCGCGGGTGCTCGACGAGCGTTCGCTTATCCAGGCGCCCGACGTTGCCACTGCCGTGCACGGGGTGGCCGACGGAAGCATCGAGTTTCGCGACGTGTCGTTTAAGTACCGCGCGGATGCTGCCGAGGACGTGCTCGAGCATATCGACCTTTGCATCGAGGGCGGCTCGACGGTGGGCGTGCTCGGCGGCACGGGCTCGGGCAAGAGTTCGCTTGTGCAGCTGATCGCGCGCCTGTACGACGCCACCGAAGGCGCCGTGCTCGTGGGCGGGCGCGATGTGCGCGACTACGACCTCGCGACCCTACGCGACGCCGTGGGTATCGTGCTGCAAAAGAACGTGCTGTTTACGGGTACCGTGCGCGAGAACCTGCAGTGGGGAGCGCCCGATGCCACCGACGAGGAGCTCCTGCGTGCCTGCCGGGCGGCATGCGTGGACGAGTTCCTGGATCGCATCGGCGGCCTTGACGGCTATCTGGGCCCGGGCGGTGCCGGTGTCTCGGGCGGGCAGAAGCAGCGCCTGTGCATCGCGCGTACATTGCTCAAGCATCCGCGCGTGCTCATTTTTGATGACTCAACCAGCGCGGTCGATATGGCGACCGACGCCAAGATCCGCGAGCATATCGCTCAGATTCCCAACACGACGGTGATTGTCATTGCACAGCGCATTGCGAGCGTCATGGATGCCGACCGCATTATTGTGCTGGACGACGGCCGTGTCCACGGTGTGGGCACGCACGAGGAGCTGCTGGCGGGCGACGCCATTTATCAGGAGATCTATGCCTCGCAGATGGAGTTTGCGGGGGATGCGGGCGTCGCGGACGGCGCAAATGCCCTGTCTTCCTCTGGCCCCAGTGGATCACCTCAAGCCACGGAAGGGGGTGAGCGCCATGCCTAAGACATCCGCTCAGGCCCGTCCCACCAATCTGACGCAGACGCTTCGCCGCTTGCTCTCCTACATGGGTCACGCCAAGTTCTCGTTGCTCGCGGTGGGCGTGCTCGCCTCCGTCGCCGCCATCGCGAGCCTCGCCGGCACCTACATGGTGCGCCCTATCGTTAACGGTTTGGCAACGGGCGGCGAGGAATTGCTCACCAGGCAGGTTATCTTTACCGCTGCCATCTACGCCGCGGGCGTGCTCTCGGCTCTGGGCTACTCACAGATTATGGTGCGCGCGGCCCAGCGCGTGGTCTCCGATATCCGCCGCGACCTGTTTGCGCACATCCAGATGCTGCCGCTCAGTTATTTTGACAGCACGCGCTCGGGTGACATCATGAGCTTCTTTACCAACGACGTCGACACCGTCTCCGAGGCGCTCAACAACAGTTTTGCCAACGTGATTCAGGCCGCCATTCAGGTTGTGGGCACTACGGCTATGCTCATCATCCTTAACTGGCAGCTCACGATTATCACGCTCGTGTGCGATGTGGCCATTGTGCTGTACGCTCGCTACTCGGGCATGCGTTCCAAGCGCTTTTTTGCCGCCCAACAGGCGTCGCTTGGCGACCTGGACGGATATATCGAAGAGATGGTCTCGGGCCAAAAGGTCATCAAGGTCTTTAATCACGAGCAGGCCAACGTGGCTGGTTTTGACGCGCGCAACCAAGAGCTGCGCCGCACCGGTGGTGCCGCGCAGGCCTACGCCAACTCGATGGTGCCCATGACCGTGGTGATCGGCTATGCCAACTACGCCATCGTCGCCGTGGCGGGCGGCATACTCTGCATCAAGGGGCTCGCCGACGTAGGTGCGCTCGCGAGCTATCTGGTCTTTGTACGCCAGGCGGCCATGCCCATCAACCAGTTTACGCAGCTCGGCAACTTCTTGCTTAACGCACTGGCCGGCGCCGAGCGCTTGTTTGCCGCCATGGATTTTAAGCCCGAGGTGGACGAGGGCTGCGTGGAGCTGGTGCAGACGGGCGATGCCGCGTGGGCGTGGAAGATTCCCAAGGGCCAGGGCGTGGGCGCGTACGGGCATCTGCATGATGTGGCAGCCGTTGATGAGTCGGGCCGCGCGGTGGCTGCCGACGGCACCGAGCTCACGTGCGGCTTGGTCCCGCTTGCCGGCGACGTGCGCTTCCATGCCGTGGACTTTTCCTACGTGCCGGGCACCCGCGTGCTCACGGATCTCAACCTGTTTGCCAAGCCGGGGCAAAAGATTGCGTTTGTGGGCTCGACGGGCGCCGGAAAGACGACCATCACCAACCTCATCAACCGCTTCTACGAGGTCGATGACGGCGAGATCACGTACGACGGCATCGACGTCAAGCACATTGCCAAGGCTAGCCTGCGCGGGTCGCTCGGCATTGTGCTGCAGGACACGCACCTGTTTAGCGGCACCATTGCGCAGAACATCCGCTTTGGCAAGCTCGACGCGACCGACGAGGAGGTGCGCGCCGCCGCCGAGGCTGCCTGCGCGGATTCGTTTATCCGCCGCCTGCCTAGAGGGTACGATACGCCGGTCACGGCCGACGGCGCCAACCTGTCGCAGGGCCAGCGCCAACTGCTCGCCATCGCGCGCGTGGCCGTCGCCGATCCGCCGGTGCTCATCCTGGACGAGGCCACGAGCTCCATCGACACGCGCACCGAAAAGCTCATCGAGCGCGGCATGGATCGCATCATGCGCGGACGCACCACGTTTATGATCGCGCACCGCCTGTCCACCGTCCGCGACGCCGACGCCATCATGGTCCTCGAACACGGCCGCATTATCGAGCGCGGCACGCACGAAGAGCTGCTCGCCCAGCACGGCGATTACTGGCAACTGGCGCATGGCTTAAAAGAGTTGGATTAACCTGTTCGAGCACGATGCTTTGACCCCTCCGTGCCCCTCGCCTTGTCTCAAACCATCACAACATTCGACGTTTTTTGCCAAAATCGGGAAAAGCATCGAATGTTGTGATGGTTTTTCTACCACTCGATCGAGTGGAATCGCTTTCTTGCGCGCGAAGGTGTGCGGACCCGTGGGCAGGGGAATAAGGTTGGTTATCCGACTCCATTGGAGGGCTCATGGACCTGCCGATTGTCCTGTCCCATAAGACTGCCTGGCTGTACCACGACGTGGCGCGCCCGTCCGAGCCGCTCTCGCGAGCAAGCAGCCTATACGATGAGGACTCGCTTGCTAACGAGGCGGAGCCGACCGCGAGCCTGCCCAAATTGGGACTCGATGCCAAGGGGCTGAGGGCTTCAACGGCCGTCGGAATCGTTACCGACTATCTGGTTTCGCTTGGTATTCCACGAGAAGAGCTCGATCATATCGATACGCTCGTCAACTTCGATTTTGAGCGCTCGACGCCGGCTGGATTTAGGTGCCACGTGTTTGGAGCGCCGGTACCTCCAGGCCATCTTATCGAGGTGGCAGAGGGCCTTCTGGTGGTTGATGAGGTCATGTGCTTTGTCCAAGCGGGTTCGTGGATGAGCGAGCCCGAGCAGCTGGAATATGGCTACGAAATCTGTGCCCGATACCATTTGAATCATCTGTCGACAGGCGATTATATCGAGATGGGGCAGAGGTATGCCGTTGCCGATTTGATTGCCTATTGCAATGAGAACCGATCTCGTCAGGGGGCTATACGCGCGGTCGCTGTGCTCAAGCGCGTGCACGATGGCGCGCGATCGCCCATGGAGACGGCCACCGCAATCATGGTCGTAGCAAAACGTTCCCAGGGAGGGCTGGGATACGTCAAGGTTGAGCTCAACCATCGGGTCGATGTTCCCAACGAGTTCAAGTATCTCGCTAAGGCTGGGTATTTCGAGATCGACGTATATGCGCCTGCGAGCGGTACGGGGATTGAATACAACGGCTCGGACCATCTTGATAAACAGCGCAGCGCGTCGGATGCGGAGCGCATGACCGTGCTGAGCGCGCTGGGCTTTAGGATGATCGTCCTCACCGGGACTCAGTTTGCCCATCAGCTGCAATTGCACCGGGCTATGAACGCCATCGCACTCGCAATAGGCCTTAAGTGCGACCGAAGCGAAGCTTTCCAAAAGCGGCAGAACGACCTGCGAGAATTCGTGATTCGACACTGGGAGGGCGGCCTTTAGGGGCGTTCCGGCCCTTCTACAGGGTGCCGTGGGAAGTCAAACCATCACAACATTCGACGTTTTTTGCCAAAAACGGGAAAAGCATCGAATGTTGTGATGGTCTGTGCTGAGGATGGGCTTGGAAAGTCCGTTTTGCTCGAAGCGACCTGTCCTGTCGTACGGGTGTCGGCATGATTCTCCCGTGGGGTATTATGTTTTCCGAAGAATAAAACGCCGCGTGAGGGGAGGGCTGCGTGGACGGGCACGTGCAACATGACGGCTTTGGCCGCGATATCAACTACCTGCGCATTGCCGTTACCGACAAGTGCAATTTCCGCTGCATTTACTGCATGCCGGCCGATGGCGTGGCGCCCCGCGCGCACGATGAGCTACTCAGTGCCGAGGAAATCGCCCGCTTTGTGCGCTTGGTGGCGGGGGAGGGCATTCGCCGCGTACGCCTGACGGGCGGCGAGCCGCTGGTCAGCCGCCGTATCATCCCGCTCATTCGTGACATCCGCGCGATTCCGCAGATCGAGGACATCTCGCTCACCACCAACGGAGCCCTGCTGCCCAAGCTGGCACCGCAGCTCAAAGACGCGGGGCTTAACCGCGTCAACATCTCGCTCGACACGCTCGACCCTACGCTGTTTGGAAAGATCACGCGCCTGGGTCGACTCGAGCAGACCATGGCTGGCATCGACGCGGCGCTGGCTTGGGATTTTGAGCCCGTTAAGGTCAACTGCGTTGTTGTGCGCCGGCTCAACCAGGATGTGGCGGCCCTCGCACGACTGACCGTCGACCGTCCCATCCACCTGCGCTTTATCGAATACATGCCCATCGGCGACGAGCGCACGAGCTCGCATTGCGCTGTGGACCCGCATGCGCCCGCGCTCAATCCCGAGCTGTGGGATGCGAGCGACACCGTGCCGAGTGATGAGCTGCGGGCGCGCATCAATGCCGGGGCCGCCGCGGTGGGTCTGGGCGAGCTCGAGCCGCTTGACATCAACGACGCTCCTGCCGGCGCGGGCCCCGCACGTTATTGGCACTTTTCGGGTGCGGCGGGAACGGTTGGCTTCATCAGCGCCATGTCCAATCATTTTTGTGCGAATTGCAACCGTCTGCGCCTGACGGCCGATGGCAACGTGCGTCCGTGCCTGTTCAGCGATGCCGAGTATTCGGTGCGTGAGGCGCTGCGCCGTGGTGATGATATGCAGGTACTTTCGATTTGGCGCGATGCCGTGGCCCACAAACCGCAGGAACACGCGATAATTGAGGGCACGCAACGATTTATGTCCCAAATCGGAGGATGATCATATGGCCAAGAGCAGGTACGCCGATGCCACCAAG
>URPB01000025.1:0-21691 GCA_900549575.1 uncultured Collinsella sp.
CGAGATTGCCTCTTGTCTCGTGGGCTCGGAGATGTGTATAAGAGACAGGGCATGAAGGTGGCCATCGAGGGCAAGCTGCGCTATTCGAGCTGGGACAAGGACGGCCAGCGCCGATCCAAGCTTGAGGTGATCGTGGACGAGATCGAGCTCATGAGCCAGAAGCAGGGCCAGCAAGCGCCGCAGGGCTACCAGCAGCAGTACGCGCCGCAGCCCGCCCCGCAGGCGGCGCCGCAGCAGTGGAACACGCAGCAGGCCTACCAGCAAGCCCCGGCGGCACCGCAGGGCTACCAGCAGGCGCCCGCACAGTACGCGCCGCAGCCCGCCCCGCAGGCGGCGCCGCAGCAAGCGCCCATGCCGCCCGCCCAGGAAAGCCTGTACGACGGCGACATCCCGTTTTAGGGGCGATGGCGGCATGCAGGTACTGGACTCGCTCATAGACGGGCCGCTTAGGCTGCGCAACCGCAGGGAGGGCGACGAGCTTATCGGCATGATCGTCCGGTACCTGCGAACTGGCGAGCAGCCCGAGCCTCGGACGGACGCCCAAGAGGCCGTGCTGTTCGCCGTGCAGCCCGTCATGGAGACCTCGCGCAAGCGCATCGTGGCGGGAGGATCGGGCGGCAAGGCGGCAAGCAAACCCGAAAGCAAACGGGCAAGCGAAGAGGAAGAGGAAGAGGAGTCAGGAAAAGGGATTAAGGAGAGAGGGAAAGCGGCGCGTTTCCGCGCCCCCTCTCCCGCCGAGGTCGCCGAATACGCCCAGCAGTTCGCTGCGGACAAGGGCCTCGACCTCACCGCCATCGACTTCGACCCCGAGCGCTTCGTCGACTTCTACGCCCAGAAAGGCTGGATGGTCGGGCGATCGCACATGAAGGACTGGAAGGCAACGGTGCGCAACTGGCTGCGCACCTCGAAGCCAAAAAACGGCATGGCAAAGGAGGTGCCAGACGATGGATTTTCGGCCTACGACTGAGTGCCCGCACTGCGGCGCGACCCTCAAGGCCCGCACCACGCGGCTCGCTGGGCGGACGCTGTTCTGCGGCTACGAGCAGTGCGGCTGCGCGGGCGCCGAGGCCGAACGCGAGAAGGAGCGCCAGGCCGAGGCCGAGGCGACTCGCAAGGCTGCGCTCGACAGAGCCATGCACGACTGGAAGCGGGCGGGCGTGCCCGAACGCTACGTGAGCCTCGACCACCCGTTGGCTGCGGAGATCGCCGAGTGCATGAAGCACGGCCAGTGGGTGTACCTCTGGGGAGACGTCGGAACTCACAAGACCACCTGCGCCGCAGCCGTGGCGAAGCGCCTGGCCGGCGGCAAGCGGTCGGTGCTCATGGCACCGATGTACCGCATCCTCGACGAGATCCAGCGCAGCTTCCACGACGGCGGCGACCCGCTCAAGCGCTACGCCGAGGTGCGCTACCTGATCGTGGACGACCTGGGCAAGCGCAGGCCGACCGGCTTCGTGCTCGACAGCCTGTTCAGCCTGATCGACCAGCGCTACTCGGCGATGCTGCCCACGCTGGTGACAACGCAGTACAAGCCGAGCGACCTCGTGCGCAGGCTTGCCGAGCAGGGAGACCCCGACACCGCAAAGGCAATAGTGTCGCGGCTGAGGGGCGGCGCTAGGGTCGAGCACTTCGATGGCCCGGACGGGAGGCTGCAATGATCCTCGATGCGGGGGTGCTTCGCGGCTACCCCAAGGAGCGAGCCGAGCTTTACGGCAAGCCCCACCTGGGGGCGCACTACACCCACGGAAAGGCCTACGAGGCGCTTTCGCCCCGGTGCTGCGTCTGCGGCAGACGCGCCGGAAGCGTGCACCACGTGGCGCACCGGTCTTGGGGCGAGACGTTCCGCCTGGTCACGCCGTGCGGCGCCTGGGACTTGCGAAGCCCGCTGTTCTGCCTCTGCGGCAGCGGGACGACCGGGTGCCACGACAAGTTCCACGGCGGGGCGCGGCTCAAGGCCGAGTGGCGCTGGCGGCATCCGGTCTACGAGGAGGCCTGGTGGACGGGCCAGCTGTTGCAGGTCTACGAGCCGCACAGCCCTGGCCTCTACGAATACGGATATTGGCTAATCACAGACCGTGACGGCAACGAGATGATACGTGAAGGGATGTAACCCATGGAGATCAAGACATGCTAGCAGTACGTGCTCGACCAGTTGGAGCAGGCGCGGGCTGAGCGCGATTGGCTGCGCGGCAAGCTTGAGCAGGCGCAGGACGAGGCAGAGGAGCTGCGCGGCAAGCTCATGGAGCGCGGCGAGCGCGATGCCTCGAAGGTCGAGCAGGCCATCCGCAAGGAGGGCCGCCGTAAGCTCTACCGCGACGGCACCGACTACCGCACGAGCGTGGACGACGGCGGCAAGCTCATTCCGTTCTCTGACTGGTGCATCGAGCACGTCGGCTACTCAAGCCTGCGCTGCGGCATGACCAAGAGCGAGTTCATCGCCTATTTCGAGCCAGAGTTCCGAGAGGAGTACGACGAGCTGGTCAACGAGTGGAAGGCGGGCCAGGAATGATAGGGATCTACGAGCGCTCGCTTTGCCAGAGCTACGCGAGCGCCTACAGGGCTGGCATCAAGATCGGCGAGGCCGAGACGCGAGAGGACGCGCTGAAGCAGGTCGAGGCCATGACCGAGGACAGCTACCAGTGCTTCGCCGTCGACGATGACGGCACGTGCATCGACCTGACGGGCACATTCCCCGGATGCCTCGCGGGGGTGATGGCATGAGCTGCGATTCGTTTGAGTGGGCGTGCGAAAGATGCGGCAGGACGTACCGCAATCCGTTTTTCACGTGCTACCCGCGCGAGTTTTGGAAGGACAACAAGAAGCGAGCCGGCGAGGTATGCGAAAAGTGCCGCGACGAAATCGACTATGACCAAGTTCGCCGCAGGAAAGCGAAGGCAGGCGAGGCCTCATGAGCTACGACATAAGGCTGTGCGACCCCGTGACGCACGAGACGTTGGAGGTCGATTCTCCGCATCTCATGGCGGGCGGAACATATGCCCTGGGAGGCACGACCGAGCTTTGGCTGAACGTGACCTACAACTACGCCAGGCACTACCACTGCTTGGGAGAGCGCGGCATCCGCGAAATCTACGGGAAGACCGGGGCCGAGTCGATACCGATGCTCAAAGCAGCGGCCTTGAGGCTTGGCGACGATGTTTCCGACGACTACTGGGAGGCCACCGAGGGCAACGCCAAGCGGGCGCTGTTACAGCTGCTCGCCATGGCGAGGATGCGCCCCGACGGCGTATGGGACGGCGACTGAGAGGAACCTAAATGAAGAAGGCGATGATCGTCCAGCCAATGAACGGGCTTGGCGAGGAGCAGATACTTGAGGCCCGCACGAAGGCGGTCGCAGAGCTTGAGCGGCGCGGATACGAGGTCGTGGACACGTACTTCAAGGACGGCCTCGCGGTGCCGCACAAGGTCGTGAACGAGCCGCTGTACTACCTAAGCCAGAGCCTCGCGAAGATGGCCTGCTGCGACGCCGTGTTCCTCTGCGAGGGATGGGAGAACGCCAGGGGTTGCAGGGTTGAGCGCGCCGCAGCCGTGGCATACGACCTTGAGATCATCGGCCACGACATCCCGTGCACGGGCGGTGCCCGATGAGCATGGTCGTCTACGAACCACCCAGCGGGTGGAACCTTCCGCCCGGCTGCTTCGAGGGAGACCCGAACGCGCCGTGGAACCAGGAGGAGCCGGAGCCATGCTGCGAGTGCAGGTGGTTCAAGCCAACCGACGGCGACGACGGCGTGTGCGGCCTTGAGCTTGAGGCGGCTATAGCCAACGAGGAGCTTGCGGGCAAGAGCATGGCCGACGCGGCCAACAAGGCCGTCGACTGGACGCTCGACCATCTGAAGGACGGGGATGAGATCGCTTGCGAGCACTTCAAGCCCTAGCCGCCTTGGCCGTGGCGCTGCTGCTGGCGGTGCTGGCCCTTGAGTTCTATGTGATCCGCATGCTGGCGGCGGGGCTGGTGGTTCTGGCCCTGCTCGCCTGCGGGTAGGAGGTGGCAGATTGACAAACTGGGAACGCTACTTCGGTTCGCCCGAGGCCGCCATGCGCATGGGTGTGCGCATGATGACGTGGCCGCTGCTCATAGTCGTGGACGAGGTCGACCCGCACACGAGGTGCGCGAAGCACTCGCGCCGCGTCGGCGAGTTCGCGTCCTTCGAGGAGTACGCGGCGTGGCTGCATGCCGAATACGACGACGGAACGATAAGGTGGGACGAATGAGCCGCCCGGGATGCAACCGGGGATGCCTGCTCGTGATAGCGGCATCCCTGCTAATAGACGGATTGACGCTGTGGGCGGCGGTATCGCTGGCCCGCATGATCATTGGAGGATGACATGGGATACAAGAAGTTAATGGATGCAGCCGGTGCTGTCGTGTCCATGCTCGTGATGCTCTTCCTGGTGCTGCTCGTGTGCTACGGCATCGTGTGGTGCATCGGCGGGATAGCGGCGATGCTGGCATGAGCGGCAACCCGCGCAACCGCAACGGCAACGCAAGGCGCAAGCTGAGAGCGAGGCTGAGGGCAGAGGGAAGGCCGTGCCACATATGCGGCCAGCCGATAGACTACAGCCTGCCGAGCGGCGACCCGTGGAGCTTCGAGGTGGACGAGCTGCTGCCCGTGTCGAGGGGAGGCAGCCCGCTGGACTACTCCAACGTGGATGCAGCCCACAGGATTTGCAACCAGCGGCGCGGCAACAGGATGCCGGGCGACGCCAAGCAGTACCAGATACGCCGCACGCGGCTGTTCTGAGGGAAAACATAGCAATGCACCAATAGGGGCGCGGTCGTTTCGGCGGTCGCGCCCTTTCTTTTGGCCCCAAGCGCCGAAGCCGCCGAAAAGAGGCGGGGCGGTCGCCCCTCCCCCGGGTCGGAAGGCCACTCCGGCCGCCTAGGGCCGATTTCCCCCCGCCCGTTCCGAACGATTTCGCTATCTCACGCCGCCATTACGATTCCCCGCGAAGAAGGAGGGAATCATGGCCGAGAACATCGAGATGCCGCAGGAAGTGGCTAGCGACCCCGTGCAAGCCGCCATCTGGGAGCAGCTGACCGCGAGGCGCACGTTCGCGCAGGAGGATGCGCCGACGCTGGCGCTGCTCTGCTACTGGCACGCCGTGGCGAACCAGGCACGCGAGGCCATGGCCCTCGGTAACAACGAGATCGAAATACTCGACGCCACCGCATACAAGCCGATCAGGGGCAAGGGCGGCAAGCGGCTCAAGATGATGCGCAAGAATCCGGCGCTGACCGTTCTGAAGGAAGCCAGCACCGAGATCAGGGCGCTGTCAGACCAGCTCGGCCTGTCCAAGTCGGCCCGCAACGTCACGGTGCAGCAGGCGCGACCCGCGAGCGCCCACGGCAAGCTGCTCACGCTCATGTTCGACGACCGCGAGACGCGTGCCAAGGCGGCAGGCGCGTGATGCAGGCGAGGCAGACCCCGACATACGAGGCGAACATCCCAGAAAGGCTCGACGGAGACGGCCCCATGGCGGCAGAACTGGCATCCGCGTACTTCGGCGACCCGCTGCCGTGGCAGCCGCACCTGCTCGACGCCATGCTCGCCCGCGATGGACGCGACAAGTATCTGCTGCGCTCGATCGGCATATCCATCCCGCGACAGAACGGCAAGAGCTGGGACGTTCGCGCCCGCTGCTTCCACGGCGCCCTCAACGGCGAGAAGATTCTGTACACATGCCAGCACGGCGACACCTCAGACCAGATGTTCCAGGAGCTTTCAAGGCCATTCGAGGACGAGGACGAGCCTGAGCTTAACGCCCTGCTGCTCGCCGTGCGCAAGACCAACGGCCAACAGGCCATCAAGCTCAAGAACGGCGGCCTTATCCGCTTCACCACGCGCACCGAGTCGCTGGCGCGAGGCAAGACCTACGACGTGCTTATCTACGACGAGGCGCAGGAGCTTACGGCCAAGCAGCAGGCGGCTTCTCTGCCCGCCATCTCGGCAGGGTCGAAGCACAACCCGCAGACGATCTACCTGGGCACGCCGCCAAGCCCCGACAACGTTGGCACGGTGTTCCGCGACCTCCACGAGGACGTTCACAACGGCAGGTCTGAGATGGGATGGATCGAGTGGGGCGCTACAGAGATCGGCGACGTGCACGACGAGTCGCGATGGTTCGAGTACAACCCGTCTCTCGGCACAATCCTCGACATAGAGGCCGTACGCGGCGAGTCCGAGCAGATGCAGCCCGACGTCTTCGCGCGTGAGCGCCTTGGCTGGTGGAGCCCAATCGGAGGAGCCGACTCATACGCGCTTTCGAGCGCCAAGTGGAAGGCGTGCGAGGCGGCGGGGCCGATGCAGGAAGGCAAGCTCGCGTTCGGCGTGAAGTTCTCGCCCGACGGGTCGCGCGTTGCCGTGTCCTGGGCGAAGGCAGAGCGCGGTGCCGGCTCCTACGTCGAGCTTTACGACCTCATGGGCGCTGAGGGCGGCACTGTCGGCATATCCGACATGCTGCTGCGCAACCGCGAGGAGATCGCGTGCGTCTGCATCGACGGAAAGAGCGGAGCGGACGCGCTGAAGCAGCGACTTCTGGACGGCAGGATGCCGAAGTCGGCGATCGTCATGGGCAGCACCGCGATCGTGCAGGCCGCCGCGACGATGCTGGCCGACGAGGTCAACGCTGGGACGACGAGCCACATCGAATCGCCCGCGTTGGACGATTCCGCAACGAAGTCGATCAAGCGCGACATCGGGCGCGACGGCTGGGGCTTCGGCGACGGCCCCGACTCTTCGTCAGCGCCGATCGAGAGCGCATCGCTGGCCCTATGGGCGGCGAGGACAACCAAGAGAGACCCGAGACGTAAACAGGAGGCAAGCTTCTGATGGCAGCAGTGAACATGGAACTGGCCGGACAGGTCGCGGCGGCGGAAGGCCTGCGACACGAGGACAAGGCGCTCGTGCGCGAGCTTATGGACACGTGGCGCACCCACCGATCCCGCAACATGTTGCGGGAGGACTACTACCTCGGACACGTCGGCGTCAAAGACCTAGGCATCGCCATGCCGAAAGCCCTCGCCAAGAAGATCAACCCGCGCGTTGACTGGCCCAAGAAGGCGGTGCACGCCCTGGCAGATCGCTCGGTGTTCAACGGCTTCACTGCCGACGACGATGCCGTTACCATGCGGCTGCGCGACATATGTGCCGACAACCAGCTCGAAGCTCTCTACCGCAAGAACCTTATCGGTGAGCTGAAGCACTGCTGCGGCTTCTGGACTGTCACGGACGGCGGCGGCAAGCCAATCATCTCCGCGTACCCGGCAACCGCAGCGGCGGCAATCTGGGATGACGCGCAGAAGCGCATCAAGGCCGGTCTCGTTGTGGCCGAGTCGAAGAAGATGCCAGGTGACACCGAGCGCGTGCCGACCGTCGTGCACCTGCTCACAGAAGACGCGCTGGTGGTGCTTACGCGCGGCAGCGGCCACTGGGTGGCCGACTACATGGAGCATGGCATGGGTCGCTGTCTCATGGAGCCTATGCCCTACGATGCCACGCTTGAGCGACCGTTCGGCTCCTCGCGCATCAGCCGTTCGGTCATGAGCATCACAGACGACGCCATACGCCAACGCGCCCGCATGGAGGTGGCGTCTGAGGCCGCGACGCTGCCGCAGACCTGGCTGCTCGGCACATACAAGAAGATGATCAACGGGCAGAACAAGTACGACGCGTCGATGGGGGCGGTCAACGAGATCACCAAAGACCCTGACGGAGACTCGCCGACCGTGTGGCAGTCGGCCCAGTTGCAGATGGCGCCGCTCACCGAGTACCTGCGCCAGCTAGCATGCCAAATGTCGGCGGTCACCAATGTTCCGGTGTCTTTCTTCGGCGTGAGCAACGACAACCCATCCTCTTCGGATGCCATCGCTGCATCGCTCGAACCGCTCGTGATCGATGCGAAGAACCTCAACCGCGAGAATGGCAACGCTTTGCGCAACGTGGCCTACATGGCGCTCGCTGTGGCGAACGGCACGGATTACGAGACCGAGCGCGATGCCGGCTACAACCTCAACCCGCGCTTCATGTCCCCGGCCTACCCGTCGATCGTGAGCCTGTCCGACGCCGCGTTGAAGCAGGTGCAGGGTCTGCCGAAGCTCGCCAACTCCGACGTGATGCTCGAAATGCTCGACTACACAGACGAGCAGATCCAGCGCATCAACAGCGACAACAAGAAGGCACAGGCGAGCGCTGCCGTGGCCTCGCTGTTCGAGCCGAAGGAGGGCGAGGATGGCGGAGATACCTCGCAGCCTGCTTAACGAGCTTACGGACGAGATCAACGCGCTATCTGGGATGGCGCAGCGCCAAGCCGGCGACGCGCTCACCCGCTTGGTGGCCGACTGGGAGGCGAGCGGGAACGGCGACATAGCGGCGCTGCGAGAGGCGGCCTACGAGGTGATCGAGACGGCTTGCGGCTACTACGCCGACACCGTTGCGGCTGGCCGCGCCGCCGAGTTCTACGACGCCGTGCGCAAGGCGCAGGAAGCGCCCGGAAAGTACGCCGCCGTCGCCGAGTCGCTGCGCGACCCCCAGGCGACGTACGGCTCGGTGAAGGCGTTCATGGCAAGCGTGGTGAAGCAGGGAGCCACCGACATGTTCGTTGCCGCGTGCGTTCGCCGCCTCGACGCAGAGATCCGCAAGGCCGCGAACATGTGCGTGGCGCACAACGTCTCCAAAGACCCGGCGAAACCGAGGTACGCACGCGTGCCGTCTGGCGAGACGTGCGGTTTCTGCCTCATGCTCTCCTCGTTCGGCTTCAACTACAAGACGAAGGAGGCCGCAAGCCACTCGCACCCAAAGTGCGACTGCCGCGTCGTGCCGAGCTTCGGCAAGGGATCAAAGGTCAAGGGCTACGACCCCGACGGCATGTACGACAGGTTCAACGAGTGCCTTGACACATTGGGCGGTCGCAACGGGCTGTGGGCGGAATGGGACGCCATGCCCGACGCGGAGCGAGAGGCGTACATCAAGGCCCACGGAAACAAGGCCGGCAAGGCTTTCGACAAGTACGTGAACAAGCGCATGGTCGAGGAGATCGAGACCAGAGACCCGAAATGGTACGCGACTGGCACGGAACCAAAAATAGGATTTGTCAGCAAAGGGGTGGAGAAGCGGGCGACCAAAGCGGAAATAGGAACAGCGAAGAGGCTGGCGCATCACGGCGTTGCCCCGACGTTCATCCAAGATTACAGATGGGTTCAGGAAGATGGGAGAAAGCGCAAAGTCGGGCTTCCAGACCTGAAAAACGGAATCGAAATCAAGACAATCGGAACGTCTGGAAACGCATGGGGCGCAATGAAGAACTACCTTGACAGCACGGCTGGAAAGGAGGGCGTCAAGTGCATGGTCGTTGACAACTCCGTATCCGAGCGAATAGACGACAATGCACTAATATCAGCGGCAAAGGATCTCGCGCCTAAGTACCCAAAGGTCGCGCATGTGCGCCTGCTGCTGAAGGATGGCAGGTACATAGCTGTCAAATAAAAAAGAACGGCACCGAAAACCTCAAAAGTAGAGGGCAGCATGCCGTTCCATCAACAGATTATACCAGTGCAAATAGGCAAGGGCCACCTACGGGTGGCCCTTTTCATGCCGAATCTCACGCTCATAAGAAACTGTCGCGGACGGGCCGCACGGCCCAACTAACGAACCGTTGAGCAGCCGCACGGCAGCTCAGGCGTGCCGCACGGCACGGGAAAGGACGCGACATGGCAGAGGCAAACGAACCCACGCAAGTGCCGGGAGCAGAAGGCGGAGATGGCGCCAACCAGGAGCCGCCCGTCGACTACAAGGCGCTGTACGAGGCCGAGAAGAAGCACTCGCGCGAGTGGGAGAAGAAGGCGAAGGCCAACAGAACCGCAGCAGCGGCGCTTGAGGAGGCCAACAACGCGAACAAGACCGCCGAAGACCAAATCGCCGACCTCAAGAAGAGGCTCGACGACAAGGAGAAGGAAGAGAAGCGGTCGAAGATCGCGGCCAAGGTCGCGCAGGAGAAGGGCGTGCCGGCGAGCCTGATCGTCGGCGACGACGAGGAAAGCATGTCCAAGTGGGCAGACGACATGCTCGCCGCGTTCAAAAAGCCGCCCGCGCCCAAGGTCGAGAAGCCAGGAAGCTTCCCGAAGCCGAGCGACGGCGACAAATCTGAGCTGCGCGACTTCACGCGCCAGCTCCTCGGTAACAACTAGAGACAAGTAAGGAGCCGAAATGGCTAACGACACCAGCAAGGTCAAGCTCCCGCACAAGGTAGTGACCTCCATCATCAACAAGGCAAAGGACACCTCCACCATCGCGGCGCTGTCCCCCAGCACCCCGCAGACGTTCTCCGACACCACCTACATCGTGTTCAACCCGACAACCGAGGCCGAGGTAGTTGCGGAGGGCACGAAGAAGAGCGGTTCCGAGGTCTCCACCACGCCGATCGTCGCAAAGCGCGTGAAGGTAGTCACGACCACACGCGTCTCCGACGAGCTGCGCTGGGCCGACGAGGACAACCAGCTTGAGATCGTGACCAACATCATCGCCGACCAGACCGCCGCGATCGGCCGAGCGCTCGACTACGTGGTCTACCACGCCGTGTCCCCCAAGACGGGCACCGCGCTCGATGGCTACACCGCGCTCACCGCAGAGGCCAACGCCGTAACCGCCTCGGCATCCGCAGTCGACGACATCGACGCGCTGGCCGACGCGCTTATCGACTACGACATCAACGGTTTCGCGCTCTCCCGCAAGTTCGCCGCAGACCTCCGCAAGCTGCGCATTCCCGCCACCGGCCAGCGCCTCTACCCGGAGATCCCGCTGTCCCTCAACGTCGGCAACATCGACGGCATCCCCGCCGCGACCTCCGGCACCGTCAACGGTCGCCGCTGCAAGACCGACCCGAAGGTGGCGGGCATCATGGGCGACTTCTCCACCATCAAGTGGGGCATGGTGCGCGACATGACCTCCGAGATCATCGAGTACGGCGACCCCGACAACACCGGTCAGGACCTGAAGGGATACAACCAGGTCGCGTACCGCACCGAGGCAGTCCTTGCCTACGCGGTTCTCGACCCCAAGGCCTTCGCCATCCTGAAGACGGCCTAGGAGGCGGTAACCATGGCGAACCTTGTGCAGAAGTTCATCGTCGAGGACGCATCCAAGGCATCCCCGATCCTCCCGCAGCACGTCTGCTTCGTGACCGCCGACGGCGAGCCTGTCGGCATCTCCAAACAGGCCGCAAACCCTGGTGCGAACCCGACCATCGCCAAGGTGGTCAAGTGCCTCGTCGACGCTGGCATGATGGCCGCGACCTCCGAGGCGTCCGAGCAGAAGGCCGGCGAGAATGCCGCGAAGCCGGTTGACTCCGGCAAGGCCGAAGAGCCTGCCAGCGAGGAGTAGGCGCATGGAGCCGCTAGCGACCATCGAAGACTACAGGGCGAGGTACGGCGACCCGACCGACGAGGCACGCGCCGCGACCCTGCTCTCAGACGCGTCAGACCTGCTCATGAGCGCCTACGAATCAAACGTGGGCGACTACGAGCGCGGCAAGGTAGCCGCCTTCGACCGATCTGCCGCAGCGGTGTGCTGCCTCGTGGTCAACAGGGTCTTGTCTGCACCAGCAGCTCTGGCGGGTGCCATGCAGTACAGCCAGGGCGCAGGCGGCTACACGGCCAGCGTGTCGTACGGGTCTGCCCTCGGCGAAATGTACCTGGGAAAGACGGAGCTGAAGCGCCTCGGGCTGCTCGACCAGCGCATCGGGGCGCTCCAACCGGTTGGAAGTGATGCCGAATGGGACTCATAAACACCGAATCGGTGACGGTCACGACACCAGTGGTCGACTTCGATTCGCTCGGCGAGCCTATCGAGCGCGGCAGCGTGAACACCGCTATAGAGGGCGTGATCGTGTGCCCGGGGGCCACGTCGGAACTCGACGCATCGCGCCCCGATGGCACTGAGGTCGCCTACACGCTGTGTTTCCCCAAGAGCTTCACCGCATCGCTCAAGGGGTGCCGCGTGAACGTTCGAGGCACCGAGTACCGCGTCATAGGCGACCCGCAGCGCTACGACCCGGAAAACACCCCAGGCGATTGGAACCTCACCGTGGAAGTGGGGCGCACCGATGGCTAAGTGCAAGGTGAAGTTCGAGTGGAAGGGCTGGAAGCGCGGCGGCTATGCCGAGGTTATGAACTCAGGCGCGGTGCAAACGCTTCTTAAGAAGAAGGCAGACGCCGCAGCGGCATCGTGCAACTCGTCCTTCTCCCGGCACCCCGGCGAGGGTGCCGGCTACATAGTCCGCAAGTTCAAGGGCAAGCTCGCAAACGGCTTCGTGGTTACCACGGCGACTCCACACGCCCATGCGAGCGAGCGCAAGCACAACCGCCTCAGATCCATGTTCGGAGGCGGTGAGTGATGGACGTGGAGCGCATGGTGGCGCAGCGGCTCATGGACGAGACCGGCATCAAGGCCGTGCTCGACGTACCAGCCGACAGGCCCAGCGAGTTCATATCGGTGTCGCAGACCGGATCTAGCCGCAGCGGCTGCATCAACCGTGTGCAGCTCGTGGCGCAGTCATGGGCGAAGACCCGCAGACGCGCCGCAGAGATCGCCGAAGCCGTGGAGCACGCAGTGTCGAGTCTCATGGACGAGGAGTGCGTGTTCGAGGCCACGTGCGGAGACACGTACCGCTGGGACGACCCGGACAGCCGCCAGCGCCGATACCAGACCAACGTAAACGTAACCATTTGCGAATAGGAGCCGACATGGCACTTTTCAAGAAAAACGAGACCAAGAACGTCTCGTCCACCAAGGGCGTGAAGGGCGGATATATCTTCGTGGCCCCGACAGGCACCACCCTCCCCACCGACATCAAGACCAATCTCGCCGAAGCCTTCCTCAACCTCGGCTTCATCTCCGAGGATGGATACACCGAGTCCGAGGAGACCGACGCCAACGAGCTGAAGGACATGAACGGCGACCTCATGGACTCCGCCACGACCTCGCGCGTGGAGTCCGCGAAGCTCACGCTCGCAGAGATCAAGGCGCAGACCCTCAAGGTCATGTACGGCGCCGACAACGTGACCGACCTCGACGGCGTTATCACCGTAGAGCACAACGGCAACAAGGACGAGGCGTGGTCGATCGTGCTCGAACTCGTGCTCAAGAACGGTCGCCGCTGGCGCAAGGTCGTGCCAGCCGCCAAGTCCTCTGAGCTCGACGATATCAAGCTCGCCGTGAGCGAGATTGCCGGGCGCCAGATCACGTTCAAATACCTGGTCGATAGCAACGGCAACACCTGCTACGACTACATCGAGTCAACCGAGACCAACAACGCCTAGGGGGAAAGAGAATGACCGAGATCACCTTTACCGTCGACGGCGTTGACGGCGAGTTCGCCGCAGACCTCGACGAGCTGAAGTCCTACAAAACCGTGAAGCAATTCGCCCGAAGCGAAACCGACCCGGCGGGGATGATGGACGCCATGGAGCGCATCTTCATGGGTCGAGACGAGGAGTATATCGAAGCCCTCGGCGGAACGTCATACGACATGCGCCGCCTGTGCGACGCGGCCTTCGAGGCGGCAAAGACAAAAAACTAGTAGGCTTCGCCAGCGACCTCGAGAACAGGCGCGGCGAAGCGATAGCAGACTTCCAGCAGTTCTACGGCATAGCCCTGCCATTGGATGGAGCGCCCGAAGACCTCGATCGGATGGCGCTCCTCTGGCAGCACCTCCCCGACAACTCGCGCCTCGCCAAGGCGCAGTACCCGCAACTCAGGTGGAGCACGACCGACTACATGCTCTGGCGTATCGAGCACCAGCTTCGGTGTATCGCCTGGGGCATGGCCGACAAGAAGGACAGGAGCGCGGAGCCTCCCGAGCCTATCAAGACGCCGGCGCAGCTCGCAGAGCTTGAGCGCCACCGCGCGAACGCGCTGGAAGCCAAGGAAGAGATAGACAAGATCCTGGGGATAGGAGGGGAAGATGGCGACTAGTGTCGGGTCGGCCTATGTGTCCTTGATGCCGTCGATGGATGGCTTCGCGAGCAAAATCGGCAAGGAGTTCGGCAGCCAGGGCAACGCCGCAGGCAAGGCCTTCGGCGACTCCATGACCGTCGGCATCGACGGCGGGGCCAAGAAGTCCTCGGGCATCCTGACAGGGCTTGGAACCGTAGCCAGGGGCGTCGCCACTGCGGCGGTGGCCGGGTTCACAGCGCTCACAGGGGCCGTGACCGCGATTGGCGGCGCGGCCCTTTCCGCATATGCAGACTACGAGCAACTGGTTGGCGGCGTCGACACCCTGTTCGGCTCCGCGTCGCAGACACTGCAAGGTTATGCCGCAGAGGCATACAAGACATGCGGAATGTCCGCCAACCAGTACATGACGCAGGCCACGAGCTTCGCGGCCTCGCTCGTCTCGTCGTGCAGCGGAGACGTGGCCAAGGCGGCTGACTACGCGAACATGGCCATGGGCGACATGTCGGACAACGTGAACAAGATGGGTTCCGACATGACAGACGTGCAGAACGCCTACCAAGGCTTTGCGAAGCAGAACTACACGATGTTGGACAACTTGAAGCTCGGCTACGGCGGCACGCAGGCCGAGATGAAGCGCCTTATCGCCGATGCCAACAAGCTGCGCCAGGAGCAGGGCAAGAACGCCGACCTCACGATCGACAGCTATGCCGATGTGGTCGAGGCCATCCATACCGTGCAGGAGAACATGGGCATCACCGGCACCACCGCCAAGGAGGCCGCTACCACGATCAGCGGCTCCATCGGCATGGCGAAGGCCGCGTGGGAGAACTTCATCACCGGACTCGGGCGCGACGACGTCGACTTCTCGCAGCTCACGCAGCAGCTGCTTGAGTCGATCGGCGCGGTAGCCACGAACGTGGCCCCTAGAGTTGCGCAGATCGGCAAGGGAATCGTCGAGGCGTTCCCGGTTGTGCTGTCTGGCCTTGGCCCAGTCCTTGGCCCAGTGATCTCGGAAGCGCTTGCGACCGCTTGGAACATCGCCGTAGGGGCCTTGGCTGAGCTTGGCATACAGCTGCCGACAGTCGACGCTTCCCAGATAACGGGGGCGTTCCAGGCGATTGCCGACGCTGCGGCATCCGTCGTAGGCACGTGCAAGTCCGCTTTCGGGAAGCTTGGCGAGCAGATACCGGGCATCTGGGACACCATCGTCTCGACTATTAGCGGAGCCGTGACGACAATCATCTCGGCGGTGTCGCCGTTCGTGACGTACTTCGCATCGCAGATGCTGCCCGCCATCGCGTCATTCGCATCTGGCGCAATCGGCGCGTTCAGCGCCGTGCGGCCTGTCATAGAGCAGCTTGGCTCGACGCTGCTGAACGTCGGCCAGGCCATCCTGCCCGTGCTGCACAACGCCTTCGCGATGATCGTCCCGATCATTTCGCAGGTCATCGGCGTCGCCATGCAGCTTTTCGCTGCGGTAAGCCCGCTCGTGTCGCAGGTGGGCGCTGCGCTCATGCCGGCAATCACGTCTATCGGCACGGCGCTCGCAAACCTCGCCAACGCCGTGCTGCCGATATTGGCTAGCGGCATGCAGATAGTGCTCTCCGTGGCTCAGATGCTCATACCGGTAATCCAGACAGTGCTGTCTGTAGTTGGTTCAATCGTGTCCGTCGTGATAACGGTGGCAAGCCAGGTGATCTCGGTCGTGGTAAACGCCGCATCAGTCGTAGCCTCGGCCATTGGCCTCGTCATGTCGGTCGTGAGCGTCCTCGTGACTGCGGTTACCACGTTCATCGGCTCGATCGTATCCGTTGTCGGCGGCGGGATAGCTACCGTGGTCGCCGCCGTTTCAGGCGGTGTGAACGCGGTAGTGGCGTTCGTCGGCTCGCTGGTGTCCTCAGCGCTCTCGCTCGTGTCCGGCCTCGTCTCCTCGATCGCCGGGTACTTCTCGACCATGGTGTCTACGATGGCGAACGCGGCGCAGCAGGTGTACGCGGCAGTGACGGGTGCCTTCTCGGCGCTCGTCGGCGCTGTGTCTGGCCATATCGGGAGCCTCATGAACACCATTTCCAGCATCCCCGGCCAGGTAATGGGCTTCTTCGCAGGCGCTGGGTCGTGGCTCGTCGGTTCCGGTCGCGCGTTGATCAACGGCTTCACGCAGGGTATCCAGAACGCAATCGGCGGCGCCCTTTCCGCCGTGTCCGGCGCCGTCTCGCAGATCCGCTCGTTCTTCCCGTTCTCGCCCGCAAAGCGCGGCCCATTCAGCGGCCACGGTTATACAACCTACTCGGGCAAGGCGCTCATGGAGGGATGGGCCGAGGGCATCGGCAGCGGCACGGGGGCGGTCAACTCCGCCATCACGTCGGCGCTAGCCTCCGCGAGCTCGCTTATCGGCTCGGGCATCACGGTCGCTCCGTCGGTTGCCGTTGCCGGGGCAGGTGCCGCCGGCACGACCTACAACGTCACGGTCAATGGAGGAAGTGTAAACGCAGACCAGCGGATCATGCAGGCGGTTGACGTTCTGGTCTCCGCAGCCAAGCGGTCCGCAGGGTCGGGAAGGTAGCCAATGGGAACCTATACAAGGGAGATTCAGATCGCGGGGCGCAACCGCTGGTATTGCGGCTATATCTCCGTTGACGGCGTGAGCACGGTCAACGACACCACCTCGCGCATAACAATCACCGCCGCGATCGACGACAAGTATGCGGCACAGTACGGCACGCACTACGACGTGATCGTGAACGGCATCACCTACAGGTCGCGCGACGTGTTGCTCAACAACTACGGGAATTGGGCCACGCGCGACGCCGTGACCTTCACCGTGGACGTCGGGCGCGGGGCCAGCGGCTGGAACTGCTCCGTGCAGATCCACGTCTACGGCAAGACGTACAACAACTACTACGGCAGCGCCGGCGGAGATGCCTGGGCAACAGAGTACGCTTGGATTCCCCAGCGCGGGTACTCGCAACCGCATCCGCCCAAGAACCCGAAGCTGGCCCGCGTTTCCGACACATCCCACAAGATCACGTGGGACGTCGACTACACGGGCATGGACGGCGCGTACCCCTGGGCTGGCGTGTATGTAGACCGCCGCACCGACGACGGCTCATGGGTGAACATCGCCGACGTCTCGTGGGACGTGACCAACTACACCGACAACTCGACGACCGCAGGACACAAGTACGAGTACCGCCTTTGCGCCCACGGCCCGGGCGGCAACTCCACGCACGTCTCTTGCGGAACCACGTACACAACTCCGTCGGCACCTTCGCGCATCGATGCCATCAAGGCCGGCGCGTCCGAGGTGACGCTGCGCGTCTACGGGGCGTGGTGGTACGCCAGCGCATGGGATGTTCAGCGATCAGGCGACGACGGGAATACGTGGGCGGCGGTCTCGACCACCACCGATGGCGAAGACCCCGCATGGGTAGACCTGCACGACACCTCCGCGCCTGCCGGCACGATCGTCTACCGCGTCAGGGCCAAGCGCGGTAGCCTAACGTCTTCGTGGGTCGAATCGAATTCCGTGACCACGATCACGCCGCCTCTCGCACCGAAGGTCACCGCCGACCATGTTGCGCCAACGGGGTCGGCAGCATCCTTCTCGTGGGTGCCCAACCACCCCGACGGCTCGGCGCAGTCCGCCGCGCAACTTGAGCTCGTCGGCAGCGAGACGATAACGAAGTCGTACACGACCGAGAAAAGCGCATCGGTCACACTCACGAAGGGAAGTTGGAAAGCTCGCGTTCGCACGAAGGGACTGCACGCCGATTGGGGCGCTTGGTCTGGCTATGCGGCGATAACGGTCGCCGACTACCCGCAGTGCTGGGTCGCCTCCCCCGCTACCGACGGCATGCTCGTCGATGCGGTGCCGCTCACGGTGCAAGTCGCCGCAACCGACGAAACTGGCATCGCGCAGGCAACGCTCACGCTCGCAGAGGTCGGCGGCGCGACGGTCGTCACGGCAGACGTCACGAACCTGAAGCCCGTGAGTTTCGGCAGCTACGCCACCATACGCAACGGCATCGACTATCTGCTCATGCTCACGGTCAAGGGCGGCTCCGGCCTGTCCAAGACGGCCATGCGCCGCTTCAAGACGCACTGGGCGGAACCGGCCATCCCAGACGTGTCGCTGTCGTACGACGATGCGCTGGCGTGTCACGTGAAGGTGCGCAACGGCCTCTCGTCATACGAGATCGAGCAGACCACGCTCGTAGGCCCCATGACGGTCGACGAGGTGAGCAATGAGCTTTCCATGCTAGGCACGATCACAGTCGATGGTGACGCGCTGGTGCTCGGCAACGCCTCCCGCTGCTCCGCCTTCACGGTGGAGCGCGTGGCGTACGGCGGCGATGCCGTCATAGCATCCGGCGTGCTTGACTCCCAAGAGACGATCGACCGCGTGCCGCCGCTAAACACCGACTACGAGTACAAGGTCACCGGGTACGCCGACAACGGCACCTCGTCGCAGACCGTGACCGATGCCAACGTGTTCGCGCACGGGATGGCGCTTAACTTCGGCCAGGATGCATCGACCGTGCTTGTGCTCGACTACAACGGCGACTACTCGACAAGCTCTCAGCGATCCGTAGAGACATACCACTTCGCCGATGGCGGCGAGAACGGCGACCTGCCCATTTCGTACATGCTCGACGAGCTGAACAAAAAGACCTCGCTCTCATGGGAGATGAAGCGCGACGGCCACGACAGGTACATACGGATTATGGACGAGCAGTGGAGGGGATGGTGGCGCGGACATGCGGGCGAACGCGCATACGGCCCCATGGACTTCGACATGTCTGTGAAGGGTGCAGGCATCTGGAAGGGTTCGGCCAACGTCACGCACAACGTCTTCGAGGAGCCGATAAATGGCTGATTGGGGAAAACCGTTCCTCACCTCGTTCCGCTTCATGCGCGTAGACCGCGCAAGCGGCAACGAGGTCGAGAGAATCACGAACATAAAGAACGGCGGGTGCATTGAGCGCAACCAGGACAAGGACTACACCACAGGGCAGGTCGATTACTTCGGGGCGCTCGATATCGGGGCAGATCTGCTGCGGGTGTACCTCGATGCCGACTTCGGTGGCGCGTCAGTCAGTGAGGCGCTGGGGACTTTCGTTGTCTCAGCGCCGAAAAGGACCAGACGCGGCGTCAACTCAACCGGCACGGCAGTCCTGTCGGGCAGGCTGTCGGAGGTTGCGGAGGACGAATTCGATGCCCCATTCACGGTGGCGGCTGGAACCGTGGTTGTCCCCTACGTCGTAAAGTTGCTCAAGGCGGCTGGCTTCGCTGACGTGATCGCCGAAGGCTCCGACTACAAGCTAGCGCAGGATTGGACGCTCGGAATCGATTCGGGCGACATGAGGCTGTCGAAGCGCCTGGCGGCGTGCAACGCGCTGCTCGACGTGGCGGGCTTCCGCGCCGTCGACGAGGACGCCTACGGAAGGCCCGTACTTCGCAGATATAGGGAGCCGCAGGACAGGCCCGTTTCCATGACCCTTCGAGAGGGCTCTGGCGCACGCTTCATCAACGAGGTAGTCGACGAGCTTGACCGCTCGGGCGTCGCCAACGTGGTGCACTGCGACTACGAAACGCAGGACGCCTTCTACCGTGGCACGGCCATCGACTCAGACCCGAGCAGCCCTTACTCCACGGTTTCGCGCGGTTGGCGCAAGACGGCCACGTACAGCTACAGCGACCTGCCCGAGGGGTCTACCGATGCCGAGAGACAGAGGAACGCCGATGCCAAGGCTAACGAGATGCTGCGAACACAGCAGAGCGCTATCCGTAGAGTCACGGTCAAGCGGACGTACGCGCCTATCGCGTGCGGCGATGCCGTGATGGTCGATTGGGCAAGCGCCGGCATCAGCGGCAAGTTCGCGGTGAGGACTGCGACTCTCACGCTCGTGGGAGGATGCCCAATCGAGATGGAGGTGAAGAGGTATGAGCGATGAACTCATGTCGGCCATGCGCCGATACGGCGCCGCGATGGCCGATGCGACCGCCAACGACCCTCCCGGCCAGCAGGCGTGCTACGGAACGGTGAATTCCGTATCCGGAGCCACCATGGCCGTATCGGTGAAGGGGGCATCCCTGAAGCTCCCGTACACCACCTCATGCTCGGGAGCCAAGGCAGGCGACCGATGCATCATCCAGGCAATCGGCCCGCACGCCATCGTGATCGGCGTGCTAGCTAAGTAAAGGAGGTGCGATGGCAGATACCAACAAAGGCGCGGCGCTGCTGCTCAACGATGCGGGTAACATCGACCGCGCCAGAACCACCGACGGCTCGATCTTCCGCATCGAGTCGACGCTATCGATGGAGGCCGCCGAAGAGGCCAAGACGGCAGCGGCGAACTGCAACACCGCGACTGAAAGCGCCGAAGCGGCAGAGAAGACGCGCGTGTCCAACGAGAACGCTCGGAAAACGGCTGAGACCGAGCGCGGCAACAACGAGACAACCCGCAAGAACAACGAGACGTCGCGCAAGAACGCCGAGACAACACGTCAAGACAACGAAACCGCGCGAAAGAATGCCGAAACCACGCGCCAGAACAACGAGACGAGCCGATCGAACGCCGAGATCGAACGCAAAAAGGCCGAAAGCCAGCGCCATGACGAGCATATCGCCGACCAACAAGCATCGAGCAACGCGACCTCTGCGGCGAACGGCGCGGCTTCGCGTGCGGACGCAGCGGCGAACCAGGCGTTGCAGATCGCCAACTCCGTGGCGCAAGGCATCGCAGGAAGCTCGGACGTCGCGGAGCTGCGTGCCCAGAACGCGAAGCTCGCAACGCTTTTGGCGAACTCGACAGGTCAGTTCATATACATGGGCGGAACAGTCTACTGCCCGGCTTCAAAGGCATCGGCGAGCGGGGTGACCGTAACGTTCGGCTCAACATGCTCCGCAAGCGGCAATACCATCACATTGATTTAAGAAGGAAACGAAATGGCTCAAGCTAAGATCCTCACAGTGGGCGGCACCAACTACGAGATGATAGACGACACCGCCCGCACCAACGCCACCACGGCGCTCAACAACGCCGAGCACAACCGACAGGGCCTGATCGGAAAGTACCCGGGCCAGTCGCTCGCAACGCTTCTCGCGGGCGAGGTCTCAGGCTCCACCACCATCTACGACGCGCTGCACAAGCGCGTGCAGGCCGCGAACTTCAGCGGCATGCGTGTGGGCGACTACATCGACGTGCCGCTCGTGAGCGCATCGGCCATCACGGGCCAGCAGTCCGTGCGCTTCCTGCTTGCGCACTTCGACCCGTACTACCAGTGCGGCGACAGCGCCAAGGGCCACCACATCGCGTTCATCGCGTCCGCGCCCGTCGCCGTGGCCAAGACTGTCACCGGCGTGGCCAACGACAGCTACCTGATGTGGAACACCGCGAACACCAACCAGGGCACCGCAGACGTGAAGAACCCGTACCTGAACAGCAACCTCAAGGCGTGGGAGAAGCTGTTCGAGGCGTGCCTGCCCGAGGGGCTGACCAAGTACCTGCTCACCCAGCGCGTGCTGCTTGAGGAGCGTTACAGCGCGAGCGGCGCGCTCAGCGACTCCAACAGCTGGAGCTGGCAGGACATCGGCAAGGTGTGGTCGCCCTCCGAGATGGAGGTGTACGGCTGCCCGGTGTGGGGCACCAAGGGCTACAGCGTGGGCTTCGACTGCCAGTTCGACCTGTTCCGCGATACCGCGCACCGCTTGAACGGAA
>URPB01000026.1:0-21589 GCA_900549575.1 uncultured Collinsella sp.
ATACGAGATTGCCTCTTGTCTCGTGGGCTCGGAGATGTGTATAAGAGACAGCACCCGAGGTCTACGAGGAGATTATCGCTTTCGCCCGCGAGCATGATCTGCTCATCGTTCACGACAACGCGTACTCCGACATCGTGTTTGACGGCGAGCCCGGCGGCAGCTTCTTGCAGTATCCCGGTGCGCTTGAGGTGGGCGTGGAGTTCTTCTCGCTTTCCAAGTCGTTTAACGTCACCGGTGCCCGCATCGGCTTTTTGGTCGGTCGCGAGGACGTGGTCTCGGCCTTTGCCAAGCTGCGCGGCCAGATCGACTTCGGTATGTTTTTCCCGATCCAGAAGGCTGCTATCGCCTGCCTGAACGGTCCGCGCGATGAGGTCGAGGCGCAGCGCCTGAAGTACCAGGAACGTCGCGATGCCCTGTGCGACGGTCTTGAGGGCCTGGGCTGGGAGCGTCCCAACGCGCATGGCTCTATGTTTGTGTGGGCCAAGCTTCCCGGTGGTCGCACCGATTCCATGGCGTTTTGCGAGGAGCTTATGGAGAAGGCCGGCGTTGTGGTGACGCCGGGCGCGAGCTTTGGCCCTTCGGGCGAGGGGCACGTGCGTATGGCACTGGTCCTGCCGCCCGATCAGATCGCTTTGGCTGTCGAGGCCATTCGCGAGGCGGGCCTGTATTAGAAACCTATTTCGACTCGTCAATAGCTCGAAACCGATTTCGTGCAGTTATTTTACGAATTCTGCAAACAATTTCGGTAAACGGTCGATTTTTGGCTGCGAATAGGAGCATAATCAAAGTCCCGATTGGATGTATTGGGATTACGGCAAGCCGCTCGGGTCGTTCCCGGGCGGCTTGTTTGTGGAGAGAGATGGGAGTTTCTAATGGTTAACGAGAAGAAGGTCGCTATTGTCGGCTGCGGTTTCGTCGGTTCGTCTTCGGCGTTCGCTCTGATGCAGAGCGGTCTGTTCTCCGAGATGGTCCTCATCGACGTGGACAAGAACCGCGCCGAGGGTGAGGCCCTGGATATCGCGCACGGCATGACGTTTGCCGAGCCGATGAAGATCTACGCCGGCGATTATTCCGATGTCGCCGACGCCGCCATGATCGTCGTCACCGCTGGCGCTGCCCAGAAGCCCGGTGAGACCCGCCTGGACCTGGTCAACAAGAACGTCAGCATCTTTAAGTCCATTATCCCCGAGATTAAGAAGTCCGGCTTCGATGGCATTCTGCTCATCGTCTCCAACCCGGTCGATGTTCTGACCTACGCCGCCATCAAGATGTCCGGCCTGCCCGAGGGCCACGTCATCGGTTCCGGCACCGTGCTCGACACCGGCCGCCTGCAGCAGATGCTTGGTGCCCACGTCGAGGTTGACCCGCGCGATGTCCAGGCCTATGTCATGGGCGAGCACGGCGACTCCGAGTTTGTCGCTTGGTCCAGCGCTCAGGTTGCCGGCGTTCCGCTGAACACCTTCTGTGAGCTTCACGGCCATCTGGAGCATGAGGCTGCCGAGAAGCGCATCGCTGAGGACGTCAAGAACTCCGCCTACACCATCATCGAGAAGAAGCACGCCACCTACTATGGCGTCGCCATGGCCGTCAAGCGCATCTGCACCGCCGTTATGCGCGATGAGCAGACCGTTCTGCCTGTCTCCTCGCTCATGGTGGGCGAGTATGGCCTGTCCGATCTTGCCATCTCCATGCCGACCGTCGTTGGCCGCGACGGCGTTGTCTGCCGCGTCCCCGTGCCGCTGAACGAAGACGAGCAGCATGAGCTCACCGTCTCCGCCAAGGCCCTCAAGGACATCATCGACAGCGTCGATTTTTCCTGCTAAATCAAGCTCGCTAGAGCGAAAAGCTACAATGAAGGCGTCCGGGTCCACACGGCCCGGGCGCCTTTTTGGTGCAAAGTAACCTGACCCCAATGCACCATCCCAATGCACCATAGTTGATGGGAGGGCCATGTCGGATTCGCCTAATTTTTTGACCTATGCCCAGACGGCGTTTGATCCGTTTGAGGAGCGGCCGTTCTGCGCGGTGGATAGCCTGGTCTTTGCGTGGTTGTCCTATTTGCGTTTGCCAGGTGATATGGCGGAGCTGACGAACTGGCAGGGCCTAGACGTACGCGAGCTGCTGCGTGCCGAGTGCTACCGGGACATGATTGACGACTTGTGGGACCCGGAGGGGAGCAGGGCCTTGTTGGAGGCCGTGGCAGCAAGTCCTCGCTACCGTGGCGTGCACGTTTGCGGCTATCGTGCCGTGAGCGATGTGGTGGCGACGGAGCAGTTTGCAGCCATGGCGTTTCGGTTTCCGGCAGGGTTTAGCTATCTTTCCTTCCGGGGGACCGACAGCACGATTGTGGGCTGGAAAGAGGACTTTAACATGGCGTTCCGGTGTCCTGTGCCGGCCCAGGAATCCGCGGCACGTTATGTGGACGAGGCGGCGGATGCGATTGACGGGCCGCTTTTGTGCGGAGGTCATTCCAAGGGTGGAAACCTTGCGGTGTACGGTGCGGCGATGTGCTCCGATGTCGCCCGTGAGCGAATCGAACGGGCGTATTCCCATGATGGCCCGGGCTTCGTCGAGGAGTTTCTGAACGGCGACGCCTTTGCCGATCTTTCCGGTCGAATCGACAAGACGCTACCTCGGTCGTCGATCTTTGGCATGATGTTCGAGACACAGGAGGACTATGCCATCGTTGAGAGCACCGAGTTCAGCCTGCTGCAGCACAATCCCTTTAGCTGGGTGGTTGATGGCCACGACTTCGTGTACTGTGAGCGCCTGTCTGCCGGTGCTCGATACGTTGATGGCTCCATTCGCGAGATGCTGCTTGCAGTGTCGCCCAGCGAGCGCGAGCGTTTTGTAGATGCGTTGTTCTCTGTGTTTGAGGCTACGGGTGCTGAGCGGTTTGCGGATATCGCTGGGAATCTGCGCGAGAGCCTGCCCGTGATGCTCCAGGCTGCGCAAGGCTTTGACAAGGATACGCGACGTTTTGTCTCGCAGACCATCGTGGCAATTCTTAAATGCGCACTGCTGCCCAAACGACCCCAGATCGACATGCCCGCTGCCGGCAAGAGTTTGGCAGAACAGCTCGAGGCTTGGCAGTCCGAGCTCCTGCGCTAGCCATTGGTGCAAAGCACCTGTCCCCGATGCACCAATCTTCGATGCGTCTGGGGCGGGCTCGACCGCTATACTGGTTCGTGCCGAAATCGATCTAGAACGGAATGCCGTATATGAAAATCAATCACGCGATTCTGCATATCCTGGACTTTGACTCTGCCGTCAACGTTATGAGCCAGCGCGAGTTGGATATCGAGAGCCGCACCGTGCGCAACTTCGTGACCACGCATCTGCGCCGCGCGCGCACCTCGGCCGACAATAAACGCGCCACGTTTGCCGAGAACTCTGCGTTTGGCGGCGAGCTCAAGGGCTATTTCTTTGGCGAGCGCGAGTTCGTGGACCTGTCGCAGCAGATTGCGGAGTTTATCTCCTCCGAGCTCACCAAAGCCGAGAAAGCCGAGTCCACCGACGTGCTCGTGGCCGATTTTGACGACGATGAGGATGCCCGCTGGTTTGCCGTGATGCTGCTGGGCTCCAAGCAGGCATTCATGCACGAAGTGGGCCGCGAGGAAGGGGAGGTGCGCAACGACATCGCGCGCCACTACGCCATTCTGCCGAACCCCTCGCAAAAGGTGCCGAGCTATGCCATCGTGCGCGCAAGCACCATGGAGATCGGCTACGTGGACAAGAAGCGCAAGATTGCCGGCGAGGACCGTATGCTTATCCCCGATGGCCTGCTGCAGTGCGACACGGGCGTATCGGGCAAGGAGGTCATCGACACCGTGACGCGTGTGGTCGAGGAAGTCGCCGAGGAGCATGGTGCCAACACGGCTGTAGCGCTCGCTAAGGTTAAGGCTGCCGTTGCCGAGAAGGTTGAGGATGACGAGGAGCTGCCGCCTTGGGATATCGTCGATGAAGTCTTTGAGGACGAACCGGTTATCAAGGAGAGTGTGCGCGCGGCACTGACCGAGGAGAAAGTGCCTGAGCGTGTGCCCGTGGAGCGCAAGCAGGTCGAACGCGCGGCGGTGCGCAATCATAAGATCCGTACCGACACGGGTATCGAGATCAGCTTCCCGGCCGAGATGGGCTCGAACTCCGAGTACATCGAGTTTGTCAACGAACCCAACGGCCTTATCTCCATCGAGCTCAAAAACATCGGCAGCATCGAGAACCGATAAACTGCGCTTGGACGCTGCGGAAAACAAAGGCCGAAACCCTTCGGGACTTCGGCCTTTTTGTTTTCGGTTTGGTTGCCGACATTGCGCCGTAGGTTGAGCATACGCCAGCGAAAACGCCTCTAGGCGAGCAAGGTGACGCGAAAGAGGAGGGTATTGACCATCTGGTCATGCCCGACGATTGAACGTCAGATTGCCGCCTAGGGGCGTTTGCAGAGTCGGGTCGTTACGGCGTTTGGTAAAACGCCGTAACTATTAAAGCTGGCGCAGGCCCTCTTCGAGGCCGGTCTTGCTGTCGGTCTGGGCATCGCGCATCTTGATGACGCGGGCGGGGACACCGGCCACGACGGCGCCGGCGGGGACGTCCTCGACGCACACGGCGCCGGCGGCAACGACAGCGCCCTTGCCTACGTGCACGCCCTCCAGGACCACGGCGTTGGCGCCGATCATGACATCATCCTCGATGATGACGGGCGTGGCACTCGCGGGCTCAACGACGCCTGCCAGTACGGTGCCGGCGCCGATGTGGCAGTTCTTGCCCACGGTGGCGCGGCCGCCCAGGACGGCGCCCATATCAATCATAGAGCCCTCGCCGATAACGGAGCCGATGTTGATGATGGCGCCCATCATAATGACGGCGCGGTCGCCGATCTCGACGCGGTCGCGGATGATCGCACCCGGCTCAATGCGGGCGTTGATGTCCTTAAGGTCGAGCATGGGGACGGCGGAGTTGCGGCAGTCATTCTCGACGTCGTAGTAATCGATGGAGTCGGCATTGGCATCGAGGATGGCCTTGAGCTCATCCCAGTCGCCAAAGACGGTCTTGCCACGACGACCACCGTAGACGTGTGCATTGCCCCACTGGACCTTCATGCCGGGCTTTTCGCGCACGTACAGCTTGACAGGCGTCTTTTTGGGCGCGGTGGCGATGTAGTTGATAATCTCCTGTGCATCCATCTCGGCTGCGTTACTCATTTGCTATCTCTCCTTTGGGTGGATTCGGTTGATACCTGGTTAGGCAAACATGACCTGGTCGAACGTATAGAAGCCGGGTTCGCGGGTGACGAGCTTCTGCGCGGCTGCCAAGGCGCCGTTGACAAAGATCTGACGGCTCGTGGCACGGTGGGTGAGTGTGACCTCCTCGTCCTGGCCAAAGAAACTCACCTCGTGCACACCGGCGACGGTGCCGCCGCGCAGCGAGTGCATACCGATTTCCTTGGGGTCACGCGCGCCGCACATGCCCTCGCGGCCATAGACGGGGTGGTAGCCTGCCTCGGGCTCAGCTTCGACGATGGCGTCGAGTAGTAGCTTGGCCGTGCCGCTCGGGGCGTCAACCTTTTGGTTGTGGTGCGTCTCGACGATCTCGCAGTCAAAGCCGGGCAGCTCGCGTGTAGCCTGCGCTACCAGATGGCGCAGGGCTGCGATACCGATGGAGTAATTGCCCGAGTGCATAACGCGGGTGTTCTGGCCCAGCTCACGCAGGCGGTCCATCTGCTCGGGGGTGTAGCCTGTGGTGCCTGAGACCAACGCCGCGCCCGTGCGCTCGACATAGGCGACGACAGCGTCGAAGGTCGCGGCGTTCGAGAAGTCGATAATCACATCGGCAGCCGGTGCGTTCTCGAGCTCGCTCAAATCGAAGCCAATCTGGGCCACGATATCAAAAACGGGCTGCCCGGCGGCATCGACAATGCTTTCGGCGGTGGTGCGGATGAGCGAGCCCATGCGGCCCGTTCCCATAATGACAGTCTTAATCAAGCAGACCAGCTCCCTTCAGAGCATCGGTAAGTGCAGCGCGCGTGTCGTCTGCCATGGGGCATAGAGGCATGCGGTAGTTTGCCTCGATCATACCCATCTGAGCAAGCGCTTCCTTGACGGGGATGGGGTTGACCTCGCTAAAGAGGGCATTGATGAGCGGCTGACCGGCAATCTGGATATCGCGGGCGCGCTCCACGTCGCCGTCCAGATAGGCGCGGCACATATCGTGCACGAGCTGCGGCTGAACGTCGGCCCACACGCTGATGGTGCCCGAGGCGCCCAGGCTCATGAGCGGCACGGTGAGGGCATCCTCACCCGAGTACATGCGGAAGTCGTCGGACAGCAGGTGGGCAATCTTGGCCGCGTGGGCGACGTTGCCCGAGGCTTCCTTAATACCCATGATGTTGGGATGTGCGGCCAGGCGTTCTACGTTGCGCTCGCTGATGCCGCAGCCGCAGCGGCCGGGGATGTTGTACAGGATGCAGGGGATGTCCACGGCGTCGGCGACGGTCTTAAAGTGCTGATAGATACCCTCTTCATTGGACTTGTTGTAGTAGGGGGTGATGAGCAGCAGGCCGTCGGCTCCCAAGCCCTGGTAGGTGAGCGACTTGGTGAGCATCGTCTGCGTGGAGTTGGAGCCCGAGCCGGCGATGACGGGGATGCGGCCTGCGACTTGCTTGACCACGGCGGCGACGACGGAGTTGTCTTCGTCATCGGTCATCGTGGCGCTCTCGCCGGTGGTGCCCAGGGTGAGGATGGCGTCGGTGCCGTTTTGCAGGTGGAAATCGATAAGGCGCTCGAGTGCGTCAAAGTCGACACTGCCGTCCTTTTTAAATGGCGTAACAAGGGCGACGATTGAGCCCTCGAGATTGCGGATATCCATGTTTTTCTCCTTCGCGTCCGCGATCTGGATGCGTTTGTTCCATTGGGCGGCGATGGCCAGGCGCTCGTCTTGGGCGCGACGGCGGGCACTTTCGGCGCGCGACTTGGCCAGCAGCTCTCGGCCGCTCGGCAGCACGTCGAGCGTGGCAAAGTAGTCGCCCGGGCGCTCGGCGCGACGAATGAGATCTGCCGAGCCATCGGGGCGCAGCAATACCTCGGCGGAGCGCAGACGGCCGTTGTAGTTGTAGCCCATGGAGTAGCCGTGCGCGCCGGTATCGTGAATCACGAGCAGGTCGCCCATGTCGATCTGCGGCATCTCGCGGTCGATGGCGAACTTATCGTTGTTCTCGCACAGATTGCCCGTGATGTCATACGTGTTCGTGACCGGCGCTGCGGTCTTGTCAGGGCCACCAGGCTGTCCCATCACCGTAATATGGTGGTAGGCACCATACATAGCGGGACGAATGAGGTCGACGGCACTTGCGTCCACGCCGATATAGTCCTTGTAGATTTGCTTCTCGTGGATGGCCTTGGTGACCAGGCAGCCGTAGGGCCCCATCATAAAGCGGCCCATCTCGGTGCAGATAGCCACATCGCCCATGCCGGCAGGAACCAGGATCTCGTCGTAGGCTGCGTGTACGCCCTCGCCGATGGCGTGGATGTCGTTAGCCTGCTGCTCGGGCAGATAGGGGATACCCACACCGCCGGACAGATTGATAAAGGCGACATGTGCGCCCGTTTCACGCTCCAGGCGCACGGCAAGTTCAAAGAGGATGCGTGCGAGCTTGGGATAGTAGTCGTTAGTGACGGTGTTACTGGCAAGGAAGGCGTGGATGCCAAAATTCTCGGCGCCCTTGGCCTTGAGCATGCGGAAAGCCTCAAAGAGCTGCTCGGTGGTCATGCCGTACTTGGAGTCGCCGGGGTTGTCCATAATGCCGTTAGAGAGCTGGAACAGGCCGCCCGGATTAAAGCGGCAGCTTACCGTCTTGGGGATGGGACCCGCGACGCGCTCAAAGAACTCGATGTGGCTGATGTCGTCAAAGTTGACGATGGCACCCAGCTTGTCGGCGAGCTCAAAGTCCGCCGCCGGCGTGTCGTTGGACGAGAACATGATGTCGTGGCCGGTGACACCCAGCGAGCGGGCAATCATGAGCTCGGTATAGCTCGAGCAATCGCAGCCGCAGCCGTATTCGTTGAGAATGGAGATGAGCGCCGGGTTGGGATTGGCCTTGACGGCAAAGTATTCCTTAAAGCCCGGGTTCCACGCAAAGGAGTCGCGCACCTCTTGCATGTTGCGGCGGATGCCCGCCTCGTCGTATAGATGAAACGGCGTGGGGAACTGCTCGACGATATGCTCGAGCGTCTCCTTGTCCACAAACGGCTGCTTGGCCGCATACGCCTCGTTGGGGGTCAATGCCATGTCCCGTAAACCTCGCTATCCAGACGGCGCCATCGGCGCATCGAATCCGCATAGCGTGGACCCCACGTCCGGATAGCGCTCCCGCATTGCTGCAGACAGTCCTGCGGGTGTTTCCCGCAGGCCCACCAGGCTGTTCGTGCCCAAAAAACCCAGTTCGGCGGGTTTCGCCTCCCCACGGGGTCAAAGCCTGCCGGCTCGCCCGCGGTTCTTCGTGCCCGCGCCTCTATCAAGTGGTAACGACCCTACCACGTTGCACTTTACCAAACAAGAGTATTCGTATATAACGTTTAAAAAATGCAGGGATATGCTAGAAACAAGGGCGTCACAATTCTGCATCACAATATTGTGGGAATGGTTATGCCCCATGAAAGGATCCTTTATGACCGAGCTCCAAGAACTTCGTCGCTATCGTCGCGACCTGCATCGTATTCCGGAGCTCGATTTCGATCTTCCGCAGACTATTGCCTATATCGAGGGCGTGTTGGCGCCGCTCGCTTGCGAGGTGACCCATCCGTGTCCCAGCTGCGTCTGCGCTTTCTTCGACGCTGGCGTTGGTGCCGCGCGTGCCACGGCGATTCGCGCCGATATGGATGCGCTGCCCATCGCGGAGGCGACGGGAGCGGCCTTTGCCTCGATCCATTCCGGCAAGATGCACGCTTGCGGACATGATGGACACATGGCCATGGCACTTGCCGCCGCGACGTATGTCGACCGTACGATTCGCGAGCAGCCGGGCGTCATTAGGCGCAACGTTCTCTTTGTGTTCCAGCCGGCCGAGGAAACGACCGGTGGTGCCAAGACGGTATGTGAGAGCGGTGTGTTCGAATGCTACGGGGTCGACCACATTTTTGGCTTCCATGTGTGGCCCGATCTGCCCGCCGGCACGTTGGCGAGCTGTTCCGGCCCGCTGCTGGCGCGTTCGAGTGAGACACACATTCATATTCACGGGACGAGCATCCATATCGCTAAGACCTATGGCGTTCCGGTCGAGGAGTCGCACGATGCGGCGCTGGCGGCTGCCAAGTTCTTGGTTGCCGAGCGCGAACTGATGGACGAGCTGGGCACCGACGAGCCCTGTATCGGCAAGTTTGGTCTGCTGCAGGCCGGTACCGTCTGCAATGCGGTGGCGGGGGAGGCCCATGTGGCCGGAAGCCTGCGTGTGTTTACGGACGACATGTTCGACCGGGCGCGCGAAGGCGTGCGCCGCGTGCTGGACGATGCCTGTGCCGCAACGGGCTGCACGTATGATCTCGACTTTGCCGAGGGCTATCCGCCGGTCGACAACGACCCCGAGTTGTTTGCCAGCGTCGCGCCTGCCTTGCCCGGGCTGCAGCTTGTGGAGGAACCGCTGCTGATCGCCGAGGATTTCGCGTTCTATCAACGCCATCTGCCGGGCGTGTTTTTCCTGCTGGGCACGGGTATGCCAGAGGACCAAGACAACCCGAGTGATTCGGATGGCTGTCCCGCCTATGCCACAAGCGCTCTGCATACCGATAGCATGCTCTTTGACGAGGAGATTCTTCTCAAAGGCCTCGATGTCTACAAACGATTGCTTTTGCTTGACTAAGGCGCAAAGGACTATTTGTTCTAGAAAACACGAACAAACGTACGATATAATAGAGATGTAAGTCTATAGAAACGTTTGACGTTACTAACGTAAGGCGATACTATGATTGCATCGTATAAAGATGAGGATACCGAACGCTTTGCCATGGGTGTGCGGGTCAGGAGGTTCGTGCCCTTTGAGCGTGTTGCGTTGAGGAAGATTCGCCAACTGCAGGTTTGTGCTTCGCTTGATGATCTTCGCGTTCCACCGGGCAACCGCCTGGAAGCTTTGAAGGGCGATCGTGCCGGTCAATATAGCATCCGTGTTAACGAGCGCTATCGGGTCTGTTTTGAGTGGAGACAGGAGATGGCTTGGAATGTCGAAATCGTCGATTATCACAAGTGATGAGACTTCGGCCGATTTGCTGTCGCCGGTGACTCCTGGTGAGCTTCTCAAAGAGGAGTTTCTTGTTCCCATGGGCATTTCTCAATATCGCCTTGCGAAAGAGACTGGGATTCCGGCTCAGCGTATCGGGCAGATTGTCTTGGGAAAACGTCGCGTGACGGCCGACACCGACCTCCGTCTTTGCCGTTATTTTGGCCTGACGGATGGTTATTGGCTGCGCGCTCAGGTGGCGTTTGACCTTGAGGCCGAGAAAAGGCGGATCGAACCGGAACTCGACAAGATCGTTCCTGTTCAGCAGGCTATCGCACTGTAGTGCTCAAAGATGATGGGGGTGGCGCGGCGATGAGGCGACGCCGACAGTCTGCCGTATATAGTCCGGGTGGATGCGGGTGCGGTTTGCTGCTGCTTCCGGTCATCGCTGTGGGCATTGGCGTGATGTTTGTGCTTGCTGGGCTGGCTACGGCGGCACTCGTACTGTTTATCACTGCTATCGGCGTGACGATTTGGCTTTATCGCAGTCGTGAGCAGCGCCGCGCCGACGGTAAGACCAATGTAGGGTGGATTGCCTTTTTGGTCATCGCCTACCTGCTGAGCATCAGCTATTTGGCCTTCTTTATCCTGTTGCTTGTGAGCACCTTTACCGGGGAATCCGTCACGGTGGGTTGATGCACTGCCAGCAGACGGTTGCGCAAAGTGCGTTTGCTCGGCGTTTGGATAACTGCATTGGCCGTTTACCGCAGCCTTAGCTCTCAGCTAATGAATTCAAGTTCAATCCTTCCTACGATGTGCTGTGTACCGGCACGGTAGCCGGATCGTAGGAAGGATGAATAATGGCAAAAGAGGGAAAGAAGCCAATCGGTAAGATTGTCCTAGGCATCATCGTGGTGCTGGTTATTGTCGGTGCCGTGGGCTCTATGGGCGGCAACTCAACCGATTCGTCTGCGAGCGATTCGGCAAAACCTGCCGAGACGACACGGCAGGCTGAGGAGCAAAAAGAACCGCAAGAACCGTATACCATTGCTGACGAGGCTGAAGACACTTCCAATCAGTTTACCTATAAGATCACGGGCACCCTGACCAATAACACGGACAAGGAAAAGAGCTACATTCAGATTGAATATGTTCTGTATGATGCCGATGGCAACCAGGTTGGAACGGCTCTTGCAAACACCAATCATCTGAAGGCAGGCGGCTCCTGGAAGTTCGAGGCGCTGGGTACGGTGTCTCCCGACCAGGTTGCTAGCTGGGAGCGTTCGGACGTAAGCGGTTTCTAGCATGTTGCATGCACTGGGGGAGGTGAAGTCGTATGTCCGATAAAAAGCTGACCGAGGTGTTGCTCAATGAGCTTTTCGATGCGCCGAACATCGATGGCTATATCAGGGAGCACGACTTTGCCGCCCCGTCGCTTTCGGACTACCTGAAGCAGCTACTGCAGGAAAAGGGCTTGGAGCGCTCGCGCGTGGTCCGTATGGCTGATCTCAATGAGACCTTTGGCTATCAGATCTTTACCGGTGCGCGTCATCCGAGTCGCAATAAGGTGCTGCAGATTGCCTTTGCGATGGCGCTGACGCTCAAAGAGACCAACCGTGCGCTGACGGCTGCCGGGGTAAGCGTCCTTAACTGCAAGGACCGCCGCGATGCGATTATCATCTTTTGTATCGATCGCGGGTGCAGCCTCCAAAAGGTCAACGAGGAGCTGTATCGCTTTGGCGAGGAGACGGTGAGTTAGCGGTTGATATCTGAGCTGGCGGAGCTGCCGAACAACGACGCAAACGAACGGGGCGCGGATGCCATGGGGTGTCTGCGCCCTGCGCTATGATGGAGGCTATGGATACTCAGACCCCAACATATTCCGATGACGAGCTGACCGCAGCGCTTGTCGAGCACCTGGCGTCGCTCGATCGCGACGACAGCTATCGCGTGGAGCGTGTACTTAAGCGCTCGTCCGTTGAAACAACCGAGCTCGTGTACTTTGAAGGAACCGGCGGTGGTTCGCTCGGCCCCTTTGTCCGTAAACGCATCGATGCTTCGGCTCAAATCGGAGGGGCATACGAGCGTCTGTTTGCCGCTCAGCGGGCAGGCAGGCGTTTTGAGCACCTGCCCAGAATCGTCGATTGTCGTCGTGTGGGCGACGAGCTCAACGTGGTTATGGAATACATCGAAGGGGAGACACTCGGGGCGCTGGTGGACCGTCTGGGAGCCACCCCCGATTATGCGCGTGAATTGTATCCTGCCCTTTGCGACGCCGTGGGTGAGCTCCATGCCGGTTTTGCAATGGCGGGGGAGACGTCGGCGCCGGAGATCCATCGCGACCTCAAGCCGTCGAATATCATCGTGACAGGTGCCAACTATACGCCTAATGACGGCCTGACATTTTCATCGCTGGTGATTATCGACTTGGGGATCGCGCGCGTATGGCGCGATGGCGCCGATGCCGACACCGTCAAGTTTGGCACGCGACCCTATGCGCCGCCCGAGCAGTATGGGTTTGGGCAGACGAGTGTGCGCAGCGACGTCTACGCACTTGGGGCCCTGTTGTTCTTCTGCTTGACGGGAGTCGACCCTAAACCAGGGCTCGACATGCGTGAGCAATGCGAGGCGCGCAGCATTTCCACTCCACTTGCCGATGCCGTTTGCATGTCGATGGCGCTCGACCCGGCCAAGCGTTTTGCGAGTGCGGAAGCGTTGGGACGGGCGACGCGCGCGGCATACGATCTGAGTCGTCCCGTGCGGCCTTCTGCGCCTGCGCCTGTCCGTACTCCGGCCTCGGAGACAGTGTTGGCGTCCCAAGGGCTCCAGAAACCCGCAGGGCTTCCTAGCCCTGCCGCCTCCGCTGCATGCGGTCTGCTCTCTCGCGTTCCGGAGTCTCTGGGGCGCATTTGGAATACGCTCGTCTGCTTCTCGCTGCTTGTGTTCTTTGCCGGTAGCCACTTTGCCGTCTTTCACCCCACGGGAGCAAACCAAAGCTACCCGACGTGGCTTCTCATAATCGAGTATTTTTTCTTTGTCGATGGCCTTATGGTGCTTATGCATTTTGCGCTGCTCGATAAGCGCCGTCTTCGTCGGCGATTCGCATTGCTCGACAGCTATCGCGGCAAGAAGCTCGCGAAGCTCTTGCTCAAGGCATTGGGTGTGCTGCTCCTATGCATGATCGTCATAGTCGCGGTTGCCAATGCGACCGGCGTCGTCGATACCTCCGCTACCTAAAAGAAAAAGGGCCCCATTGGGGCCCTTTGCAGTTGCACTTAGATGCGGTTCATCTGAGCGGCGACTTTGTTGTACCAGTCCTGCCACGTGGGCGGGCAGTACTTTTTGGCCGCTGCTGGGGTAAGGGTGGAGCCGTAGTTGGCGCCCAGATAGGCAACGTGAGCGGAGATGCCCTCGCTCCAGCTGCCAAAGCTGCGCCAACCGCCGCCGCGGGCACTCCAGCCCCAGGCGTTGTAAGAATTGGCGCAATAAGCACCCTTGGTGCTCTCGATGCAGGCGATGGCGGGGGACCAACGGGGGTCGACACCGGTATTCCAAGCGGCGACGGCAAAGTTATAGCCCTGGCCTGCCATGGGGGAGCCGGCGAGATAATTGTCGATGCGGCCTGTCCACTCATTAATGAACGAATCGTAATCGGAGCTACCGGTATTGGCGTTGTTCACCGTGGTGTCGATGGTGGTGTTGGTGTTGGTGGCCTGGCTGCTGGAATTGCTGCCGCTTACGCCCTCGCCCGAGAGCTTCTCGGCGGCAGCGGCCTTATCGGCCTCAAGCTTGGCAAGCTCGGCGGCATTTTCCTGCTCGGCTTTTGCCTGTGCCTCGCTGCGGAGCTGCTGGGCCTGCGCCAGCGCATCCTCGGCGTTTTTCTGCTCTGCCTCAAGCTGAGACTTGGCCTGCTGGAGCTCAGCCTTGTTCTGCTCGAGTTCGGTTTGCATGTTATTGAGCTCTTCGATCTCGTCGACGCTCGAGCTCGTGATCTGGTTGGTGTATTTGCAGGTCGTGATGAACTCACCCAGGCTCTGCGCGTTGACCAGGAAGCTCACGATGGGATTGGTGCCCTTCTGATACTTGTACAGATCGCGCATGGCGGAGCTTGCCTTGGCCTGCTGCTCGGGAAGCTTAGCCTCGATTTCCTCGATGCTTGCCTCATTGGAGTCAATCTGCTTTTGCAGGTCATCGAGTTTGGTGCGGGCGTCGTTGTAGGCGCTCGTGGCGGCTTCGATCTTCTGCTGGGCTGCGGAAAGCTGGTCCTGCGTTGCCTGCGAGGCGGCATACGCCGCAACGGGGGAGAGCATCGGCGAGGCCGTCAACGCAACGGCGAGCGCGGCGCTCGTGATGATACGAGCCGGCTTCGACGCAATGAGCGCTGCGGTGCGATGATTCGAATGCTGCATCCAGTCCCTCTGCAATCAATCGTAGGTTATGGTTCGAACGGTATTCTACTACTGCTTTCGACCTCAACTTGAACCTTAAAGGTTCCAAAGGGTCAAGTTGAACTTGAGGCTTTGGCTTTGACCTGCAGTTATGATGAATTGTTGAGAAACCATAGAGTTCAACTTTAACGTTACAGGGGTCTGTTTGAGAGGAGTTTTGGGCTATAAAGCTATCTCAACGTGGGGTTTTACAGCTACAGCGCGCCCTCCTGACGAGCCTGCTCAATCTCTTCGAGCGCCTCGGCGGGGGTGAACGAACAGGTGCCGTCGCCGAGTTTGACTACCTGGATATCGTCGCCGATATGGACCTCTCCGCTCTTTAGTACCACGCCAAAAATGCCCTCGTGCGGAAAGATGCAGTCGCCAGCGAGATAGTAGATAGCACAGCGTGTGTGGCAGACCTTGCCGATTTGGCTGATTTCGACGAGCACCTCGCTGCCAAGCTTGAGCTGCGTACCCAAAGGGAGCGAGAGTAGATTGATGCCCTGGGTGGTGAAGTTTTCTCCAAAGTCACCCTCGTGCACATCGAGTCCGCGAGCCTGCGCCGTCTGGATGGACTCTGCGGCCAAAAAGGAAACCTGACGGTGCCAATGTCCGGCGTGTGCATCGGTGGCGAGACCAAATTGCTCTATAACGGTGTCGTGTCCATCGGCGACGGGTGACTTGCGCGTGCCCTTGTGTGCCGACGTGTTGATTGAGACGATGCGGGCGGGTCCGTTGTAGGCGTCGTTTGCCGTGCACAGGGGAGCGGTCGCTTTCGCACGTTCCACCAGCTCGCGCTTCGCAGCATTGAGGATGGGATTATCGGTCGGATGGTCTTGGGGCACGTGTGCGCCTTTCGCTCGAGGATGTCAATACGCTGAATCCTACAACAATGGTAGGTTCATTGCCCATTGTCATACAACGGTGAGCGCCGTCTTCGTGCTGGCCTTCGTGCTGGACGATTACGTCGATTGCCATAGATACGGTGGAGCTTTGGGCGCCGGCGGCTTGGCACGCTAGAATAAATCAGTTGCGCAAAGACCGCCCATTGTGTGGGCAGTTCATGATAGGAAGTTTCCATGGCATTGCAATTTACAGAGCGCGAGTTCATTCCCGTGCTGCTCGGTGGCGACATCAACGCCTATTCGGTGGCGCGCGCCTTCTACGAGGAGTACCAGGTCAAGAGTCTGGTCTTTGGCAAGTATCAGACGGGTCCCGCGTACCGCAGCCAGATTATCGACTACACTCCCAACGTGGATATCGACACCATGCCCGTGATGCTCAAAACCGTCAACGGCATTGCCCAAGCGCATGCCGACAAGACGATTGTCCTTGTGGGCTGTGGCGACAACTATGTTGCCCTCGTGGCTCAGGCCAAGGATGCTCATGAGCTGGCGGACAACATCGTCGCTCCCTACGCGCCCTACAGCATGCTCGAGCAGTGCCAGAAGAAGGAGATCTTCTACGAGCTGTGCGAGAAACATGGCGTGCCCTATCCGCACACGTTTACCTTTACCAAGGCGATGCTCAATGCCCAGGGCGAGGCGCCTGCCGAAGTGCTCGACCAGATCGATTTTCCTTACCCGATGATTCTGAAGCCTTCTGACGGCATCATGTGGTGGCAGCACGAGTTCGAGGGCCAGAAAAAGGCCTATGAGATTGCCGACCGCGCCGAGCTGGAACAGGTCATTCGCGACTCGTATGCCAGTGGCTACACCGACGACCTGATCTTACAGGACCGCGTGCCCGGTAACGACGAGTACATGCGCGTGCTCACCAGCTATTCCGACCGCAACGGCATGGTGCGCATGATGTGCCTGGGTCACGTACTGCTCGAGGAGCATCAGCCCCACGGTGTCGGCAACCATGCCTGTATCATTACCGAGCCTAATGACGAGCTCATGGGCGGCGTGCGCAAGTTGCTCGAGGACCTTCACTTTGTGGGCTATTCCAACTTTGACGTTAAGTACGACGAGCGCGATGGCTCGTTTAAGTTCTTCGATTTCAACACGCGCCAGGGCCGCAGCAACTACTACGTTACCAACAGCGGCTTTAACGTTGCCAAGTATGTGGTGGACGAGTATGTGTTCAACCGCCCGTTTGCGCCGGAGTTTGTGACGGCGCAGGACGAGGCTCTGTGGATGGTCGTCCCCATGGGCGTCGTCGACAAATACGTCAAGGATCCCGAGCTGCGCGCTAAGGTGCATCGCCTGGACAAGGAAGGCAAGGGCGCCGACCCTTCGTTTATGAAGGGCGACTTTGTCTTTAACCGCTGGCTGCGCATGTGGCACACTAAGCTGCGCCACTTTAAGCTGTTCAAGACGTATTACAAGTAGATGAGTGCGGCGCCCGTCCGGTTTGCATCGGGCGGGCGCGGGTACGATACGCGCAATTGCGCAAGCGTCACCAAGGAGGCGGCGATGGAAAAGCTGGGAGTTATCGGCGGCATGGGCGCCGAGGCCACGTCGTATTACTACGACCAGGTGGTGCGTCATACGGCTGCTGCCTGCGATCAGGAACATATCGACATGGTGGTGCTCTCCAAGTCGACCATGCCCGACCGCACGCTGGCCATTAAGACCGGCGAGCATGCCAAGCTGCTGGCGACCATGAAAGAGTGTGCCCAGGCACTCGAGTCGCTGGGCTGTGCGCACATTGCCATTCCCTGCAACACGTCACACTACTTCTACGACCAGATCCAGTCGTTTACCACAGTGCCGATTATCCACATGCCGCGTGAGTCGGTGCGCTATGCTCTGGCCGGTGCGGTGATGGGGGAGTGCGAGTTCGACCCCAACCTGAGTATGCCGGCCGAGCCGGTGCACAAGATTGGCATCATGGGCACCGACGGAACCGTGGGCGCGGGCGTCTACGGCCGCGAATGTAAGGCTGCGGGTGTTGAGGTTGTCTATCCCAGCGAGAAACGTCAGAACGATGTGATGTCGCTTATCTACGATGATGTGAAGGCCGGACGTGAGCCCGATATGGATAAGTTCGACCGCGTGATGTGGGAGTTCGCCCGTAGCGGCTGCGACCGCGTCATCCTGGCCTGCACGGAGCTCTCGGTGCTGCAGAAATACCGTGAGATGCCCGAGATCACCCTCGACGCCATGGACGTCCTGGTGCGCGAATCCATCATCCGCAGCGGCGCTCCCTACCGCCTCTAGCTTCCGACCTGCCAAAAAGGGACAGGTTAATTATGGTGGGTTTTATCTGGAGAAACAGTAAAGGCCTCGGCTCGTTTGGTGCGAGCCGAGGCCTTTTGCGTTGGGCGGTTGCTGTCGGTGGTGAACTAGAACAGGAAGCCGATGGCGATGAGGGCGATGCTGACGATGAGCACGGCGATGTCCAGACCCTTGATGGGATAGCGCTTGTACGAGCTGGCGCGTGTGCGCAGGTAGAAGCCGCGCTGCTCGGCGGCAAGCGCGGTGGCATCGGTCTTGCCCACGCTCGAGATGAGCAGCGGCACGCACAGTGGCAACATGAGCTTAAGCTTCTTGATGGGGTTCTTGGTGTCGTACTCGACGCCGCGTGCGGTCTGCGCCTCCATGATGGCGTTCATCTCCTGACCAAACACCGGTACAAAGCGCAGCGCCGTGGTAAAGGTGAAGGCATAGCGATACGGCACATGCAGCACCTCGACGCAGGCGTTGGCAAGGTCGTTGAGCTTGGTCACCATGAGCATGAGGATGAGTGGCAACGCCACACCTAGCAGGCGCAGGCAGGCCTTCGATCCCGTGATGAGGCCCGCGTCGGTGATAAAGCCCCACACCACGTTGCCATCGCGCATAAAGGCCAGCTGGAGCACCAGCATGATAAGCGCGAGCGGAATCAGCAACTTGAGCAGCGAGAGCAGACGGTCGACGACGCCGGCATAGGTACCCAGTGCAAGGGTGAGTGCCAAAAAGCCCAGCAGCGCCACGTAGGTGTCGGACAAGAAGATGCCGACGATGATGGCGGCGGCGAGGCCCAGTTTGACGACGGGGTTCAGGCGATGCAGCAGCGTATCGCCCGGCATGTAGTCGATGACGTTAACCACGGTGGACCATCTCCTTGGTAATTCGAACGACATCGGTGACCTCGCTCACCTGCGCAAAAGCGGGCGAGACGGAAGATGCCAGACGGCGCGAGAGTTCAATAACCTGGGGAGGCTCCACGTAGGCACGCCGCATGAGATCGATGTTCGAGAACAGCTCGTGCGTGCGGCCGCGGTCGAGGATGCGGCCGTCGGCCATTACTACGATGCGCTCGGCAAAGTCGGAGACGACTTCCATGTCGTGGCAGACCATGATGACGGCGCATCCGCGCTCGGCCATGGTGCGCACGGTTTCCATGACGGTCATGCACTCGCGGTAGTCAAGGCCGCTCGTGGGCTCGTCGAGCACGACGATCTTGGGCTCAACCACTACGACGGAGGCAAGTGCCACCATTTGTCGCTGGCCACGCGAAAGCGAGAACGGTGCCTCGTCGGCGGGCAGACCAAAGCGGTCGATGACCAGCTGGGCGCGACGCAGAGCCTCGGCACGGTCGATGCCGGCAAGCTCCAAGCCAAAGGCGACCTCGTCGAGCACGGTATCCTTGCAGATCTGGCGGTCGGGGTTTTGGAAGAGGGTCGCGACCTCGCGGGCAATGCGGCTCGTGGGAACGGTTGCAGTATCCAGTCCCGTGACGCGCACGCTGCCCGAGGCGGGCTTGAGCAGGCCCGTGAGCAGCTTGGTGAGCGTGGTCTTGCCGGCACCGTTCTGACCGACGATGCCCACGAGCTCACCGGGGTAGAGGGTCAGGTTAAGGTCGTGTACGGCGGCGCCGCCGTTGGGATAGGCAAACTCAACATGGTCGAAGGTGAGTACGGGTTCGGCATCCTTGGCATGAGGACGCAACGACGGTGCATGCGGGGAACCGGCGGGCGCCTGGGCTTCGATGGCAGCGTGTGCGGGGTCGACGATACCCGAAATCAGACACTCGGCTTCGTCGACATCCAAGCAAGGGGTGCCGCTTGCCAGGCCATCGGCCTCGAGGCTATTGAAGATGCGTGTGACACGGGGACAGTCGACGCCAATGGTGCGAAGCTCATCGGTGTGTGCGAAGACCTCGTGCGGCTCGCCCTGCAGTGCGATTTCGCCATGGTTGAGCACGAGCACGCGGTTGCAGTACTCCGAGAGCAGGGCGACCTTTTGCTCAACGACGACGATGGTGATTCCAAGTATGCGGTTTGCCTCACGCAGCGTCTCGAAGACCAGCGTGGAGCTGGCGGGGTCGAGTGCCGCGGTGGGCTCGTCGAGAACCAAGACGCGCGGACGCATGGCGAGGATGGCGGCGATGGCCACCTTTTGCTTCTGTCCGCCCGAGAGGGTGGCGATCTCGCGGTCGCGCAGGTCGCTGATGCCGACGGTCTCGAGCGTCTCGCTCACGCGCTGCTCGATCTGGTCGTGGGGAACGGCAAAGTTCTCGAGGCCAAAGAGCATCTCGTCCTCGACGACCGAGGCGACCATCTGCGTGTCGATATCCTGCAGCACACTGCCGACGATTTGCGACACGTCGGTCAGCGAGACCTCGCAGGTGTCGTGGCCGTCAACCATGACGGACCCGAAGAACGTGCCGGTGTAGTGGTGGGGCACAGCACCCGACAGACAGGCGGCAAGCGTGGACTTGCCGGCGCCCGAGGGTCCGATGATGCCGATGAAATCTCCCTTGTTCACGCTGAGCGAGATGTGGCTGAGCGCCTGCTCGGTCTGCGTGCCATAGGAGAACGAGACATCGTCGACGTTGATGATCGTTTCCATGGATACCTTTCATAGTCATTGGGGACAGTCTTAAATGACCAGTTGTTTAAGACCGTCCCAAAAAAGCTCGTTGTTTGGGACGGTCTTTGGTGGTGAAGCACGGAGACGGCTTTACGAGGGGCCCCAGGTTGGCGCGAAAGAGGAGCGAAGCGTACTTGGGTACGCGAGCGTCGAATGAACGCCAAGATGGGGTGGCTCGTAAAGCCGAGCGGGTTAGTTGAGCCTAAGGGCCTTCTGGATGGGCAAGTAGAGGGCACCGACCAGAATGGCGTTAAAGACGGCGGTCATGGCGACCACGGGCAGCATAGCGGCAGCGAGCTCGCCCACCACGCCGAGCATAGCCATCTTGATAACCATGAAGATAACGCCCGAGACAAAGGTGGTCACGAAGGTTGCGACGATGGCGATGGCAGGCTTAACCTGCCCGTTCTTGCCAGCGGCGTTGACGATGGCGGCCATGAGCATGGCGGCGATGCCCTCGGCGGCAAAATCGACGAACGGCGAGGTGGTGGTGATCTGAATCACGGCGGCCGAGATGAGGCCGATGACGAGCGCCTGGCCAATATTGGGGCGAACGACCAGGATAGTGAGGCAGAAGGCCGAGATGATGAACTCGGGGCTGATCATGCCGCCCGAGATGCCCGAGATGGCCTTGCCAACAGTGAAGTTGAGGATGAAGCCGGCGGCAAGCAGGATGGCGAGCAGGACAAGGGCGCGGACATCGAGCTTGCCGCGGTCGGCGGTCTGGACGGTACGGGGCTGGGTGGCGGTGGTGTTCTGGGACATGGTGAAAATCCTTTCGGAAGGGGGTGTAAGAGAAAAGCGGAGGCGCGTGATGCGAATGCGATCGGGCTCGAGATAGAAAAAGGCCCCCGGTCGAAACCGGAGGCCTTCCAATCACCTAGAGCGCAAAAACAGGCGTGAGGGACTCACCGTCGACCGATCGTATTCGCATCACGCCACCACCAGTTGTTGAGAGACTTCATCGTGTTCTTCATATCGGTGGCTCCTTTCGTGATGCCGTGGCGCAGTAGCACCTGATTGCTGTTGCGCTGCACTATAGCACAGCAAAGTGTTTGCGGGGAAATCTTTTTTGAAAAGATTTCAGCGGTGTTTCCCACCTTGATTGTCATTTTCATTGCAACAGCCTCAGGACTCAGCGCAACGCGTTGCGC
>URPB01000027.1:0-21475 GCA_900549575.1 uncultured Collinsella sp.
ATCTACACTATCCTCTTCGTCGGCAGCGTCAGATGTGTATAAGAGACAGATGGTAAAGCGTGGCCCGCAGTTAGTGCAGTTGATAAAGGGGTAGTGATAGCGTCGGTCGGCGGGATCGAACAATTCGCGCAGGCAATCGTCGCAGGTAGCGATGTCGGGCGAGACGAGCGTCGTGTGCGCGGTCTGGTCCTGCGATGCTACGATGCGAAAGCCCTGTTCGTTGGCGGCATCCCAACCGTTGGCTGCCAAGTCCACAACCTCGACATGCTCTACGCGGGCTGCCGCAGGCGCATGCTCAGAAAGCGCGGCAACAAAAGCATCGAGCGCATCGGCCGGAGCGTGCGCCTCGATATGCACGCCGTCGCCCGCATTGAGCACCCATCCGCAAATGCCATGTGCCATGGCCTCGCGATACACAAACGGCCGCATGCCAACGCCCTGCACAATGCCCGTCACATGAATATGCACATGTCGCATGCGACACCCCTCATCAAAACCGACCAAATAGGGACAGGTGCGCTACAGCCCCAGGCTCTGCTTGGTGGCGGCGCACGTGAGCTCACCGTGCTTAACGCCGCGCAGGCCCAGCAGGCGGTCGGCTAGTTCGTAGACGCGCTCGCCGCGACCCTTGAGCGCCAGAATCTCTAAGCAGTTGTGGTGATCCAGATGCACGTGCATGGTCGATACGATCTCGTCGGTGTAGTCGTGCTGCACTTCGTCCAGACGGCGCGTCAGGTCGCCGGTATGGTGGTCGTAGATCATGGTGAGCGACCCGATAACATGCTCGTCGGGCGTGCGCATCTGCTCCTTGGCGATCGAGGCGCGAATCAGATCGCGTACGGCCTCGGATCGGTTAGCCACGTCACCGCGGCGCGCGATCTGCTCGTCAAAGCGGCGCAGCAGGTCGTCGGGCGCGGTGACCGAAAAGCGGACCAGCTCGGAGCTGGAGCCGCTGTAGCGGCAGCTTGCATCGTCGTCCGCACCGTGATTGTGCGCGTGCTCGTGCTCGGCCACGTTACACCAGTTTCACAGAGCCGACGGAGTTGTGGTCGGCCTCGATGGCCTCCTCGTAGCCCTCGAGCGCATCGTGCGCCTCGTGGAGTGCCGCCATGGCGGCCTCGAGCTTGGCGCCAATGCGCTCCATGTCAAAGTTCTCGGTCGCATGCAGCAGCTGATGGCTCCACTCGTGAGCGAGCTCAATGGTGTCGTCGACCTGCTTGACGCTCATGGCAAGCTGGCTCATGTTCATTCCGACGTCATGCATGGGGAGTCTCCTTTTGTACGGGGCGATATGGTGGTTCAGATTCTACTACGCCCGCCTTGAGCGCCGCCGCATAAGAAAACGGGTGCGAGTCCGTCTGACCCGCACCCGTTCACTGGGGGCTGTTTGTATCTACCATACTATCCGTGGTCGCATACCTTGCGTTTGGCACTCCGGCGAGCGGTGCGAAACCGCTCATGGACGGCAGATGGGTAACAAGCGTATTACAGATGTTTCTCCAGCAGTGCCTGAAGTCTTGCCTTGGGCAAGGCGCCGACCGAGCGGTCGACCTCCTCGCCGTTCTTAAAGACGATCAGCGTGGGGATGCTCATGACGCCAAACTTCATGGCCAGGTCCTGGTTGTCGTCGACGTTGCACTTGGCCACAGCCAACTTGCCGGCCAGCTCGTCGGCAACCTCGTCTACGATGGGCGAGAGCGAGCGGCAGGGGCCGCACCACGGGGCCCAAAAATCAACCAGTACGGGCAGGCTGTCGTTAACGATGGAATCGAAGTTCTCGGGGGTAATCTGCTTAATGTCAGCCATGGTGACCTCCATAATACGACGCGGCTCGGCCGCGTAAAACTCAGTACGACCGTGCTTATACCCAGCGGCCCGCAAAGCAACCACTCGCGGGCGGCTCTTTTATATAATGGTGGGCACGCAAACGATTGGAGAGCGCATGCCCACGTCACAAAGCCAGAAAAAAGAAGCCATCGCTCAGGCGACCGAGCAGGAGCTCGCGTCGCTTGCAGGTCGCGGTGTGCGTATCGCGGGCAACGCGTGCTCGCCGATTGTGCTGGTCAAAGGCGATTTGGATGAAGCCGAGTGCTCGGGCGGCGAGCTGGCTGCCGGCGCGGATGGCGCCGCGTTGCGCAAGGCGCTCGGCGCCATCGGATATGCCCCCGAGGACTTTTGCGTGCTGGCAAGCGTCGCCGGCGCGGGTGACGGAGCGGTCGCGGTGGGCGAGACTCTGCCGTGCGACCTGTTCCGCGAGGCGCTGGAGGCTCTGGACCCCGAGGCGGTGCTGCTGCTCGACAACAGTGCGGCCGATGTCATGCGCGAAACCTACGCCGATATGCTCGTGGCGATTGATGACTTCGACACCGCCATGCTCAAGCCCGGCCTGGTCGCCCATGTGCAGGGCCGCCGCGTGCTCGCGCTCGATGGCTTTGAGGCGGCGCTGACCGACAAAGCGGCCAAGCAGCGTATGTGGGCCTACATCAAGCAGCTGACCCCGGCGGTCGCTCCACTGTAGCGGATCGGCACCGGCGAGCGATTGCCTGGCGGGCGAGGCGCGCCGCGAGATCGGCGCCGTACTTCTACATCACAGCGCGCAGCTCAAACCGATCGCCGTTAATGCGGAACTGGCAGTTGCCGTTCATGCGCTCCACGGCAAGTTTGATGCTCTTGGTTCCAAAGCCGTGGCCCGCATGCCGGGTCACGGGCATGCCGTCGACCATGCGCGGCGCGCGGTCAAACGTGTTGGAAACTAACAGCAACAGCTGGCCGTCCTCAAGTCGCAGGTCAAGGTCGACGAATCGCTTTCCTTGGGGTGCGGCGCTTGCGGCGGTGATAGCGTTTTCCAAGGCATTTGAGAGCACGCTAAACAGGTCGGCGTCACCTACGTGGACGGTTTCGGGTACGGCGGCGCGCAGGTTGGCGGTAATGCCGTTTCTATTGATATCTGAGTTGAATGACGAAAGCGCGATGTTTACGGTCTCGTTGGCGCAGAAGCGGCGTACGGCGGTGCGGTCGCCGGCTTCGCAGAGTTCGTCGATGCGGTTGAGCGCCTCGTCGGTGTGGCCCTCCTCAATTAAAGTGGCCAGGCCGCGTAGGAAGTGGCGCATATCGTGGCGAAGAATCGACAGCTCGCGCCCAGATTGACGCCAAGCCTCGAGCTCTTTGATGGCGGCGCTGTCGCGGGTTTCGAGCATCCAACGCTCTCGCTCGGCGGTTTCCTTTTCTTCGTATTCGCGCAGGTAAACGGCAAGAAACATAAGATAGAAGGCACAGAGCGCAAATGCCAAAAACTCAACTGTCACCACCGAGCCCGAGTGGAACAGCGTGGTGTAGACGTTGGTGGCGTAGTCAAAGATGTAATAGACGAGCGGCAGGATTAAAAGGATGCCCAGCTCGGTGGGGCTTTTAATCGCCAGGCGGGGTCCAATGTCGCCGGCCCAATGCAGCAGGACGGCAAAGACGCCGAGCGTGGTAGCGATGCGTGCCAGATAGTACGCGATCTGAGAATCGGTTGCGGCAAATGCGGCGATGCCCATCCAATTGCTGAACTGGCAGCTCAGATAGGCGCTGGTGACGCCCAACGTCGCGAGTAGCGGACTCAAGTGGTAGCGCGCGCATAGGTAGACGGTAAGCGGCAAGTGCACGACGAGCGGATAGACCTGACGGGCAAAAAGCTCTCCGCCAACGACATTGGCGATCGAAAAGGCAGCGCCGGTTGCGGCTCCGACCCCCACCAACTCGAGTGCATGGCGTCGATTGATTTCGATACCGCACAGCGCCGCCGAGGCAAAGACGCCAAAGAGCAGCGTCGTGGCGTGGTGGATTGCCCAAAGGACCATTTCGACCGAGGAGATCATCAGCGCCTCCCGCCCTCAAAGCGCACCGCAAAGTAGGCGTCTTGGAACCCCTGCTTGCTGCTGCGCGACAGCGGAATGCACGCGCCCGAGCGCATGACGATGTCTGTGCGATCGAAGTGGTCGATGTTGCGCAAGTTGACCTGGTAGCTACGGTGGCATTTAAAGAAGGTGGCATTTTGCGCCAAACGGTCCTCGACGCTGCGGAACGATTCGAGTGCCTCGATATCGCGTCCGTCGCGCAGATGGAAGACCACGTGCTTGTTGCGCGCCTCGGCATATTCGATGTCGGACAGGCGCAGGGCGTGGTAGCCAAAGGACGTTTTGATCACGAGCTCGTCGGTTGCCGCCGGGCGCATGCTCGAAAGTTCGTCGAGTAACTGCGCCAGGCGTTCGTAAGTCACGGGCTTGAGCAGATAGTCGAAGGCGCGGACCTCGTAGGACTCCAGTGCAAACTCGGGCGACGAGGTGAGGAACACCAGGCGCACGGCGGTGTCGGCCTGGCGCAATTCGCGTGCGGTGTCCATGCCGTTGACGAGCGGCATGATCATGTCGAGCAGGATGATGTCGGCGCGCGACGCGGCATGGCGCGCCAGCAGGTCCTCGCCGCGCGTGACGAGCGCAACATCGACCGCCGTGCCCGTCTCGATCGACCAACGGTCGATCATCCGGTGCAGTCTATCTAGAAAAGCGGCGTCATCGTCGCAGGCAATAATCTTGAGCATTCTGAGCCCCCTTAGTAGTTCGATTTTGCCACATTGGGCGCGGACCACTCGCGGGGGAGCGCCCGTTCGTGCCTCACGGTGCGCAACTCGCGCCGAGCGGTATTGCGGTGGCGAAAGATGCCTCCTGCGCTATCGAGAGCTCGGCTATCCTCAGCTTGCCAGTTCGAAAATGGACCTGCCGCATGATTGAATCTTTATTTCAACCTTACACCTAGGTTTACAGCTGTCTTGTCAGCTGTAAACCTAGGTGTCATACTAAAGCCCCAAGATTCGCCAAAAGAGAGGGGCCTTGATGGCACAGAGCGCGAACATGGATGCGTCGGAGCTTGCACGCGATATCGCGGCCGGCCTAGCATCGGCAACGACGGCAACGGAGCGCGCGGCACTGGTGCCCGCAGAGCTTGTCGAGGCCATTCAGCAACTAAAAACCCAACGTGACGCGGTGATCCTGGCGCACTACTATGTGGCGCCCGAGGTTCAGGCTGTGGCCGATTACGTCGGCGACAGCTTCTACCTGGCAAAGCTCGCCAAAAGCCTACCGCAGCAGACTATCGTGCTGTGCGGCGTGGAGTTTATGGGCGAGAGCGCCAAGCTGCTCAATCCCACCAAGACCGTGCTGCTGCCCGAGCCGGGCGCGGACTGTCCCATGGCGCACATGGTCAAGCGCGAGACGGTCGACGCGGCGCGCGCCGAGTATGGCGACGACCTGGCCGTGGTGTGCTACGTCAACTCGACGGTCGAGATCAAGAGCTGGAGTGACGTGTGCGTTACCAGCTCAAACGCCGTCAAGATCGTCTCCGAGCTGCCGCAGCAGCACATCTTGTTCATTCCCGACCAGAACCTGGGCCGCTTCGTAGCCGAGCAGGTGCCCCAAAAGCACGTCATCCCCAACAACGGCTACTGCCCGCGCCATCACATCATCACCGTCGAGCAGATCGTCGACGCGACGGAGGCCCACCCCGACGCGCTCGTGCTGGCGCATCCTGAGTGCAAGGCTGACGTCCTGGCTGAGGCCGACTACATCGGCTCCACCGCCGGCATCATCAAGTATGCCGAGGAGTCCGACGCGAGCGAGTTCATTATCGTGACGGTCCGCGGCGTACTCTACGAGCTCGAGCGCCGCTGCCAGGGCACCGGCAAGAAGTTCTACTTCCCCGCGGTGCAGCCCACCTGCGTCAACATGGATCTCATCACGCTCGAAAAGCTCGTGCGCTGCCTGGAGACGGGCGAGGGCGAGGTGCAGATTGGCGTGTCGGACAAGGCCGCCGATCAGGCCAAGCTCACGCTCGACCGCATGCTCGAGTACGCAGCGCGCTAGAACAATGCGGCATGAGGGACGGTCCCTTATGTCACATTCAAGGGAGAGGATTCCTGTGGAAACCAAGCAATACCCCGATATGGAGTGCGACGTCGTTATTGCCGGCTGCGGTGTAGCGGGCCTGTATGCGGCTCTCAACCTGCCGACGAGCATGCGCGTGATCATGCTCTCCAAGGGCGCTGTCGACGAGTGCGATTCGATGCTCGCGCAGGGCGGCATTTGCGTGCTGCCCGAGGGTTCTGACTACGATGCCTTCTTTGAGGACACCATGCGCGCCGGCCACTACGAGAACCGCCGCGAGAGCGTCGACATCATGATTCGCTCGAGCCGCTCGGTCATCAACGACCTGCTGGCGATGGGCGTGGACTTTGAGCGCAAGGCCGACGGCAGCCTCGACTTTACCCGCGAGGGTGCGCACAGCCGCCCCCGCATTGCCTTCCATGCCGACATTACGGGCAAGGAGATCACGACCAAGCTGCTTCAGGCCGTTCGCAAACTGGATAACGTGCAGATTTTGGAGCACGTGGCCATGACCGACATCCTGACGGGCGAGCGTGACGGCGCAACGGTGTGTGCCGGTGTCGTCGCCGTTCCCGTGGACGAGGACAACTCGGTCCGCCCCGCCGACGAGCTGATAAATGCCGCCGAGGGCGCGCATGCCGGCGAGCCGTTTAAGATCCATGCCCGCCACACGCTGTGGGCGACGGGCGGCATCGGCGGCATATACGACCACTCGACCAACTATCCGCAGCTCACGGGCGATGCCTGCTACATCGCTCAGGAGCATGGCATTAAGATGGAGCACCTGGACTACGTGCAGATCCACCCCACGGGACTGTTCTCGCCGCAGCCAGGCCGCACCTTCCTGATCAGCGAGAGCTGCCGCGGCGAGGGCGCGATTTTGCTCAACGCCGCCGGTGAGCGCTTTACCGACGAGCTTCAGCCGCGCGATGTGGTCGCTGCCGCTATTCGCGAGCAGATGAAGCGGGACGGTACCGAGCACGAGTGGCTGAGCTTTGCCCCCGTCGAGCGCGATGTAGTGACCGGGCACTTTGCCAACATTCGCGCACGCTGCTTGGAGGACGGCCGCGACATCTTGGACGAGCCCATCCCCGTTACGCCTACGCAGCACTACTTTATGGGCGGCGTGTGGGTCGACAAGGACGGCCGCACCTCGATGCCCGAGCTCTACGCCGCCGGCGAGACGGCTTGCAATGGCGTGCACGGCAAGAACCGCCTTGCATCGAACAGCCTGCTCGAGGCGCTGGTCTGGGGTCGTCGCGCCGCGTGGTACATGCGTACCGGCGAGTCACTGGCCGTGGAGCAGGCCGGTGAGCCCGCGCTTGACGGGCGTCACCGCGCCCTGAGTGCCCATACCCTTGCAATCGATGATTTGGCTCGTGCCGCCGGCACGCAGGCCGTGGAGGAGTAGACCATGAATCCCATTACCATGAAACTCGTCGTCGATGATCTGATTCTGCAGGCTCTGCGCGAGGACATTACCTTTGAGGACGTGAGCACGGCGAGCGTGTGCCCCACGGCGCGTCCCGCCACGGTGGAGCTTATCGCCAAGGCCGATGGCATCATCGCCGGCCTGGATGTGTTCGCTCGCACCTTTGAGCTGCTGGATTCGCAGGGCTCGGTGCTGTTTGATGTTGCCGACGGTGACGAGGTGCACGCCGGCGACCACGTGGGCCAGGTGCGCGGCGATGCGCGCGTGCTGCTTTCGGGCGAGCGCGTGGCGCTCAACTACCTGCAGCGCATGAGCGGTATCGCTACCTATACGCACAGAATGGCTGCGGTGCTCGAGGGCACCAAGACCGTGCTTGTCGACACACGTAAGACCACGCCGGGCATGCGCGTCTTCGAGAAGGCCGCGGTTGAGATTGGCGGCGGCAGCAACCACCGCTACAACCTGTCGACGGCCGTCATGCTCAAGGACAACCACATCGATGCCGCCGGTGGCGTGACGCGCGCGATCGAGATGGCGCGCGCCCATGCGTCGTTTACCACGACAGTTGAGATTGAGTGCGAGAACCTGGACATGGTGCGCGAAGCCGTGGAGGCCGGTGCCGACATTATCATGCTCGACAACATGACCCATGACGACATGGCCGCCGCCATCGAGCTTATCGCCGGTCGCGCCAAGACCGAGTGCTCGGGCAACGTGGACGCCAGCAACATTCGCGCCCTGGCCGATCTGGGTGTCGACTATATTAGCTCGGGCGCCCTGACGCACTCTGCGCCGATCCTCGACCTCTCGCTTAAGCACCTGCGTCTGCTGGACGGTAAATAATGAACGCCCGCGAGCGTCGCCGTGCCATCATGGCCGTGCTCGAAGGAGCCAAGGAGCCCGTTTCGGGCAGCGCACTTGCCCGCGAGGTTGGCGTGAGCCGTCAGGTCGTGGTTCAGGATATTGCCCTGTTGCGTGCCGATGGGCACGATATCGTGGCGACCAACCGCGGCTACGTGCTGCAGGAAGCCGCGAGTAGCCCCGCCGTGCCCACGCGTCTTGTTAAGGTGCGCCACGGCGTGGAGCAGGCGGGCGACGAGCTTACGAGTATCGTCGACGCGGGTGGCGCCGTGCTCAACGTGATCGTCAACCATCGTGTGTACGGCAAGATCACGGCCGACCTGGACATCCGCAATCGTCGCGATGTTGAGCGCTACCTGCACGATATCGAGAGCGGCAAGAGCTTTCCACTACTAACGGTGACGAGCGGCTACCACTTCCATCGCATCGCGGCGGAGGACGAGCAGACCCTCGACGAGATCGAGGCCATACTCAAGGAGAAGGGCTACCTTGCCGATTTAATGCCCTACGAGGATGATTTGTCCTAACCCGATACTGTATTTATAAGTTGCGGTGAAATAGTTCCTACAATCGGCACCTAAGCAATGAGCCAGGAACTATTCCACCGCAACTGCCAAGGTAGCCCCGTCCCCAATTAGCTGCCTATACAAACAAAAGGAGGCCTCCGCGGCGATGCGGAAGCCTCCTTTTTTGTGCACGGTGTACTTTTGAGTGTGCAAGTGGGGGAGTTGTTACTCCTCGACGATCTCGGTGATCGCGCCAGCGGGGCAAGCGTCCTGGCAAGCGCCACAGGCGACGCAGGAGTCCTCGTCGGCGACGGTAGCGACGTCCTGGAGCTCCAGAACGCCAGCGGGGCAGGAGTCGACGCAAACGCCACAAGCGATGCACTCGTCGGCATCAATTACGGGATGAGCCATGGTAGTTTCCTCTCTGTTGACCGACGCTACAGGCGATGCGCGCCGGTTTGATTCGGGCAAAAACATACCACGGGAGCGACCGTTTGCAATACCCTCTGGCCGGCATCTTCATACCGTTCGCCGAGTATGCCAAGGTTTACTAAAAAACGCGCAGGTGGGGCCGTTGAGCTGCGCAAATGTTAGCTAAAGGTGACTTGTAATATTGAGCTATTGAGCGCGCCTGCGGAAAGGGCATCCCGTTATTTGGCCGAAAACCGGGTCGCAGTTTCCGGTTAGGCCCGCTAGCGGAAACTGCGAGCCGGCATCAGCTCTCAAAACGGGACGAGCTTTCCGCAAGGCAGCTCCAGACACCTTCGGACCCAAGCCTCAGCCATCTCTACATAGATCTCAATAGATTTGCCGAGAACTCAATCAGCGCATCTACCTGCGCATTTAAGAACCTAAACTCTCAGCAATAAGAAATCTTATATGAATTGACTTAGATTTTGTATATTCCGGCCCATAAGGGGATACACTACATCCTGAAAGACAAGCCGAAGCGCCGCGCGACAGATCGTCGAGGCGGCGCGAACGCAAAAGAGAGAGGGAATTTCTAATGAGTAAGATTCTTGGTATCGACCTTGGTACTACTAACTCCGCAATGGCCGTTCTCGAGGGCGGTTCTCCGACCATTATCGTGAACGCCGAGGGCGACCGCACCACCCCGTCCGTCGTGGGCTTCCGTGCCGACGGCGACCGCGTCGTGGGTAAGGCCGCTAAGAACCAGGCTGTCACCAACCCCAAGAACACCGTGTTCTCCATCAAGCGCTTCATGGGCCGCAAGTACTCCGAGTGCACCTCCGAGATCAAGACCGTGCCGTATGAGGTCAAGGAGGGCCAGGGTGGCCGTGCCGTCGTCGATATCGAGGGCAAGGATTACACCGCCGAGCAGGTGAGCGCCATGACGCTCGCCAAGATGAAGGCTGACGCCGAGAAGTATCTGGGCGAGACCGTCACCGACGCCGTCATCACCGTCCCGGCCTACTTCAACGACGCCCAGCGTCAGGCCACCAAGGACGCCGGTAAGATCGCCGGCCTCAACGTCAAGCGTATCGTCAACGAGCCGACTGCTGCTGCTCTTGCCTATGGCCTGGACAAGCAGGGCACCGACCAGCGCATCCTGGTCTTCGACCTGGGCGGCGGCACCTTCGACGTCTCCATCCTCGACCTCGCCGACGGCGTGTTTGAGGTTCTGTCCACCTCGGGCGACAACCACCTGGGCGGCGACGACTGGGATCAGCGCGTCATCGACTGGATGGCCGATAAGTTCCAGCAGGAGAACGGTGTCGACCTGCGTCAGGACCCCATGGCCCTGCAGCGTCTGAAGGAGGCCGCCGAGAACGCCAAGAAGGAGCTCTCCGCAGCCCAGCAGTCCACCATCAACCTGCCGTTCATCACCATGAACCAGTCTGGCCCGCTGCACCTCAACTACACGCTGACCCGCGCCGAGTTCGAGAAGATCACCCGCGACCTGCTCGAGCGCTGCAAGCAGCCTGTCACCAACGCTCTGCGCGACGCTAAGCTCAAGCTCTCCGATCTGACCGAGGTCATCCTCGTCGGCGGCTCCACCCGTATGCCCGCCGTCCAGGAGCTCGTCAAGACCATGACCGGCAAGCAGCCCAACATGTCCGTGAACCCCGACGAGGTCGTTGCCGACGGCGCTGCCGTCCAGGGCGGCGTGCTCACCGGCGACGTCGAGGGCATCCTGCTGCTCGACGTTACCCCGCTGTCGCTGGGCGTCGAGACCATGGGCGGCATCATGACCAAGATGATCGACCGCAACACCACGATCCCGACCTCCAAGACCGAGGTCTACTCCACCGCTGCCGACAACCAGACCAGCGTCGAGATCAACGTGCTCCAGGGCGAGCGCGAGCTTGCCCGCGACAACAAGTCGCTCGGTAAGTTCCAGCTGACCGGTATCCCGGCTGCCCGTCGCGGCGTGCCGCAGATCGAGGTCACCTTCGACATCGACGCCAACGGCATCGTCAAGGTCTCCGCTAAGGACAAGGGCACCGGCAAGGAGCAGCAGATCACCATCTCCGGCTCCACCGCCCTGTCCGACGACGAAGTCGATCGTATGGTCAAGGACGCCGAGGCTCATGCCGAGGAGGACAAGAAGCAGAAGGAAGAGGTCGAGGTCCGTAACCAGACCGATAGCCTGTGCTACTCCACCGAGCAGACCCTCAACGAGCTGGGCGACAAGGTTTCCGCCGACGTGAAGTCCAAGGCCGAGGCCGCTATCGCCGACGCCAAGAAGGCGCTCGAGGGTTCTGACGTCGAGGCTATCAAGGCCGCCGGCGAGTCCCTGCAGTCCGTGGCCTACGAGCTGGCCCAGGTTGTCTACGCCGACGCTCAGCAGCAGACCGACGGTGCCGCCGGCGCCCAGCCTGCCGACGATGACGTTGTCGACGCCGACTACGAGGTTGTGGACGACGAGGACAAATAATCATGTCCGCCCGTAAAGCTCGCACGGAGGCGGCCGCCGCTGGCGCCGCCCCCGTTGACTCTGAGGAGAAGGACGTGAAGATTCCCGTAGAGGCCGTTGACGATACCGTGGCCAACGAGGCCCCGGCCGCCGAGGCTGCCGAGAACCAGGTAGAGGATTCCAACAAGGAGGCGACGATGACCGAGGACGAGATGGTGGAAGCCGCTATCCGCGCCGGTGAGGAAGCCGCCGACAACGACTTTAAGCTCAAGTTCGAGCAGGCTCAGAAAGAGCTTGCCGACGTGCGCAATGAGCTCGATGCTGCGGCAGAGGCTCAGAAGGCCGCCGAGGACAAGGCAAAGGACGCCACCGAGCGTACCGCCCGTCTGCAGGCCGACTGGGAGAACTTCCGTCGCCGCACCGCCAATGAGCGTATCGCCGAGCGCGAGCGCGCGACCGAGAAGCTTGTTACCGCGCTGTTGCCGGTGATTGACGATATCGAGCGCGCGATCGACCATGCCCGTAGCCAGGAGCTTTCCGACGACTTTAAGCAGTTCGTCGATGGCGTCGATGCGGTGCATGCCAAGCTGCTCGATGTGTTTGCGCACGAGGGCGTTGAGCCCATCGACCCCAAGGGCGAGGCGTTCGATCCGCTCGAGCACCAGGCCGTGGGGCGTGTCGAGGACGCATCGCAGTACGACGAGACTGTCAACGACGTGTACCAGAAGGGCTACCGCATGGCGGATCGCATCCTGCGTTCCGCGATGGTGACGGTGACCTACGGTGGCGAGAAGCGCCCCGCACCGGAGCCCGAAGCGGCGCCCGAGGATGCTACGGCCGATACGGCCGAGAGCACCGAGGAGTAATTGAGAAGGGCCCCGGGGCAACACCCGGGGCCCTTTCTGGCCTAGTGCCATATGAAAGCATGAGCCGCCGCCCGCTGGGCGGCGGATGAAACAGGAGAGGAGCTACGATGGCTGCAGGCAAAACCTTCTATGACATCCTGGGCGTATCCAAGAGCGCCTCCGACAAAGAGATCAAGAGCGCGTTTCGCAAGCTCGCGCAAAAATATCACCCCGATGCCGGAGGCGACGAGGCCAAGTTCAAGGAGATTAGCGAGGCCTACGAGACGCTTTCGGACGAGAAGAAGCGCAAAGAGTACGACCAGATGCTCATGTTTGGCGGCATGCCGGGCGCGGGCGGCGCGTATGGCGGCGGCTACGGTGCCGGCGCTGGTGCCAGCGGCTGGGGCGACATCTTCGACAGCATCTTTAGCGGCAACGGCGCCTGGGGCAGCGATTGGGGCTCGGGCTTTGCCGGGGCTGCGGGCGCTGCCGGTGCCGGCGCTGGCCGCAGCCGCGCTCGCAAGGGCGGCGACCTGTCGCTGACCGTCGATGTGACGGCCGAGGACGCGTTTCGCGGTGTGACGCACAAGGTCACCTACCGCATTCCCTCGACAGGCGAGCAGCAGACCATTACGGTCTCGGTGCCTGCAGGCGCGGTCGACGGCGGCAAGCTGCGTTACAAACGTCGCGGCGAGTATGGCGTTGCCGGCGGCGAGCGCGGCGACCTGGTCGTGACCACGCATGTGGAGGAGCATCCGCTGTTTAGGCGCAAAGGCGCCGACGTGACCATGGAGGTACCGGTCTCGGTCTACGAGGCGGCGCTCGGCTGCACGGTGGACGTGCCCACGCCCGGCGGTGCGACGGTCCGTTTGAAAGTGCCCGCGGGTACCCAGACGGGCAAGAAGTTCCGCTTTAAGGAGATGGGCGCGCCCGATGTTAAGCACCGTGGCCGCACGGGCGCGCTGCTCGTCGAGATCAAGGTGCAGGTTCCCACGAACCTGTCCGACGATGAGCGCGATGCCATGACCAAGCTGCGCGAGGCCGACACGCGCGACTATCGCGAGAAGGTCAATCGTTACAAGGCGACGTACTAGGGCGGTCGCGGCGCACGCCCACGCCCGCGGGCTTATGATGGACGATAACGAGACGGAAAGGGGTCAGGTAGCATGGCCGAGGACAATAGGAACAAACCGCTGTACATGATCAGCGTGGCGGCCGAGCTGACCGGCATGCACCCGCAGACTCTGCGCGTCTACGAGTCCAAGGGCCTGGTGAATCCTCAGCGCTCGGGCGGTAACACGCGCCTGTATTCGCGTGCCGATATCGAGCGTCTGGAACTCATCAACCAACTGACCGACGAGGGCATCAACCTTGCCGGCGTGGTGCGCATCCTCGATATGAAGGAGCGTTCCGAGGAGCGCGAGCGCGAGAACGAGAAGCTCCGCGCTCGCGTGCGCCAGCTCGAGGACGAGCTGCACGAGTATAAGATGCAGAAGAAGATCACCGCCCTGGCCCCGCGCGACGGCTCAGTCAACCCCGAGCAAGTCATGCGCAAGCTGCTAGGTACGGGTAGCGACCTATAGCTCCGCCGACGCTGCCGGGCACTCATTGGGGACAGACTTAAATGAGTGCCCGCAGAATGAGAGTGGATAATCTCCCGTTTTTGGCCTGTTTGCAGGCTCAAAGTGGGAGATTATCCACTCTCGTCATTTCGGCGTCTAAGTCTGCCCCCGGCACCCAACTCGTTCTTTGCTTTACTGAGATAAAGTGAACGTGCAGATTCGTAACCCACTCGCAACCGTTCTATGGCACGATATTGAACGAATGTATGCTATGCGCCCAAATCGTTTTGGGCAGAGTGGGAGACAGTATGGTCAAGCTGTACGAGGACGGCATCTACCTGCGCGGCGGCAGCGAGGTTGTGCCTGCGGCCGAGGCTGCCGAGCGCGGTATTACGCAGACGCCCGAGGATGCCAAGCGCGGCACCATCGCGTATTCGATCCTCCAGGCACACAATACGTCCGGAGATCCCGAGGCACTCAAGATTCGCTTCGACGCCATGGCGAGCCACGACATCACCTTTGTCGGCATCATCCAGACGGCGCGCGCCTCGGGCATGGAGCAGTTCCCGCTGCCTTACGTGCTCACCAACTGCCATAATTCGCTGTGCGCCGTGGGCGGCACCATCAACGAGGACGACCACGTCTTTGGCCTCTCGGCCGCCAAGAAGTACGGTGGCATCTTCGTTCCGCCGCATATCGCCGTTATCCACTCCTTTATGCGTGAGAACTTCGCGGGCTGCGGCAAGATGATCCTGGGTTCCGACTCGCACACCCGCTACGGCGCTCTGGGCACTATGGCCGTGGGCGAGGGCGGTGGCGAGCTGGCAAAGCAACTGCTGCGCGACACCTACGACGTCGCCTATCCCGGCGTCGTCGCCATCTACCTCACGGGTGCCCCGCGCCCCGGCGTCGGCCCGCACGATGTGGCGCTCGCCATCATCCGCGCTGTCTTTGCCAAGGGCTACGTCAAGAACAAGGTCATGGAGTTTGTGGGCCCCGGCATCGCGAGCATGACGACCGACTACCGCAACGGCGTCGACGTCATGACCACCGAGACCACCTGCCTGTCGAGCATCTGGGCCACCGACGAGGACACGCACGCGTTTTTGACCATGCACGGCCGCGGCGACGACTATCGCGAGCTCAAGCCCGCCGATGTCGCCTACTACGACGGTTGCGTCGAGGTCGACCTGTCGAGCATCAAGCCCATGATCGCACTGCCGTTCCATCCTTCCAACGGCTTTGAGATCGACGAGCTCAACGAGAACCTCGAGGACATCCTGCACGAGGTGGAGCTCGAGGCCGCCAAGATCGGCGAGGGCAAGACGCACTTTAGCCTGCTCGACAAGATCGTCGACGGCAAGCTGCACGTGCAGCAGGGCGTTATCGCCGGCTGCTCGGGCGGCAACTATGACTCCGTGGTCCAGGCTGCCCGCGTGCTCAAGGGCGCCAATACCGGCTGCGGCGAGTTCTCGCTGTCGGTCTATCCCACGAGCCAGCCCGTGGCGCTCGAACTTACACGCCGCGGCTACATCTACGACCTCATGGAGGCCGGCGCAATCGTGCGCACGGCATTCTGCGGCCCGTGCTTCGGCGCCGGCGACACGCCCGCCAACAACGGCCTTTCGATCCGTCACACCACGCGCAACTTCCCCAACCGCGAGGGTTCCAAGCCGGGTAATGGCCAGCTGAGCGCCGTGGCCCTGATGGACGCCCGCTCCATTGCGGCAACGGCTGCCAACGGCGGCGTCCTGACGCCGGCGACCGACCTGCCCGAGGACACTTGGGACGAGGCCTGCGAGTACACCTTTGACGACGCGCCGTACAAGAAGCGCGTGTACTGGGGCTTTGGCAAGGCGGAGCCTGCCGACGAGCTGGTCGAAGGCCCCAACATCAAGCCGTGGCCCGCGATGGAGCCGCTCGGCGACGACATCCTGCTCAAGGTTTGCTCCAAGATCATGGACCCGGTCACCACGACCGACGAGCTCATTCCCTCGGGCGAGACGAGCTCCTTCCGCTCCAACCCGCTGGGCCTGGCTGAGTTTACGCTGAGCCGCCGCGACCCGGCCTACGTGGGTCGCTCCAAGGAGGTCGACGCTGTGGAGAAGCGTCGCGTTGCCGGCGAGTCCGCGGGCGACCTGGCGGCGTTCGATGCCGAGCTTGCCGGTGTGTTTGAGGCGCTGGCCGGCGCGGGTGTCGCGGCCGATGCCAAGGCGACCGAGTTCGGTTCCATGATTTACGCCAAGAAGCCTGGCGACGGCAGCGCCCGCGAGCAGGCCGCGAGCTGCCAGCGCGTAATTGGCGGCCTGGCCAACATCGTCCACGAGTACGCCACCAAGCGCTATCGCTCCAACGTGATGAACTGGGGCATGGTGCCCTTCCAGATGGAGGCCGAGCCCAACTTTGAGGTGGGCGATTACGTCTTTGTGCCGGGTATCCGTGCCGCGCTCGATGGCGACCTGAAGGACATCGCCGCCTACGTGGTGCGCGCCGATGGTGCGGTCGAGCAGATTGAGCTCTACATTGCCGATATGACGGCAGAGGAGCGTGCCATCGTCAAGGCCGGCTGCCTGATCAACTACAACAAGTTCAAGGCCGCTGCCGAGTAGCGCACTTAATTGTCCGCCCGGGGCTTACCCTTTCCCGCCCGCTCACGCGCTTCACGAGGGCCGCGTTCGGGAAAGGGTAAGCCCCGGGCTACATTTCTGCGTTCTCGTTGGGTCTTGAGGGACGCTAATAAATAGACTTGCTTGATGCCGCCTCTGTTATCGGGGCGGCTTCTTTTTGTTGAAAACCACCACAAAGGGGGCAGGCACCTTTGTGGTGGTGGGGACGAGCTCGATGCTGTTGTGATCGTTGAGCGGCATGTTAATGGGCGGCTCTACAGAATTTCATCTGGGCTGGCGGGTTTGGTTGTTTTGGGGATGCCGAGTTTGGATGACGCGAAATCGTCAACATTGTCCTTAATTCCGTCTTTGGTGTAGACAGTGACCATATAGGTGCTGTGTCCGAATTCGCCCTTGTCGCGTGTTGCCCAGGCATCCCAGTAGGCGGCCCCGTTTCGCCCTTTGATTTTTCCGACACGGCGGAGTTCTGTTCGCTTTAATTTCTGGTTGCTATAGATGGTTCGACCGGCCTCCTCGGTGAGCCCGCACTGTCCAAGCATCTTGTCGAGGACTTGGTTCATGTGGCGCTCATCGGTGTTTGGTGCGTAGTCGTAGGCGAGGGTGATGAAGTCGAGTGGCTGGTCGTCGATTAGATAGTTTAGCGTCTGAGGTCCAAGGCAGAAATAGGGGGAGCATCCGTCGATCTGACCGAGCAGTGGCAACTTTGACTGCCAACTTCCGGTGGGAATTCCATCTTCGTAAAACACGCCGCGACAGATAAAGGAGAGCGAGGTGGCACGCGAGCTGGCGTCGACCATTCCGCATAAATCGAAGGGCGAGGTGATACCAAGGGAAAAGGGCGTGATGACGATAAGGAAGAGCATCACGATGGGTATGGCGAGAATGGCGATGACGTTGCGACCGGTGGAATGAGGCGGCTTCATATGCGCTCCTCGAGACAAAGATCTGTTGAGGATAGGCAGAAATGGATATGTTCAGAGAGCAATTCAAGTTTAATCTCATTGCGCGAGATGGTCGACCGTTAGCGTCGAAAACCACCACAAAGGTGCCTGTCCCCTTTGTGGTGGTGAGGAGCGCGCGGCTTCTTTTGGTAATAGTGTTAGCTGGCGGTATCATTAGTGCAGGTGGCGAAGGTTTGCATTGTGGGGTGTTTTGCCGTGAGCCGTTCTGCCCGTATTGGATTGATTGTCTTGGCGCTTGCGATCGCTGTGGTTGGCGCGGGCGCTGTCGGTATGGCATTTCTACCTGCTGCGGTGACGGAGCCGGTGGTCAAGCCTGTGACTCAATCTGTCGAACTTCTGACCGGCGACGACAAGTCCGAGACCATTACCGTTGATTTTGATGAGCAGCCGGCTGTGCTGGGTATTAGTAATTATCCGCGTATTCAGCTTGGGGCCATGCGCTATACCACGGATACAAGCCTGATCGATAGGGCGTCCGAGCTACTCAAGGGCAAAACATTTAAGCGTTGGTACGGATATGCGTCCTATCGGGCAAAAGCGAACGACATGGTTGGCGGATGCCACTCGTCCATCGAGCTGGACACTGCAAACGGCGCAAAGTTATGTGATGTCTCGTACGATCCGGGCTACGAGGGCAATGAGGGTCCGGGCATCTACATCATGGACGGCGATGTCGCCTATGTCATGGAGGGCGACCAGAGCGAGCTCAACGATTTTATGGGTCAGTGTATCCAAGATGCCTATAAACAGACCTGCTTGCCTGACCCGCAGACTGCACGCGATAGTGGGTCTGCCCGTACATGGCTGTTCGAGGATGAGATGCCCTGGACCGTCGAATCGGGAAGTACGGGTTCGGCGAAGGAGTAGAGACCGCGACCACCACAAAGGTGCCTGTCCTCTTTGTGGTGGTTTTCGGTCTGTCTCGATCTGTAACATCTAGGATCAAAAATGGCTGCTAGATGTTACAGATCGAGACGGTAGCGCGCCTGGGCAGCGGCGGGCTGACATCTCAGTACCCTATCCGTAATTCACTCAGAAAATCTTATATATAGAGACTTAGATTTGTGTATAAGATCGCGTAAAGCTGGCAACAATACTTCTCGAACAACGTGAAGCCGCCCCGTAGGGCGGCCGCCCCAAGAGAGGTGATTCCATGAGAATCGATAAGCTAGCAATGACGTCGCGCGAGGCGCTGCAGACCGCCATGAGCACGGCTGCCGATGCACAGGCCGGCGCGGTGGAGCCGATCCACCTGCTGTCTGCCCTGCTCGGTGCCGGCGAGCGCAATATCTCCGTGATCATCGAGCGCATCGGTGCCGACCCGGCTCAGCTCGCACGCTCCACACAAGATGCCATCGACCATGCGCCCAAGGTGTCGGGCGAGGGTCAGCAGATGGGCCTGTCCAACGAGCTCGTTCGCGTGATCGAGAAGGCCGAGAAAAAGGCCACCAAGATGGGCGACAGCTTTGTGGTGACCGAGCATCTGCTGATGGCACTTGCCGAGGACAAGGGTGAGGCGGGTCGCGTGCTGCGTGACGCCGGCGTGACCAAGGAGCGCATCGAGCAAGTCTACGAGGAACTGCGCGGCGATGACCGCGTGACGTCTGCCGAGGACAAGACGCAGTTTGAGGCGTTGGAGCAGTACGGTCGCAACATCTGCGATCTGGCTCGCGCCGGCAAGCTCGACCCGGTCATCGGCCGTACCGACGAGATCCGTCGTACTATTCAGGTTCTGTCCCGCCGCACCAAGAACAACCCCGTGCTTATCGGCGAGCCGGGCGTCGGCAAGACGGCCATCGTCGAGGGCATTGCTCAGCGAATCGTGGCCGGCGACGTACCGAGCACCCTGCGCGACCGCGACCTCATCGAGCTCGACATGAGCGCGCTGGTCGCCGGCGCCAAGTACCGCGGCGAGTTCGAGGACCGCTTGAAGGCCGTGCTCAAGGAAGTGCAAAAATCCGAAGGCAAGGTCATCCTGTTCATCGATGAGCTCCATACCATCGTGGGCGCGGGTGCCACCGAGGGCTCCATGGACGCCGGCAACATCCTCAAACCGGCGCTCGCTCGTGGCGACCTGCACGCGATCGGCGCGACCACGCTCGACGAGTACCGCAAGTACATCGAGAAGGACGCGGCGCTCGCCCGTCGTTTCCAGACCGTGATGGTCAGCGAGCCTACCGTCGAGGACACCATTTCAATCCTGCGTGGCCTGAAGGAGAAGTACGAGATCTTCCACGGCGTACACATCACCGATAGCGCGCTCGTGGCTGCCGCCGACCTCTCCGACCGCTACATCGCCGACCGCTTCCTGCCCGACAAGGCTATCGACCTGGTCGATGAGGCCGCGAGCCGCCTGCGCATGGAACTCGACAGCATGCCGGTCGAGATCGACGCCACCACGCGTCAGCTCACCCAGCTGCAGATCGAGGAACAGGCGCTCATGAAAGAGACCGACGACGCCTCTAAGGAGCGTTTGGAGGCTCTGCGCCAAGAGATTGCCGAAGTCCAGGAAAAGCTCAACGTGCAAAAGGCCGGCTGGCTCAACCAAAAGAACGCCATCGACCACGTGCAGGAGCTTAAGGGCCAGCTTGACGCGGCCAAGAGCGAAGAGGAGCGCGCGACGCGCAACGGCGATCTGGGCCGTGCGTCCGAGCTTCGCTATTCTGTGATCCCGGGTCTGCAGCAGCAGATTCAGGATTCCGAGGCTGCGCTCGAGGCGCAAAAGCAGCAGGACGGCGAGGGCCTCAACGAACAGGTGACCTCCGACGAGATCGCCGAGGTCGTGAGCGCCTGGACCGGTGTGCCCGTGTCCAAGATGATGCAGGGCGAGCTCGACAAGTTGAAGGGCTTGGAGGGCGAGCTGCATAAGCGCGTTATCGGTCAGGACGAGGCCGTCTCCGCTGTAGCCGCGGCCGTGCGTCGCAGCCGTGCGGGTCTCTCCGACCCAGACAAGCCCATCGGCAGCTTCTTCTTCCTGGGCCCCACCGGCGTAGGCAAGACCGAGCTCGCCAAGGCGCTGGCCGAGTGCCTGTTCGATGACGAGCGCGCGCTCGTGCGTATCGACATGTCCGAGTATATGGAGAAGTTCAGCGTCCAGCGTCTGATCGGTGCGCCCCCGGGATACGTGGGCTATGACGAGGGCGGCCAGCTCACCGAGGCCGTGCGCCGTCGTCCCTACTCCGTGATCTTGCTCGACGAGATGGAGAAGGCTCATCCGGATGTCTTTAACGTGCTGCTGCAGGTGCTCGACGACGGCCGTTTGACCGACGGTCAGGGTCGCCAAGTGTCCTTCAAGAACACGATTATCATCATGACGTCCAACGTGGGCTCCAAGGCTATCGCCGATCTGTCCGGCAAGGACGAGGAGGAGATGCGCCATCAGGTTGACGGGGCCATGGCTCAAACCTTCCGCCCCGAGTTCCTCAACCGTATCGACGATATCGTGGTGTTCCATCCGCTCGGCATGGCGCAGATCGAGAAGATCGTCGACATCCAGCTCGCCGACGTCCGCGCGCGTCTGGCCAAGGAGCGCATGACGCTGGCCATCACCCCGGCGGCCAAGCAGATGCTCGCCGTGGGCGGCCTGGACCCGGTCTTTGGTGCCCGTCCGCTCAAGCGTCTCGTGCAGCGCGAGGTCGTGGATGCCATTGCCGCCGCTATCATCGACGGTACGGTGCGCGAGGGCGATCAGGTGACGGTCGATGTCGACAAGGACGGCGGTTTTACCGTCGTGTGCGACAACACGCCGACGCCGATATACGAGGCGCCCGAGGAATAGCTGAGCTCAAGCAAAGGGGCGGCGGGATTTACCCGTCGCCCCTTTTTCATTAGAGGCTTTAGCCTGTGCGGGGCGCGCAGCGCGCCGCATCAGAAACCACCCG
>URPB01000028.1:0-21313 GCA_900549575.1 uncultured Collinsella sp.
AACGCACAGGTCAAGGTCTTCCTGACCGCCGACCCGCGCGAGCGTGCCCGTCGCCGTGTGCTGCAGCGCCACCAAAACGACGCCCAGCCGCTCACCGAAGAGCAGCTTGAGGCCGAGGTCGACGAGACCCTCGACGCCCTCAAGCAGCGCGATAAGCTCGACAGCAGCCGCGAGGTCGCGCCGCTCGTTCCCGCCGAGGACGCGGTACATGTCGACTCCACCGCCCACACCATCGACGAGGTCGTCTCGATCATCGAGGACCTCATCAACCAAAGGAGGTAGCCCATGCGCCTGTTTAAGCAGACGCCCGAGGATTACTACAACGCCCCCTACGCCGAGTTCCCGGCGCTCATCCGCGGCACCGTCGCCGTGGTCATGGGCATCCTGTGGGTCTTCTCCAAGCTCATGTGGCGTTGGAAGGTCGAGGACAGCGACCTGCTGTTTGAGCGCCAGGAAGGCCGCGGCAGCGTGGTCATCTGCAACCACACATCGATGGCCGAGCTCCTAGCTGTGGAGACGGCGCTGTTCTTTGGCGGCCGCCGCATTCGCCCCATTTTTAAGTCCGAGTTTGCGAAGAGCAAGATCGTGCGCTGGGCCTTTAGCCGCGTGGGCGGCATTCCCGTCGAGCGCGGCACCGCCGACATGAAGTGCCTGCGTGCCGCCCAGCATGCGCTGCAGCGCGGTGAGGACGTACTGATCTTCCCCGAGGGTACGCGCATCCGCTCGCGCGAGATCAAGCCCGAAGTCCACGGCGGCTTTGCGCTCATCGCCCAGATGGGTAAGGCACCCGTCAACCCGCTCGCCATCTGCGGCTGGTCCGATATTACGCCTGCGGGCAAAAAGATCATGCGCCCCAAAAAGTGCTGGATCCGCGCCGGCAAGTTAATTTCGCTTTCCGACGCGCCTGTCGAGCTCAAGCGCAAGGAGCGCCTAGCCTGGTTTGAGTCCGAAGCCATGAGTCGCGTCTACGCCATGCGTGATGACCTGTGCGCCGAGCACCCGGGCAGGTTCTAGCCATGGACGAGGAAGTCATGAACACCGCCGAGGCTGTGCCCGGCAAGGCAGACGCCCCCACTATCGAAATCGCTGCCCACGCCGGCACCTGCTACGGCGTACAGCGTGCGCTCGATATGGCGCTGGCCGCTGCGCCGCAGGCAGGGGAGTGCACTCAGGTCCATACCTTGGGTCCGCTCATCCATAACCCGATCGTGGTACGCGAGCTCGCCGAGGCAGGCGTCGGTCTGGCCGACACCTTGGACGACGCCACGTCGGGCACTGTGATCATCCGCGCCCACGGCGTGGTGCCGCAGGTCATTGATGCCGCTCGCGAGCGTGGCCTTAACGTCGTCGACGCCACCTGCCCCTACGTGAAGAAGGTCCACGTGGCGGCCGAGCGCCTGGTGCGCGAGGGCTACCGCGTGATCGTCGTGGGCGAGCCGGGCCACCCCGAAGTCGAGGGCATCCTGGGCCACGCCGGCGATGACGCGCAGGTCGTGAGCTGCGCTGCCGATGCGGACGCGCTGTCGCTCAAGGGTAAAGTGGGCTTGGTTGTGCAGACCACCCAGACTGCGCAGAACTTGGCCGAGGTCGTGGCTGCTATCACCCCGCGCGTGCAGGAGCTGCGCGTGATCAACACCATCTGCGCCGCCACGAGTGAGCGTCAACAGGCAGCAGCCACACTTGCCAACCGCTGCGACTGCATGGTCATCGTGGGCGGCAAGAACTCGGGCAACACCCGCCGCCTGGCGCAGATTTGCGCAGACGCCTGCGAGCGCACGTATCACATCGAGGAAGCTTCTGAGCTCCAAGCCGCGTGGTTTACCGACGCTCACCACATCGGCATCACCGCCGGAGCCTCCACCCCGCAAGAACACATCGAGCGCGCCGTCGAGCGCATCAAGGAGCTTTGCCGCTAACCATGGACCAGACCGTACCCGCATACGCCGCCGAGGTGGCCGATTACGGGCGCAGCCGCGACCCCGAGCCGGGTGAGGGCGCGCTCGTAAAGAACGTGCGTCCCGAATCGCCCGCGTGGGATGTGGGTATCGAGCCGGGCATGCGCGTGCTCACGGTCAACGGTGAGGCGCTCACCGACATGATCGTGTGGCTCTGGGAGGCCGACGATGATACCGTCGACCTCGAGGTTTTCGACCCGCGCGACGGCACCGTCACCCCCGTCGAGCTCGACCGCTTTCCCGGCGAGGATTGGGGTTTGGAGTTCGATGGCCCCATCTTCGACGGCATGCGTACCTGCGTCAACGCCTGCGTGTTCTGCTTTATGACCATGCTCCCCAAGGGCGGCCGCTCCACGCTCTATATTCGCGACGACGACTATCGCCTAAGCTTTTTGCAAGGCAACTTTGTCACGCTTACGAACCTCACCGACGAGGACGTGCAAAACGTCATCCAGCGCAACATGAGTCCCATGAACGTGTCGGTCCACGCTGTGAGCCCCGACGTCCGCCGTCGTATGATGGGCCGTAACGCCCAGCGAGGCATGGACGTACTCGAGACCATCATGGCCGCCGGCATCGAGATTCACGCGCAGATCGTGTTGTGCCCCGGCATGAACGACGGCGAGGAGCTGGAAAAGACCCTGCGCTTTTGCGAGGAGCACGAGCAAATCACAAGCCTGGGCATTGTGCCGCTCGGTTTTACCAAACACCAAAACCGCTTTAGCTGGTCATACAGCGACAAGCCCGAACTGGCGCGCGAGACCATTGCCATGATCCGACCGTTCCAGGACCGCGCCTATGAGCGCTTTGGCCGCCACACCTTCCAGATGAGCGACGAGTTCTATCTGGACGCCGGCATCGATCCTCCAGAGGCAGACTTTTACGACGGTTACCCGCAGTACTACGACGGCATCGGCATGATCCGCTCGTATCTAGACGAGACCGACGACGTGCTTGCCGCCTATACCGAGCGTCTGGCCCGCGTCCGCGAGGCCATCGCCGCCCGCAGCCAGCATCTGCTGTGCCTCTCGGGCGCCAGCGCACGCGACACGGTGGCCCGCTTTGTGGAGTCGCCCCAGGGACTCGCCGGCACTGTCACGGCCATCAAGAACCGCTACTTTGGCGGCAACGTGGACGTGACCGGCCTCATCGTCGCGTGTGACATCTTGGAGCAGCTGCCCCAAGATCTGTCGGGGGTTATGCTCTTTGTGCCTAAGCTCATGTTCAACGCTGACGGCATGACGCTTGACGAGTATCATCGTGACGATTTACTCGCAAGCCTTACCAGTCGCGGCGCCGAGGTTCATGTGGTGTCAACCATGCCGCATGAGCTGCTCGATACCCTGGAGCATATCCTTGGCATTGTGCCTGCCGACTCTAACACTTCCACTGAACCTACCCATTAAAGGAGAGCAGATGAAACCTATCGTCGCCGTCGTCGGACGCCCCAACGTGGGCAAATCCACGCTCGTTAACCGCCTGGCCCAGACCTCGGACGCCATCGTCCACGAGTCTCGCGGCGTCACGCGCGACCGCTCGTATCACACGGCCGATTGGAACGGCCGCGAGTTCACCATCGTCGACACGGGCGGTATCGAGCCGCTCAAGAGCGACGACGTCTTTGCCACGTCCATCCGCGACCAGGCGCTCGCCGCCGCCGAGGAAGCCGCAGTCATCCTGTTTGTAGTCGATGGCCGCACCGGCGTCACCGAAGAGGACGAGTCGGTCGCCCGCATGCTCAAGCGCTGCGACAAGCCGGTCTTTCTGCTGGTGAACAAGCTCGACAACCCCGATCGCGAAAACGACAGCATCTGGGAGTTCTATTCGCTCGGTATCGGCGAGCCCACGCCGCTCTCGGCCCTGCATGGCCATGGCACGGGCGACCTGCTCGACGATATCGTGGCCCTGCTTCCCGAGGAAGAAGACGAGGTCGCCGATGAGTTCCCCGACGCGCTGAACGTGGCCATCATCGGCCGCCCCAACGCCGGCAAGTCGTCGCTGTTCAACCGCATCCTGGGCGCCGACCGTTCTATCGTGTCCAACATTGCCGGCACGACGCGCGACGCCATCGACACTGTCGTCGAGCGTAACGGCAAGCACTACCGCATGGTCGACACCGCGGGCATTCGCAAGAAGAGCACCGTGTACGAGAACATCGAGTACTACTCCATGGTCCGCGGCCTGCGCGCCATCGACCGCGCCGACGTGGCGCTGCTCGTCGTCGACGCCTCCGTGGGCGTTACCGAGCAGGACCAGAAGGTCATGGGTCTTGCCATCGAGCGCGGCTGCGCCATCGTTGTGCTGCTCAACAAGTGGGATCTGCTCGACGACGACCGTAAGCGCGAGGCCTGCATGGAGACCATCGACCGCCGTCTGGGCGTCATGGCTCCCTGGGCCCAGTACCTGCGCATCTCTGCTCTCACCGGCCGCAGCGTCGAGAAGATCTGGGCGATGGTAGACGCCGCCGAAAAGACGCGCTCGCAGAAGATTAGCACCTCGTGCCTCAACGCGTTCCTCACCGACCTGCGCGAGTTCGGTCATACCGTGGTGGACGGCAAGCGCCGCCTGCGCATGCACTACGTGACCCAGACGGGCGTCAACCCGCCGACGTTCACGTTCTTCGTCAACCACAGTGACCTGGTCAACGACACCTACCAGCGCTACGTGGAGAACCGCATGCGCTCGACCTTCGACTTTGCCGGCACGCCCATTCGACTCTTCTTTAGGAAGAAGGAGCAAAAGGATGCATAATCCGATTCTGCTGACCGCCATCTGCGCCGTGGTCTCGTTCTTTATCGGAGCGATTCCGTTTGGCCTGATCTTGGGCCGCGTGTTTAACCACACCGACATTCGCAAGGCGGGCTCCGGTAACATCGGCACCACCAACGCCCTGCGCGTAGCCGGCCCCAAGGTGGCCGCGCTCACGCTGCTGCTCGACTGCCTTAAGGGCGCCATCTGCGTTGTCATCGCCCGTCCGTTCATCGCGAGCGTGGGCTATGGATTTCCGCCGAACATCATGGCGCCCGGAGCCCCCGGCGACTGGATGCTCGGTGTCATTTGCCTGGCAGCCGTGTGGGGCCATATCTTCTCGCCCTATCTCAACTTCCACGGCGGCAAGGGTATCGCAGTTGGTCTGGGTGTCATCCTCGCCTGGTACTGGCCTATTGGCCTGTCGCTGCTGGGCATGTTTATCGTAGCCGTCGCCATCACCAAGTATGTGTCAGTGGGTTCGCTTGCCGCGGCCATCGGACTTCCTATCGCTGCTTGCGCGGTCTTTCCGTACAGCAGCCTGGGCCTCAAGTTCTGCATGGCGATGATCGGCATCACCGTGGTGTGGGCCCATCGCTCGAATATCCAAAAGCTCATGGCCGGTAAGGAGTCCAAGCTCTCGTTTACCAAGCGCGTCACCGAGCCCGACGATAAGTAGGAGAGAGTCATGAATGTTGCGCTGATTGGCTCCGGCTCCTGGGGAACCGCCGTCGCCGGCCTCGCCGCCGAGCGAGCCGAGCGCGTGACCATGTGGGCCCATAGCGAGCAGACGGCCACCGGCATCAATGCCGAGCACCGCAATCCCCGGTATCTGGTGGACTACGAGCTGCCCGGCAACGTTGTCGCCGCCACGGACCTGTCGCAGGCGCTCGACGGCGCCGAGGCCATCATCTTTGCCGTGCCCTCCACGCACCTGCGCAGCGTATGCCATCAGGCAGCACCCTTCATCGCCGCCGACACCCCGGCACTCTGCCTCACCAAGGGTATTGAGCCCGAATCCGGCCTGCTTATGAGTGAGGTAATCGCCAGTGAGATCGGCAACGAGTCGCGTGTCGCGGCGCTCTCGGGCCCCAACCATGCCGAGGAGATCTGCCGCGGCGGGCTTTCTGCCGCCGTCATCGCCAGCAATGATCCACAGGTAGGGGAGACCTTTAAGGACCTGCTCCTATCCACGGCCTTCCGCATCTACCTGTCGCAGGACATGACCGGCGTCGAGGTTTGCGGCGCCATGAAAAATGTCATCGCCATCGTGTGCGGCATTTCCGCCGGTTCTGGTGCGGGCGACAACACGCTTGCCCTTATCATGACGCGCGGCCTGGCCGAGATCAGCCGTCTGGTGCACGCCCGCGGCGGTCAAGCCATGACCTGCATGGGTCTTGCCGGCATGGGTGACCTCATTGCCACCTGCACCTCCGAGCATTCGCGCAACCGCACCTTTGGCTACGAGTTTGCCCACGGCATCTCGCTCGACGAGTACCAGGCACGTACGCATATGGTGGTCGAGGGCGCCGTCGCGGCCCGCAGCGTCAGTGAGCTTGCCCGTTCACTGGGCGTAGACATTCCGCTCACCTTTGCCGTGGAGCAAACGCTCTACAACGGTGTTACTTTGGATAGGGCGCTCGAGATTCTCACAGATCGCGTCCCTTCTCAAGAGTTCTACGGACTCACCGACTAGCGCAGAAAGGCTTCTACCATGGGTTCCATCAAAATCGCTCCGTCTGTCCTTTCGGCCGACATGGCCAACCTCAAGGGCGAACTCGACAAGATCGCCGGTGCCGACTACGTGCACTTCGACGTTATGGACGGTCACTTTACCGGCAACCTCACCTTTGGCGTTGACATCCTTAAGGCCGTCAAGCGCTCCACCGATGTACCGGTCGACGCGCACCTCATGGTGACGAACCCCGACGAGACGGTCGATTGGTACGCCGACGCCGGTGCCGACATGATCACCGTGCACTACGAGGCTTCCACGCACCTGCACCGCACGCTCACGCATCTGCAGCAGCGCGGCGTCAAGGCCGGCGTGGTGCTCAACCCCGCCACCCCCGTGTGCGTGCTCGAGAGCATCATCGACGTCGTCGATATGGTACTGCTCATGAGCGTGAACCCGGGCTTTGGCGGCCAGAGCTTTATCCCGGGCACCATCGCAAAGCTTCACGAGCTCAAGGCCATGTGCGAGCGCCACGGCGTGTCGCCCCTGATCGAGGTCGACGGCGGTATCTCTTCCAAGAACATCGCCGAGGTCGTCAAGGCCGGCGCCAACGTGCTCGTGGCCGGCTCCGCCGTATTTAAGTCCGAAGATCCCGCTGCCGAGGTTGCGCTGCTGCAGAAGCTGGGCAACGAGGCCGCACAGGAGGCATAAACCCTTATGACCGCAGGTCAAAACCGCATACCCGTGAATCTTGACTATGCCGCCTCGACGCCAATGCGCGCCGAGGCGCTCCTTGCGCAGCGCGAGTACGACGACAGCGAGCTTGCCGGCGTCAACCCCAACTCGCTGCATTCGCTCGGCCGCAAGGCTGCCGCGCGTCTGGAGGTTGCACGTCGCGAGATCGCCCGCAGCTTTGGCGCGCACGTCCGCCCGTCCGAGATTGTACTGACCAACGGCGGCACCGAAGCCAACCAGCTGGCGCTGCTCGGTCTTGCCGAGGGCGCTCGTCAGCGCGATCGCAAGCGCGGTCGCGTAATCGTTTCGGCCATCGAGCACGATTCGATTCTGGACAACCTGCCGCTGCTGCGTGCCGCCGGCTTTACCGTCGACCTGGTGCAGCCCTGCCGCGCGGGCTACGTTGAGCCTGCCACGCTTGTCGAGCTGCTAGGCGACGACGTGGCGCTCGTGAGCATTATGGTCGCCAACAACGAAACCGGCGTGGTGCAGCCCATCCGCGAGCTTGCCGCAGCTGCGCACACCGCAGGTGCCCTGTTCCACACCGATGCCATCCAGGGCTACTTGCATATTCCACTCGATGTCACCGAGCTGGGCGTCGACGCCATGTCCGTCGCAGCCCACAAGATTGGCGGTCCCGTGGCATCTGGCGCACTCTACCTTAAGAGCCGCACGCCGCTGCGCCCGCGCATCTTCGGCGGCGGACAGGAGGCCGGTCGTCGTGCCGGCACGCAAGACCTGCGCACGCAGCTCGCCTTTGCCGCTGCCGCCTCGTCTCTGACGCCCCATGTGGCTCAGGAGCGCGCGAAGCTGCAAGCCCTTTCCGACAAGCTCTACGCCACGCTTACGGCCCATCCGCGCATTCACGCCACCATGGGTGACTACGCGCAAGCCGACCGTCTGCCCGGCATGTTATCGATCTACATTGACGGCATGGACTCAGAGGAACTCATCATCAAGCTCGACGCCGCCGGCTTTGAGGTTTCGGCCGGCTCGGCGTGCTCGAGCGGCAGCATGGACCCGAGCCATGTGCTCAGCGCCATGGGCATTGGTCGCGAGCAGGCACTAGGTGCACTGCGCATTTCCTTTGACGACCGCGTGAATCCGGACGATCTGGACGAGTTTGCCCAGACGCTGCTCTCGATCGCAGGTGCCGCATGATCGTCGCCGAGCTCGAGCGCGCGCTACTGGCACGCTATCCCAAGACGGACACCGAGCCCTGGGACCACGTAGGACTCTCCGTTGGCGATCCGGCCGCGGAGATCACCGGCGTTGCCTGCGCACTCGATGCGACTGAGGCTAATGTTCGCCGCGCCCAAGAAGCAAGCGCCAACGTGCTGCTGACGCATCATCCCATATACATCAAGGCACCCGAGGCCTTTTGTCCGGCGGATGCCACACGACCCCAGTGCAGTGCGGCCCTCTACGAGGCTGCCCGCTGCGGGGTGAGCATTATCTCGCTCCACACCAACCTGGACCGCTCGCACGAAGCCCGTGTCTGCCTGAGCAAGCTGCTGGGTGCCGCACCCGTGAGCTCACTGGAGCACGTGGACGACCCCGAGGCCACCGGCCTGGGCGCACTTGCAACGCTCAACGACCCGTGCACGCTGCGCGATCTTGCCACCCGTGCTGCCACGGCCTTTGGCAGCGACCCGCGTGTGTGGGGCAAAGCTGATCGCCCGTGCCGCACCGTCGCCATTTTGGGCGGCTCCCTGGGCGACTTCGGAGAGCTCGCCATCGCCGCGGGCGCAGATGTTGTCGTGACGGGCGAGGCGGGCTACCACGTGGCGCAAGACCTTGCCTTGCGCGGGCTGTCGGTGATCTTGCTCGGCCACGACCGCTCCGAGGAGCCGTTCGTTGATATATTGATGAACTCTGCAGTTGACGCCGGGGTCGACCCCCGTCATGCGATTAAAATACTGAACCCTTGCCAATGGTGGACTGTGACAAAAGGAGAGAACTTATGAGCGCCGGCGCTACGCTACTCAAGCTGCAACAGATCGATTTGGAGCTCGCCCGCAACAAGAGCGAACTTGCCAATATGCCGGAGCTCAAGGAGCTCGCTTCCAAGCGCAAGACCTATGTAAAGCTCAAGGCCGAAATGACCAAGCTCTACGCTCAGCGCAAGGACCTGGATATTGAGCTCGACGATCTCAACACCACCGAGATCCAGACCAATAACGCCATTGAGGCCGCTAAGAAGCGCCACGTCGACGGCTCTGACTATCGCGAGGTTCAGGACCTGGAGAACGAGCTCGCCACCCTGGCCAAGCGCCTGGACAAGATCGAGCACACCCGCAAGGACGTCGTAGTCGCCCACAAGGAGGCGCTCGACCGCGAGGCTCGCGCACAGGCAATCATCGCCAAGTTCGAGGAGGGCGTGAAGGCCGACACCAAGGCCGCCCGCGCCAAGGCAGCCGACCTCCAGGCCCAGATCGATGCCGCCACCAAGGAGCGCACCGCGCTGGCCGCTACGCTGCCCACCGACGTGCTCAGCGACTACGAGCGTCTGCTCAAGCAGTTCCGCGGCTTGGCCGTCGAGACCATCCAGGGCAACATCCCCACGGTCTGCCACACCGCGCTGCAGGCATCGTCCATGAGCGACCTCAACCACGACGGTAGCGAGATTACGCACTGTCCGTACTGCCACCGCCTCCTGGTGCTCCCGAGTAAGGAAGCCTAGCGATGACGGCGGCATCCAACAATTCAATGCAACTTGAGGGAAAAACGATCCTGCTGGGCATTACCGGCGGGATCGCCGCCTATAAGTCGTGCAATATCGTGCGCCTGCTGCAAAAGCGCGGCGCACGTGTCAAAGTCGTTATGAGCGAGCATTCCACGGAGTTTGTGGGGCCGCTTACCTTCCGCGCGCTCACCAACGAGCCGGTCGCGGTTGGGCTATTCGACGATCCTTCCGACCCCATCCACCACATTTCGCTGGCGCAGGAGCCCGATCTGGTGGTCGTGGCGCCCGCGACGGCCAATATCATCGCCAAGATGGCCAACGGCATTGCCGATGACCTGATTTCTACGACGCTACTCGCCACGCCGCGACCCATTGTGATCGCGCCGGCCATGAACAATGGCATGTGGAAGGCGCCGGCAACCCAGGCCAATATGGCCACGCTGCGCGACCGCGGGGTGCACGTGGTTGGGCCCGGTAGTGGCTACCTTGCTTGCGGCGACGTGGACACGGGGCGCATGAGCGAGCCCGAGGACATCGTCGAAGCCATCTGCGAGGTGCTCAATCCCGTGCCGCAAGACCTGGCGGGCAAGCGCATCGTCATCACTGCCGGTCCTACGCACGAACCGATCGACCCCGTGCGTTTTATTGGAAACCGATCGTCGGGCAAGATGGGCATCGCCCTGGCGGGGAAGGCCGCTCGCCGCGGTGCCGAGGTCACGCTCGTGCTGGGACCGACATCGCTCGATGTTCCCCGCGGCGTGGCGTGCGTAAGCGTGCAGACCGCCGCAGAGATGCTGCAGGCGGCGCTGAGCGCCTTCCAGACGGCCGACGCTGCCATTTGCGCCGCCGCCGTCGCCGACTACACGCCGGCGGCCCCGGCGGACCATAAGCTCAAAAAGGCCAACGAGCGCCTGGATCGAATCGAGCTCGTCGAGACCGTTGACATCTTGGCCGAACTCTCACGCCAAAAGGGCGATCGCCTCGTAATCGGATTTGCTGCCGAGACCGATAACGTCGTCAAGTACGCCGAGCGCAAATTGGCACGCAAAGGCTGCGATGCCATTATCGCCAACGATGTCTCACGCGCCGATTCGGGCTTTGGAACCGATACCAACAAGGCCTGGATTGTGAGCACAACGGGTACGAAAGAACTTCCCGTTCTAACAAAACCCCAGCTCGCAGATACAATTTTGGACTTGCTTCAAAATTTATAAAAAAGTTCTTGCACAAGTCTAAAGTTTCGGGTTAATATACTCCCTGTTGCGAGCGAGAGCAGAGCAACAAACAAAAGCTTCGGGACGTGGCGCAGCTTGGTAGCGCACTTGACTGGGGGTCAAGGGGTCGCTGGTTCGAATCCAGTCGTCCCGACCAGAAGTTTGCAGGTCAGGCATCTAGTGCCTGACCTTTTTTGTTTTAAGCAATTGCTTAATTTTGATTAAGCAACGGGGTGCCAAAAATCTACCTGAGCGATAATCGCCTTTTGCGGTTACTTGCGCGTTTTGCACACGCTTGAGCCGATTTATTAACGCGATATGAATCTACATACGCGTAGTTGGTATACAGCCGAGTACAGGCTGTATTTATCGCGGCGATTTACACAGATATAGCGACTGTAACGGACAAGCGTGTCGCTGTATTTATTCCAGTAGTTCACTTGACCGGTGGACAAGTGGGCGATTGCAACGATATGCCAAACGGTATGGGCTCTATACGAGGACGCCGCAGAGGTAATGGCGGGGGAGTGCGGCAAGCGCTCTGAGAGCTGCTGTATGACCCCATTTCTCCTTAACTCGATAATTTGTGTTTCAAGCCACGAATCGGTCGAGCAATTGCCAAAAGTAAGGCCCATGCAGGATTGCACGGGCCTTACATCAGATCAAATTTGAGCTAGAAGCACCAAACGGGGCAGACGCAACACCATCTCGTCGCGGCCTCGGCGAGCGACATATCGCAGTCGAGGTAGACATCGAGGAAATCGTCAGATCCCGCACAGGGGGACCGCGATGGTGGCCACCGCACCGCCCGAGGGGCCGTTGGCGAGCGAGACGGATCCCCCGTGGGCGCTCGCGGCCTCGGAGGCGACGTGGAGGCCGAGCCCGTAGTGGCGGCCTTCGTCACGCGAGGAGCGGGAGGAGTCGTCTGTGAAGAGGCGCTCGCAGCCGCGTTCGAGGGCGGCGGGAGAAAAGCCCGGTCCGTCGTCGGCAACCTCGATGACGAGGTGCCCGCCCGCGACGTCGCAGGAGACAGCCACGCGCGAGCGTGCGTGCTCGGCGGCGTTGGCCACGAGGTTCGCGGCGGCTCGCGCCAGGGCGGTTCGGTCGAGCGCGGCCTCGGGCGCGCCCGCGACAGCGGGGCCCGTGGCCGCGTCGAGCGTCACGCCTCGCGCCCGGGCGATCTGGGCGGCCTCGGCGAGGACCTGCTCGCAAAGCTCGGCCGGCCGCATGGGGGCCCTCTCCGCCCCGCCGGACCCGCGCGAGGCCTCGATGAGCAGGCGCACGTAGCCGTCGAGCCTTTCGACACTGCCGGCTATGTCGCGCGCGGCGGCCGCGAGGTCGGCGTCTTTCTCGTCTTCCAGCTCCTCCGCTACGAAGTCGGCGTTGGCGCGCAGCACGGTGAGCGGCGTCTTGAGGTCGTGGGCGAGCGACGTCATCTGCTCGCGCTGCCCCCGCTCCGCGGCCCAGCGGGCCTCGAGCGACTCGGCGAGGGAGGCCCGCATGGCGTCCATCGCGGCGAGGACGTCGTTCACCTCGCGCACGTTGGTGCTGCCGACCGCGAAGTCGAGCTCCCCCGCGCCGACGCGCCCCGCCGCCTCCGCGAGCGGCGCCATCTTGCGCGAGATCACGCGGCTCGCGCGGCGCGCGACGAGCGCAAGCGCAAGTGCGCTTCCCGCCGTGGCGCCGACGAGCATGAGGTTCTGCGGGTTGGGAAGCAGGCCGGCGAGGTCGCGCGAGACCCACTGCGGCAGATACTCGCTGACGAGCGCGCAGGCCCCGCCACCTTTGAGCGGGAACGCGGCGTAGGTAACGCCCGAACCCCCGCCCTCGATCTCCACTGTGCCCGGATCCGCGGCGAGTGCCGTACGAGCCATTTCCTTCGCGTCCTCGAGCCGCGTGCTCTCGAGGTCTGTCATCAGCACGTTTCCGTCCTTGTTCAGGATGAGGTAGCGGTACGCCGTCGGCACGTCCTGCTGCCCGCAGACGCCGTCGCGTGCCAGGCCCTCCGCGACCTCGCGCGCATTGGCCGGCCCCCAGCTTGCCTCGTAGACGAAGCCCGCGTTGATCGCCACAGAGAGCATCATGAACGAGGCGAGCCACGCCGTGGCGACTGCCGCGAACGCGTAGGCGAAGTAGCGCGCGATGACGAAGGAGAGCGGCATGCCCCCGCGACCTCGCGCCCCGATCCTCAGAGCTGCCACTTGTACCCCATCCCCCAGACGGTCGCGATCGGATCGGCGCCGGCCTCGGAGAGTTTCCTCCGGGCGCGACTGACCTGCATGGATATGGCCGCGTCGTCGGCGTCGCTCTCCCAGCCGAGCACCGCCTCGCGTATCTGCGCGCGGCTCAAGACCTGCCCGGGGTGGCGGGCGAGGTACTCGCAGATGGCGTACTCGGTGGGCGTGAGCGGCACGGCCTCGCCGCCCACGGCGAGGCCGCGCGCCCTGAGGTCGATCCGCACCTCCCCGAAGGAGAGGGCGTGCGAGCGCGGCCGGCGCTCACGGCGTAGATGGGCCGCGACCTTGGCGCGCAGCTCCGCGGCCCCGAAGGGCTTGCGGACGTAGTCGTCGGCGCCCAGGCCGTAGGCGGCCACGGCATCCTCCTCGGCCACGCGAGCGGTCAGGAAGACGATGGGGCCGTCGAAGTCCGGGCGGATCTGCCGCACGAGCTCGAAGCCGTCGAGCCCCGGCATCATGACGTCGCAGAGCACGAGGTCGAAGCGCGAGAGGTCCATCCCCGGGACCGCCGTCGGGTCCTCCGCCTTGACGACCTCATGGCCGTCGCGGCCGAGGACGCGCGCAAGCGCGTCGAGGATCGCCCGTTCATCATCCACTGCCAGTATCCTCGCCATGTTCGACCTCCTGAAACTCTCGTCGGAATTGTACTAACGCCGCGCTCAGCGGTCCAGAGCCCTGCGCGCAGCCACGGGTGTCTCGGCCGCGTCGCACGCGCGGTAGCGCACGCCCGAGCCGCCGCGCGCCTCGATCTCGAGCCAGCCCTCGCCGTCCGACTCCCGCCCGAAGAAGATGAGCTGGAGCTCTCGGACATTGCCTCTGTCGTCCGCCGCGTCCACCAGGTAGACGTAGTTTGCCCCCGCCCCGGTGGCGTCGGCGTAGGAGCTCGCGTGGCTGCCGGGCTCGGGCGCGGGCGCCCACATGGCGATCTCAGGGTTAGGCAGCACGCGGTCGGCGATCGAGCGCAGCGCCGACCCCCAGCCGGCGTCGAGCAGGGCATTCCCGCCCAGGACGAGCGCTGCGGAGAGGAGGACGAACATGGCGGCGAGCGGCTTCCTACGCATCTACCCTCCCGTCCTCGAAGCGGCAGAACCAGGCAAGAAGGACGGCGTCGGCTGCCAGGGTGAGAACGAGGCTAGCGAGCGCAGTCGTGAGGAGAGGGCCCGCCGCGCGTGCGGCGTCGATGAAGGCCTCCACCCCGAGCGACCCCAGGCGCGCGGGCCAGGCGAGCGGCACCCAGCTCAGGGGCGTCGCCAGAGCGCCGGTGAGCTCGCCGGTCATGAGGCCGTGCGCAAGTCCGCCCACCGAGAAGAACGCGAGGAGCACCCCCGCCGCGCCGGCGCCGATGGCGGCGTTGCGGCCGAGGCGCAGGGCCACGCCGAGCCCCAGCGCGTAGAGGGGCAAGCTGCCCAGCACGATGCCCGCCCAGGCGGCCGCAAGCGGAGCGGGCCCGAGCGGCAGGCGCCCGGCGACGGCGAGCACGGCCCCGAACACGCCGAGCGCCACGGCCAGCGCGCCCGCGCCGAGCGCCGCAAGGGCGAGCAGCTTCGCCGCGACGGCGCGCCCGCGCGAGGGGACCGCCGTGAGGTTGGCGAGGCGCCCGGCAGCGCGCTCCTCGTCCACGGCGAGCCCGCAGACGATGGCGGACATGAGCGGCATGAGGGCGCCGAGGAACTGGGCGCAGGCGTCCGCGCCCAGCGCCGGGTCCCATCGGGTTACGGAGAAGTACTCGCCGCAGGCAAGACCGGCTGCCAGGCCGCAGGCGAGGTGCACCGCCGAGAGCGGGGAGCGCGCCAGGCGCAGGGCCTCGGAAAGCAGGGCCCGCGGGAGAGTCATGCGCGGCGTCGGATCGGAGAGTCGTGTCATGGCCATCACCTCTCCTCGGAGTGCGCAAACCAGGCCGCGCCCGCCGCCGTGAGCGCGGCGAACGCGAGCGCACTGACCGCAAGGCCCGCCAGCGTGAGCATGCCGTCCGCCGTGAGCGCCCCGCCGAGCGCCATGTCCGCCGCGAGCGGCTCGCCGCTCGGCAGCACGGGAATGAAGCTCGTGGGGATGACCATGCTCGCCGACGGCGGAAAGAGCTGCGGCAGCGGCATCAGCGACCAGGCGAACCCACCCACGAGCTGCGCGGCGAGCGGGCAGAAGATGCCCGCGAGCATGCCGAGCCGCGCCGTGAGGAAGAGCCCTGCGGGGATCATCCACGCCGCGGTCACCGTGTTGGCGAGCGCGCAGAGGAGCATCGTGAGCGTGCCCGCGGCCGTGAGACCCTGCGAGGAGAACGCCGATCCCGCGAGGTAGATGCCGAAGACCACGAGGTTCGAGAGCGTGCAAAGAGCAAGGCACCAGAGCGCCTTGGCCCACCAGGCGCGCCCGAGCGGGAAGCCCAGGCCCAGAAGCCCCCGCATCCGCGTGCGAGCGTCCGCCCGTGCGACGCACGCCACCACGAGCGATAGAGACACGGGCAGGAAGAGCGCGTACCAGTAGTTCCACGCACTAAAGATCTGCACGCCCCGGTAGGGCATCGCGCCGAGCAGCGGCATCGGCAGCGCCATGAGCACGGCCAGGCGAACCGGTGCCGCGTGGCGCGACTTCAGGGCCTCGGCGCGCAGGCCCGCGAGCAGGCCGCCTTTCTCGCCCGTCATGCCGCCACCTCCCCGCGTGCTCGTCGCCCTTCCCGACAGAAGCTCATGAAGAGTTCCTCGAGGTCCTGCCCGGGCCGAAGCGCATCCTCGTAGGCGAGGCGCCCCCCGCAGATGATGCCGATGGTGTCCGCCATCTGCTGCACCTCGGAGAGGATGTGGCTCGAAACGATCACCGTCGTACCCGCCGCCGCGAAGCCGCGGATCTGGTCGCGCAGCTCCTCGATGCCGATGGGGTCGAGGCCGTTGGTGGGCTCGTCGAGCACGAGCAGGCGTGGCCGGGCGATCAGCGCCAGCGCGAGCCCCAGGCGCTGCCGCATGCCCATCGAGAAGCGCCCGGCGCGCTTCTTCCCGGTGTCCGCGAGGTCCACGGCGGCGAGCACCTCATCTATGCGGCTCTCGGGAAGGCCCAGCAGCGTGGTGCGCACGCGCAGGTTCTCGCGCGCGGTGAGGTTGGGGTAGAGCGGCGCCTCCTCGATGAGGCTGCCGATTGCGTAGAGGTCCTCGCGGCGCCAGGCGTGCCCGGCAAAGAGGATCTCCCCGGCCGTCGGCCGCAGCATCCCGCAGATCATCTTGAGCGTTGTCGACTTGCCGGCGCCGTTGGGACCGAGCAGCCCGTACACCTCGCCCTCGCGGATATGAAGGCTCACGTCGGCCACGGCGTCCTGCGCCTGGTCGCCGCGGCCGAAGCGCTTGGTGAGCCCGCGCGTCTCGAGCATGTAACCCATGGGTTTATCCTTTCTCTTCCGGGCGCGCGGGCCGAGCCACCGTGCCCGCGCGCCTTACCTTTCGGGTTCACCATCCATGGTGGGGCGCGTTTCTAACGAAGCCGTAACGGCCGTTGGGCTCTTTTGGCGCCAACCCTTCTCGACCCGCACATCATGATTAATTTGCTTAAGGCAACAACTTTCCCGATAGATGTAATCACCGAATCAAAACGTGTACATCAGCCATCAAAGATGCCGAAAAATGTCATATTTGGAGGCTGATGTACACAAATGCAGAATCCCGCACAACCCAGTAGCATCCTCCATATGTCTGGACTCTCTATGCTTACGCTGGATAGACATCGCCGGAACGGGTATAGTATCGAAAGTTTTGTCGTTAACCAGCGGGGGAGTCCTGTGGGCATCAAAAAGAAGATCAAAAAGGAGCTTATCGGCACTTCCGATTACCCGTCGAATAAGATCTTTACGATCTCCAATTTCATCACCTTTACGCGCCTGATCCTCACCCTGGTATTTCTGTACCTGTTTGTGACGGATAACAACCGCGTCATCGCCATCGTTATCTACGCCGTTGCCGCCTCTACCGACTGGATGGACGGTCAGATCGCCCGCATGACCAAGACGGTCTCGTGGCTCGGCAAGGTCATGGATCCCATCTGCGACCGTGCGCTGCTGTTCACCGGCGTACTTGGGCTGGTGGTCCGCGGAGAGCTGCCCATCTGGGTCTGCGTGCTCATTATTGGCCGCGACATCTATCTGGGCATCGGCACGCTTATCGTTCGTCATTATCACCGTCGCCCCATCGATGTCGTCTTTCCCGGAAAGATTGCCACTGCACTGCTCATGACCGGCTTCTCGCTCATGCTGCTCGGGTTCCCCGTTATTGACGGCCTGCATCTTTTACCTTCAACCCTTACGGCCTTCCCGGGCCTCAACGGAAGCTCGGTGCCCCTCGGCATCTTCTTTGTGTACGGCGGCGTGATCTTCTCCATGCTCACGGCTGTCATCTATTCCATTAAGGGCGGAGTGGCCATTAAACAGGCTCTCGCGCATCCCGAGGACGAGGACATCGACTTTCTGAACCCTGAAATCGAAGACTGATTCGTTGGGGTATGATTACGTACGGTTCATTATTTGCGGCACGTCCGCGATAAGTTAGGGGTTGTCATGGACAACATGGTTAACAATATGCCTCAGAATGATAAGACTGCTGACGCTACCTGCGTATTCCGCGTGCCTTCAAGCGACGTCACCGTTCCCGACCTCATGGCCAACGTGCGCATCACCGCCCCCGTTCTGTCCATCGTCAAGGGTCCGCAGACTGGTGCCGCCTTTGAGCTCGAGGACGACGTGACCACCATCGGCCGCGATCCTGCGAACGGCATCTTCCTCAATGACATGACCGTTTCGCGCAGCCACGCGCGCATTATTCGTGAGGGGCTCCAGGCTCGCATCGAGGACTTGGGCTCGCTCAATGGCACCTGGGTCGACGGTGCCATCGTCAATGCAGCCCCGCTGCACGATGGTTCATCCGTCCAGATCGGTACGTTTACGCTCATCTACCACGAGAGCACGCCGGAGCGCATCGAAACCGGTGAGTAGGGCATGGCCGAACGCAACTATTTGAGTATCGGCCAAGTCGTCAACCTTCTTCGAGGCGCATACCCCGATCTTTCGAACTCAAAAATTAGATTTCTAGAGGATGAGGGGCTCATTACCCCTCATCGTACGCCTAAGGGATACCGTCAGTACTCCAAGGAGGACGTTGATCGCCTGGAGGTCATTCTGCACCTGCAGAAGACCCGCTACATGCCGCTCAACGTGATTAAGCAGCGCTTGGAAAACGCTACGGACCTGTCAACGCTCGCCTACGAGGTGGGCTTACTGTCCGATGTTCCGCTCAAGACGGAGCCCAAGGAGACTAAACAAAAGCTGCATCCCATCGAGACCATTCCCGATATGTTGGGCGTCGAGATTTCGTTTATCCGCTCGCTCGCCGAGAACGACCTTATTCGCATCATCAAGAGTCCGCAGAATCGTGAGCTCGTCGATGGTCGCGATTTTCCGATCATCCGTTACTGCTCCGAGCTGTCACGCTTCCATATCGAGCCGCGCAACCTGCGTCAGTACGTGTCTTCCGCCAACCGCGAGTCCTCGATGTTTGAGCAGGTGCTCGTGAGCATGCTCGGCATGGATACCTCCGATGACGAGCGCGACGCCAAGCTCGAGCGTGCGTTTAAGAAGCTTCACGACCTGACGGAGGGCGTGCACACCGCGCTGCTCAAAAACCGCGTTTTTGAGTCGCTCAACGCCGTGGTCGAGGACGCCGACATCGATGCACTCGATGAGGAAATCGCTCGCTCCGAGTCCACCAAGGCCAAAAACGAAGAAACTGCCGCGCCTGCTTCGCACGAGGATTCTCTCGTAAAGCCGCTCAAGGTCGTCGCCCCTTCGCACTCCGGCACCGTCACCGCGGGCAAATAACCGCTGCTGATATTTCGGCAACTCATTGAAAGGTCATGCAATATACGACTTCGAATCTCAAATCGTCGACATCCCCGACTATCCCGAGCCCGGAGTCGTCTTTAAAGACATCACGCCGCTCTTTGGCAATCCCGAGGCGCTCAAAGCCATGACCGATGCCCTCGCCGAGCACTTTGCCGGCATGGGGATCACCAAGGTCGTGGGTCCCGAGGCTCGCGGCTTTATGGTTGGCGTACCGGTGGCTGTAGCCCTTGGCGCCGGCTTTGTTCCCGCACGTAAACCGGGCAAGCTGCCGCGCGAGACCGTAAGCCAGAGCTACGAGCTCGAGTACGGCACCGATTCAATTGAGATCCATGCCGACGCTATCAGCTCTAAAGATACCGTGTTGATTCTGGACGACTTGGTCGCGACGGGCGGAACCGTCGAGGCAACAGGTAAACTGGTGCGAGATATGGGCGCAAAGCTTATCGGTTACGGTTGTATACTTGAGCTTGCGTTTCTCAACCCGCGCGAGAAGCTCACGCCGTCTGATGACGATGTGGAGCTCTTTAGCCTGGTGACGGTAGGCTAGCCGTTACCCTTAGTTACTGGAAAGGAAGCTACATGCGCACAGCAAACACGCACAAAAACATGGCACGCTGCGCTGCTACGGCAACCCTCGCTTGTGTTTTGGGCTTGGGCCTCGCGGCTCCTGCCTACGCCGATACCGCATCCGACCTTGCCGCTGCTCGTACGAAACTCGAGCAGATCGGCACCCAAACCCAGCAGATTTACGATGAGCTTGCCACGCAGACGCAGGCGCTCGATCAGACTGCCGGCGAGATCACGCAAAAGCAGCAGGAGATCGCCGATGGTCAGGCCAAGCTCTCGACCTATGTCGCCGGCGAGTACAAAACCGGCGGTCTGAGCCTGCTTCAGGTTTTGACGGGTGTCGATGATCTGAGCGATATGCTCAACCGTCTGTTCTACTACGGCAAAGTTTCCGATAAGCAAGCTCAGACCATTCAAGAGGTCAAGGAGCTTAAGCAGCAGCTCACCGATAAGCAGGCCGAGCAGGAGAAGAACGTCGCCACCACGCAAAAGAAGGTCGACGAGCTTAATGCCCAGCAGGCTGAAGCCCAGAACGTCGTAAACTCCCTGGATTCGCAGCTGCAGGCCGAGCTCGCTGCCGAGGCCGAGGCCAACGCTGCGCTGCAGGCTGGCATTAATGCTAGCACCGCCGAAAAGGCCACGGTGAGCAACGACACCGCCGGTACGACCGAGAACACCAACAATGGCGGCCAGACCAACAATAACAACAACCAGGGCGGCAACACGCCGGCTCCCGCACCGCAGCCTGCCCCCACGCCCGCTCCGGCTCCCACGCCTTCAGCACCGAGTCAGTCTGTTGATGGTGGCTCCGTTGTTTCGCGCGCCTACAGCAAGCTCGGCTATGCGTATTCTTGGGGCGGCATTGGACCGAACAGCTTTGACTGCTCCGGTTTTGTAAGCTATTGCCTCACGGGACGCTACTGCCGTCTGGGCACCACGGTCGACTTCATGGGTTGGACCCGTGTGTCCGATCCGCAACCCGGCGATGTTGTGGTTAACTCCTACCATACCGGCATTTATATCGGTAATGGTCAGATGATCCATGCTTCCGACTACAAAACGGGCGTCATCATCAGCTCCGTTGCCGCCGGCATGAACAACAATTACATTTTCGTGCGCTACTAATTTATTACTGCAGCGAACGAACGTGGGCCTCGCGATCTTGAGTCACGAGGCCCATTCTTTTTTCCCTACCGTTTGCCATAAAATCAGGACGGCTATCTAGTATTCAAAACTAGATAGCCGTCCAATCAATCAAAAAGATGGCTATAATTGTTGGGGAACAACTAGAAAGGACCCTCAATGAGCTGGGCACTTATCTCAGATTCGAGCTGCAATCTTCGCGATTGGCAACCGACTGCACCCCGTACCACCTTTGCATTCGCTCCTCTCAAAATTCGAGTAGGGGAGCGCGAATTTGTCGACGACCTTTTGCTCGATGTTCACGAGCTTAATGTTGCCATTCAGTCGGAAGCCAGCGCATCATCGAGCGCCTGCCCAAGCGTGGGGGAGTGGGCTGAGCTCTTTAAGCTCGCCGACAAGACGATCTGCATGCCAATCTCGGAGGGTGTCTCTGGAAGCTATAACGCTGCCGCTACGGCTGTCTCTTATACACATCTGACGC